>CAZLRW010000032.1:0-34370 GCA_964561925.1 uncultured Flavobacteriaceae bacterium
CCATCCGTCTCGCCGCGTTCCGCGGCGATCCACCTTCCCCCTCAAGGGGGGAAGGGCTGGGTTTGGTGAAGGGCTCGATGGATCAAGAAACCAGACGTAAGCGATTGCGGTTCCGCGCCTGGCACCGGGGGATGAAGGAGCTCGACCTGATCTTGGGGCCGTTCGCCGACGCGCATGTCGGCGCGCTTGACGAGGCGGGGCTCGATGCGTTCGAACAGTTGCTGACCGTTCCCGACAACGACCTCTACGACTGGTTGTGCGATCGCACCAATCCGCCCGAACGCCATCGCACGAAACTCTATGAGCAAGTATACGATTTTAGCCGGCGCGCCCGAGGGGTATGACGCGCTTCTGATCGCCGAGGCGGTCCGGAAGAACGGCGGCACGCATCTTCACGTCGCGCGGGACGAGCCGCGCGCGGCGGCGCTTGCCGAGGCACTAGGCTTCTTCGATCCGACTTTGAGCGTGCTGATGTTCCCGGGGTGGGACTGTCTGCCCTATGACCGCGTGTCGCCGAAGCCGGAGATCGCGGCGCAGCGCATGGCGGTGCTGGCCGCGCTGACCGGCCGCGCGAAAGGCCCGCGCGTCGTGGTGACGACGGTGAGCGCGGCGTTGCAGCGCGTGCCGCCGCGCGCGGCCGTCGAGAGCGCGAGTTTCCGCGCGGCGAAGGGTGAGACGGTACGGCTCGACGATCTGCTCAAGTTCCTGGAACGAAACGGGTTTGCGCGGGCGAGTTCCGTGGTTGAGCCCGGCGACTTTGCCGTGCGCGGCGGCATCGTCGACATTTTTCCGCCGGGGGAGGCCAACCCGCTGCGCCTCGACCTCTTCGGGGACACGTTGGAATCGATCCGCACGTTCGAGGCGGAAAGCCAGAAGTCGATGGGCGAGATCGAGCGCGTCGTGCTGACGCCGGTCAGCGAGGTGCCGCTGGACGCGGCCTCGATCCAGCGGTTTCGCGCAGGGTACCTCGCGACGTTCGGGGCGGTGTTGAACGACGATCCGCTCTACGAAGCCGTGAGCGCGGGGCGCAAGCACGCGGGGATGGAGCATTGGCTGCCGCTGTTCCATGAGCGGCTCGAGACGCTGTTCGACTACACGGGCGAGGCGCCGGTAACGCTCGACAATCAGGTTGAGGAGTCGCATGCCGCGCGGCTGGCGCTGATCACCGACTATTACGAGGCGCGGGTGCTGGCGCGGCAAGAGGCGAAGACCGCGATGAAGGGCATGGCGCCGCCGTACAAGCCGCTGGCGCCGGAGACGCTTTATCTGACCGAGGCCGATTGGACGCGGGTGCTGAGCGCGCGCGATGCCAAGCAGTTCTCGCCGTTCAAGCCGGTCGAGATGTCGGGGCAGATCGACGCCGGCGCCGCGAAGGGGCGCGACTTCGCGCCGGAGCGCATCGCCGCCTCGAAGAATGTGTTCGATAGCGTTGCCGCCGCGATCGCCGCACTCCAGGGGCAGAAGAAGCGCGTCTATGTCGCGTGCTGGACGGCGGGCTCGGCGGACCGCATGGGCGGTGTGCTCGCCGATCACGGCGTGGCCGCGATCCGCATGCTCGACAATTGGGGACAACGGATCGACCTGCACCCGCAGGCCGTCGGCATCATCGTGCTGGGGCTGGAGCACGGGTTCGAGACCGAGAAGCTCGCGATCATTTCCGAGCAAGACATTCTGGGCGACCGGCTCGTGCGCGCCCGCGGCCGGCAGAAGCGGGCGGCGAACTTCATCGTCGAGGCCGCCGCGCTCAACACGAACGATCTTGTCGTGCACGTCGATCACGGGATCGGGCGGTATCTGGGCCTGAAGACGATCGAGGTCATGGGCGCGCCGCACGATTGCCTCGAGCTGCAATATGACGGCGGCAAGCTGTTTCTGCCCGTCGAAAACATCGAGCTGCTGTCGCGTTACGGCGCGGACGATGAGGGCGCGGTGCTCGACCGGTTGGGCGGCGCCGGCTGGCAGACGCGCAAGGCCAAGCTCAAGAACCGCATCCGCGATATGGCGGAGCAGCTGATCAAGGTCGCGGCCGCGCGGCAGCTGCGCGATGGACCGGTGATCGACGCGCCGCACGGCGTCTATGAGGAGTTCTGCGCGCGGTTCCCTTATGGCGAGACGGAGGATCAGGAGAAGGCGATCGCCGACGTGATGGAGGATCTTGGCCGAGGGCGGCCGATGGACCGGCTGATCTGCGGCGACGTCGGGTTCGGCAAGACGGAGGTGGCGCTGCGCGCGGCCTTCGTCGTTGCGATGACGGGGCGGCAGGTCGCGGTCGTGGTGCCGACGACACTGCTCGCGCGGCAGCACTTCAAGAACTTCACGACGCGGTTCCAGGGCTTTCCCGTCAAGGTGCGCCAGCTTTCGCGCATGGTGACGGCGAAGGAGGCGACGGAGACGCGTGCGGCGATCGCGGCGGGCCAGGTCGACATTGTCGTCGGCACGCACGCGCTGCTCGCGAAGTCGATCGAGTTTCGCGATCTCGGCCTGCTCGTGGTCGATGAGGAGCAGCATTTCGGCGTCGCGCATAAGGAGCGGCTGAAGCAGCTGCGCGCGGAAGTGCATGTGCTGACGCTGACCGCGACGCCGATCCCGCGCACATTGCAGCTCGCGCTTTCCGGCGTGAAGGAAATGTCGATCATCGCGACGCCGCCGATCGACCGGCTCGCCGTGCGCACGTTCGTGTCGCCGTTCGACCCGGTGACATTGCGCGAGGCGCTGCTGCGCGAGCACTATCGCGGCGGGCAGAGTTTCTATGTCTGTCCCCGCATCGCCGACTTGCCCGAGGCCGAGGAGTTCCTGAAAACGACGGTGCCGGAGGTGAAGATCGGCATCGCGCACGGGCAGATGGCGCCGACGCGGCTCGAGGACATCATGTCCGCGTTCTACGACGGCAAGTTCGACGTGCTGCTGTCGACGCCGATCGTCGAAAGCGGGCTCGACATCCCGACCGCGAACACGCTGATCGTGCAGCGCGCGAACATTTTCGGCCTGGCGCAGCTCTATCAATTACGCGGACGCATCGGCCGGTCGAAGGCCCGTGCGTATGCCTATTTCACCGTGCCCGCCGACCGCACGCTGACCGATACGGCCGACCGCCGGCTGAAGGTGCTGCAGGCGCTCGACACGCTGGGTGCGGGGTTCAGCCTCGCGAGCCACGACCTCGACATCCGCGGCGCGGGCAATCTCCTCGGCGAAGAGCAATCGGGCGAGGTGCGCGAAGTCGGCATCGAGCTTTATCAGGACATGCTGGAAGAGGCGGTCGCAAGCCTGCGCGGCACTGTCGTCGAGCGCGACGAAACCTGGTCGCCGCAGATCAATCTGGGCTCGGCCGTGCTGATCCCGGAGGGCTATGTCGGCGACCTCAACGTTCGCCTGGCGTTGTACCGCCGGTTGTCGACGCTCGAAACCGACGAGGCGATCGACGCCTTCGCCGCCGAACTGATCGATCGCTTCGGCCCGCTGCCGGAAGAGGTGAAGACGCTCCTCAAAATCATGTCGATCAAACGCCTCTGCCGCATCGCCCAAGTCGAAAAAATCGACGCCGGCCCCAAAGGCGTCACGATCACCTTCCGCAACAACAAATTCCCGAACCCCGCGAAGCTGATCGAGTGGATCGCGCAGAATGCAAAGACGGCGAAGGTCAGACCCGATCAGAAGGTGGTGATCATGCGCGAGTGGGCAAGTGCAGAGGAGCGGCTTGCGGGTGCAGGGCAGGTGTTGGCGAGGTTGGCGGCGTTGGCGACCTAAAGTCTTTAGTACATGAACGAAGTGCTGCCACTTGTCGGAAACGTAAGCGACATATGTGCCGAGCTCGCCAGCGGACCCTCAGCGGGCCGAGGCGCAGGATCTGTCACGATCCGTTGGAGCCTATTGCGGGTGTTCTTGGGTCAACGGGCCGGTGCTCGCGCTTTGTGCCAGAAAATGCGAAGCCGCATCTCCCGCACGGGGGATGCGGCTTCGAGGCAGCCAGCCCATACTTATCTCGCGTCTTTGATGAAACCGTGAGAGCGGCCTGCAGACTGCGATGGGAAACGCCGGACGGATCCGGTTTTGAGTCTTTCACGCGAGCGCGGTGATCATTGTCGATCGCGGCGGGACGCGCACGTCTGCACGCCCGTGCGGGCAAGAGGAGGAGCAGAATGAGGCATGCTTGGATTGTGGCTGTGATGCTTGTCTGCGTCTTGAGCTGGTTCTCAGAGCGCGCATTGGGCGAGCAGATGGGACCGCCGCCGGGAATGAACACGGACGAGGCCATCAAAGAGTGCGAAGAACGATACCAACGGTGCCTCGACGCCTGCTCGGCACCGGGGCTTGGTCTTTCGCCCGAGGGAATCGCCAAATGCAAACACGAGAAATGTTACTTGAAGAAGCATCCAACCGATTGCACGATGTGGATCCGACACGCTCCTGGAAAGGTCAAATCAACGTCGCAGGGTGCCACCACGACGACGAAGCCCGCGAAACCGAGCTCGACAATCACGAGCCCGGGTAGCAGGGCGACGCCGAAGCCATCTTGATGGGACCCCGTCAACGAGCATTGCCCGAAAGAAGCGGAGTGCAGGGTCCTCTTACGACGACCCGGGCCACGGTCGCTGGCTGCAAACGACGGCGCCCGACTTAACGAAGCGTGAATCTGAGGTCGGTTAATCAGTTCCTAGAAGCTGTTGTCTATGTTGAGTGCCCGGTTTCTGGGTACCCACATGTCTCACTACAACCTCATCGTCATCGGTTCCGGTCCTGCGGGACGGCGCGCGGCTATTCAGGCGGCGAAGTTGAAGAAGTCCGTGCTCGTCGTCGAGAAGGGGCATCGGGTTGGCGGGGTTTGCGTGCATACGGGGACGATCCCTTCGAAGACGCTGCGTGAGACCGTGCTCAATCTCTCCGGCTGGCGGGAGCGGGGATTTTATGGGCGGGCTTATCGGGTCAAGGACGATATCACCGCGGCGGATTTGAAGCGGCGGCTCTCGATAACGCTCGATCATGAGGTGGAGATTCTCGAGCATCAGTTTGCGCGCAACAAGGTGGCGAAGGTTGCTGGGGTGGCGCGGTTTCTTGATGCGCATCGCATAGCGGTCACTGGCGAGCGCGGTGAGGTTTTGGAGTTTTCGGCGGACCGCTTCATCCTCGCCGTGGGGACGGAGCCGTTCCGGCCTGCGGACGTTCCGTTCGACGGCGAGGCGGTGCTCGATCCGGACGATATTCTCGATCTGCCACGGTTGCCGCGCAGTCTGTGCGTGATCGGTGCGGGGGTGATCGGGATCGAGTATGCGACGATCTTCTCGGCGCTCGACGTCAAGGTGACGGTGATCGATCCCTCTGCGACGGTGTTTCCGTTCGTCGATCAGGAGCTTGTCGACGAGTTCATTCATGACATGCGCGATCGCGGCATGACGCTGCGTCTGAAGTCGAAGGTCGTCCGTGTCGAGCGCGTGGGCGCGGATTGCTGTCTCGTGCATTTGGAGGACGGGCGGCAGGTTGCGGCCGAGATGGTGCTCTACGCCGCCGGCCGGCAGGGGGCGACGGGGGCGTTGAACCTTGCCGCCGTCGGCCTCACCGCGGATGCGCGCGGGCGGCTTTCCGTCGACAAGGCGACGTTTCAGACCGCCGTGCCGCACATCTATGCGGTCGGCGACATCATCGGGTTCCCGAGCCTCGCCTCGACCTCGATGGAGCAGGGGCGGATCGCGGCCTGCCACGCGTTCGGCGAGACGGCGCATGCGGCGCCGGAGTTCTTTCCCTACGGCATCTATTCCGTCCCCGAGATTTCCACGATCGGCATGACGGAAGAGCAGGTGCGCGAGCGCAAAGTCCCTTATGAATGCGGCATCGCGCGCTTCCGCGAAACGTCGCGCGGGCACATTATGGGTCTCTCGAGCGGTTTCATGAAGATGATCTTCGCGCTCGAGACGCGGCGGTTGCTTGGCGTGCATATCGTGGGCGAGGGCGCGACGGAGCTCATCCATATCGGCCAGGCAGTGCTGAATTTGGGGGGCACGCTCGATTACTTCGTCGAGAATACGTTCAACTATCCGACGCTCGCCGAGGCCTACAAGATCGCAGCGCTCGACGCCTGGAACCGGATGCCGAAGGCGCAGCCAAGTGCCACCGCGATCCACGATCTGCAGAAGCGGGCGGCTGGCGTCTAAGCCCGGGAAGACGCCCGCAGCGCGCATCCCCGGCTTGTTGCAACTTTGCGTCACCGCGGCGGCAAACCGGTGCGCTGCGCCCAGAATCCGCGTCGCGCCCCTCCAACTGCGGGGGGCGCCGCAAAGCCCCTTGGCGGGATAGTCCGCCGACGAGGGGGCGCTCCACGTAAGGCGTCCCTTGGGGGCTCAATGTCGTGGAGATGGGGGAGAGTTAAGGTGACAATTCGTACAGTTCTGCTCGGGACGGTGTTCGCGCTCGGCTCAGCCGGGATCGCGTCCGCCGATGCGACGCGCCACGGCTGGTATGTGGGGCTCGAGGGGGCGTGGGTGCACGTCAACGACACGAGCATCGGCGCCGCCTCGCTGGAGTTCGAGAACCGCTGGGGCGTGCTCGCGACATTCGGTCATGCGTTCAACGGCAACGTCCGCTTCGAACTCGAGTTCGGCTATCGCAACAACGACCTCGGTCAGGTGAACAACGTCAACGTCGTCGACGGCGACATCACCGATTGGAGCGCGATGGGCAACCTCATCTACGACGCGCCGATCGCGAAGCGCTGGCTCGTGAATCTCGGCGTCGGCGCCGGCGTCGACATGGTGCGCCTCGACCGCGAGATCCCTCTGCTCGAAGACTCCGATGCGAAGCTGGCGCTCCAGGGCATCTTGGGCCTCACGCACCGGCTGTCCGATCATTGGGACGTGGCGGTGACGTACCGCTATCTTTGGGTCAACGAGCCGGAGCCGTTCAACCTGCCGATGGACGTGACGAAGCACACGGTCTCGCTGGGCTTCCGCTATGGCTACGACGATCCGCCGGCACCGCCGCCGCCGCCCGCACCTGCGGCGCCGCCACCGCCGCCGCCTGCACCGCCGAAGCAATTCATCATCTTCTTCGGCTTCAACAAGTGCAACATCACGGCCGAAGCCGATGCGGTGTTGAGCGAGGCCGCCGCCGCCGCGAAATCGACCGGCTCGGCGAGCGTGCGCGTCATGGGCCACACCGACACGGTGGGCTCGGCCGCGTACAACCAGAAACTCTCCGAATGCCGCGCCAATGCCGCGAAGTCCAATCTCGTCGGCAAAGGCGTTGCGGAAGGCTCGATCTCGGCTTCGGGCAAGGGCGAGAGCGAACTGGTGGTCCAAACCGGGGACGGAGTGAAAGAGCCTCAGAACCGCAGAGCGACCATCGATCTGAACTGAACTACCCCGGGGTTCCCGCGTATCGGGCACCCCGGCCCTCATGCACCAAACCTTGGCGGCGGCATCTCACCCGAGATCCGCCGCCCTTTCGTTGACCCGGCTATTTCTGCTTCACCAACTCCACCCGCCGGTTCTTCGCCTTGCCCTCATCGGTGCGGTTGTCGGCGATCGGCACCGTTTGGCCGAGGCCCTTGGCGGCGAGGCGGTCCTTCGCGATACCGGCTTTGGCGACGGCGTCCATCACCGCCTTCGCCCGCGCCTCGGAGAGCTTCTGGTTCGACGCCGCCGTACCGACATTGTCCGTGTGCCCCTCGATCGAGATCTTCATCGCAGGCGCCGCCTTCAGCATCGCGGCGATCTCCTTCACTGTGGCTTCGCCGTCGGACTTGAGCTCGGACTTGCCCGTGTCGAAATTGATGTAGAGCGCAATGAAGCCGTCCTTGTTCAACGCGTCCAACAGCGCGTTCGCGCTGATCACCTGCGCCATCGCTTCGACTTCGACGATCGACAGGCGATAGCTCTGCGTCGGCGCGCTCCAGATGTCGGGTTCGACCTTGATCCAGACCTCCTTGCCGCCGGCCACGACCTTAAGCGTCGTCTCGCCGGGGTCGTTATCCGCGGGCGCGCGTTCGAACACGACCTCGCCTTTGATCGCTTTGACGGCGTTCTGGTAGTTGCGGATGATCTGCAGGGGCGACGGCTGGTTCTCCGCGCTCTCGTAGAAGTATTTGATGATCGTCGCCTGACCTTCGACGGCCTTCTCTTCGGTCTTGGAGACCTTGAACTTCACGCTGTTGAAGTTCTTTTCGTAGTCCGTGATGAAACTCGCGGGATAGCGCGTCAGCAGCGGGTGATCCTTCGAGCCCTTGATGTCGTCGCCGGCAAGGGCGGCGTGGGCTGAGAACAAGGCGGCGATCGCCAGAAAGCCGAGGCGGTGCATGGGGTGGCTCCTTTCGCGCGGACGTGCGTCGGCGCGAGGGGTACTCGGGCACCGTGAAGGCGGCAAGGGCCGTCGCACCGCCTTGTGGCGGATTTCACAAGCTGGGTGGGGAATCGCAACCTATTCCGCGGCGTCTTTCTCTGCCGCGCCCTGCCAAGCGATCGGCGTCCCGTCAGCGTTCAAGAACTGACTGCGGCTTGAGTCGGCCGGCGCGTCGTCGCCGGTGCGCTGTTTGTAGAGCACCGCAGACTGCTCGAGGATATGGCCTAAGTGCCAGAACTCGAGCTGCCCTTTCTCCGAGAAGAACTCGTTCTGACGCGTGGCCAGCGGCGGATGGATCGAAACGAGCAGGCCGTAGTCGGAGCCGAACGCGTGCCGGCTGCCCGCAAGATCGCGCACGTCGTGCGGCGTCGGTCCGCCGTTCGCGTGCTTGCATTGCACGACGGCGCTGCCTTCCTTGCCGCTCGTGAAGATGTCGACGCCGTAATCGTCCGCGCGCTGATTCAACCGCACGAGCCAACCCCACGCGACGAAGAGCTTGCCCACTTCCTGCGCGAACACGCTGCTCGCCGGCACGCCTTTTTCCGCGGCGATTTTCGGGATTTCGTCAAGCCAGAAGTGTGTCGTCGTTCGCCGGCGCTGCTCGTCCTGCCACTCGCGCTCCTTTGCGCGAAAGGCCATGCGCCGGTCGTTCAGGCTCATGAAATCCTCGAACGTCGCCAGGGCTTCTTGGTGCTGCACCGTTTGCGCCCGCGCCGCGAACGCGCCCAGGATCAACGACACGCCCAGATAGGCGACCCATTCGAACGAAGGAATGGCGGTCAGCGATCCGCCGCCGAACGCGACATACATGCCCGCGACCGCGGCAAGCGGAACGAGGAACGCGGAGACGACCCGGGCGCCGTGCTGCCGCAACTCGTGCTCCGTGGTCCGACGCGAGCGCTCGACCTGCGCGTCGTCGAGGTCGGCCTTGGTCAGCCCGTGTTGTTCGAGTTCCGGCCGCGGCACGATCCACGGGTTGCTGCCCAGCGCATCGGCGCCCGACAGCATCAGCCGTCCGGCGACATCGGTTTCCGCCGGAAACGAGGCTTCTTCAGACATGCGATGTCACGCTCCCCCAAGCGTTGACGGACATTGGAGCCACTCTGGCACCTCGCGCGCCGCGTGTGCAGTGCCCCAAGGACACGCGCGAGCCGGAATTTGGGCCGCAACGTCCCGAAAGGTTAAACCTGGCGGCCTTGACGCGCCTAGAAGAAGCGGCACATCAGGGGCAGCCATGCACGCAAAGCCCCTCTTCGCCGCCGCCCGGAGCCGCCGCGCGCCTGCGCCGTTCCTGCCCATGACCCGGGCGGAGATGGAGCGGCTCGGCTGGGATGCCTGCGACATCGTGATCGTGACGGGCGACGCCTATGTCGACCACCCGAGCTTTGGCATGGCGATCATCGGGCGGCTGTTGGAGGCGCAAGGGTTTCGCGTCGGGATCATTGCTCAGCCCGATTGGCAGAGTGCTGAACCGTTCGAGGCGTTGGGGCGGCCTAAGCTCTTCTTCGGCGTCACCGGCGGCAACATGGATTCGATGGTGAACCGGTACACCTCGGATCGTCGCCTGCGCCACAACGACAATTACTCGCCGGGCGGGGAGGGCGGTAAGCGGCCCGACCGCTGCTCCATCGTCTATGCGCAGCGCTGCCGCGAGGCGTTCAAGGACGTGCCGATCGTGCTTGGCGGGATTGAGGCGTCGCTGCGGCGCATCGCGCACTACGATTATTGGTCGGACAAGGTGCGCCGCTCGATCCTGGCCGACGCGAAAGCCGACATATTGCTCTACGGCAATGCGGAACGCGCGATCGTCGAGGTCGCGCATCGCATGGCGGCGGGTGCGAAGGCATCCGAGATCGACGACGTTCGCGGCGTGGCGTTGTTCAAATCGCGCGTGCCAGAGGACTGGGTCGAGGCGCATGCCGACGACGTCGACAGCGCGGACGAAGGTGCGCGCATCGGTGCGCCGAACACTGTCGTTCGCTTGCCGTCGTGCGAGCAGGTGATCGAGGACAAAGAGGCTTATGCGCGCGCCTCGCGCGTGCTTCACCGCGAGAGCAATCCGGGCAACGCGCGGGCGTTGGTGCAGCGGCATGCGGACCGCGAACTCTGGCTGACCCCACCGCCCATTCCGCTGACGACGCCGGAAATGGATGCGGTCTACGATTTGCCCTACGCGCGCGCGCCGCACCCGAGTTACGGGGACGCGAAGATCCCGGCGTGGGAGATGATCCGCTTCTCCGTCACGATCATGCGTGGCTGTTTCGGCGGCTGCACGTTCTGTTCGATCACCGAGCACGAAGGGCGCATAATCCAAAGCCGCTCCGAAGGCTCCGTCCTGAAAGAGATCGAGAACATCCGCGACAAGACGAAGGGCTTCACGGGCGTCATCTCCGACATCGGCGGGCCGACGGCGAACATGTACCGGATGGCGTGCAAGGACCCGGCGATCGAGGCGGCGTGCCGGCGCCCGTCATGCGTCTATCCCGGCATCTGCCCGAATTTGAACACGAGCCATGAGGCGCTGATCGGGCTCTATCGCAAGGCGCGCGCGGTGCCGGGCGTGAAGAAGGTGATGGTCGCCTCCGGCGTGCGCTACGACCTCGCGGTCGAGAGCCCGGAGTACGTCGAAGAATTGGTGACGCATCACGTCGGCGGGTTGCTGAAGATCGCGCCGGAGCACACCGAGGACGGTCCACTCTCGAAGATGATGAAGCCCGGTATCGGAACCTACGACCGCTTCAAGGCGATGTTCGACGCGGCGGCGAAGAAGGCGGGCAAGAAATACTACCTCATCCCCTATTTCATCGCCGCCCATCCGGGCACGACGGATGAAGACATGATGCAGTTGGCGCTCTGGCTGAAGAAGAACGGCTTCCGCGCCGATCAGGTGCAGACGTTCCTGCCGTCGCCGATGGCGAGCGCGACCGCGATGTACCACACAGGCGTGAACCCGCTGCGCGGCGTGCGACGTGGGGCCTCCGAGCGGGTTGCGAGCGTGCACGGCCTTCGCCAGCGCCGACTGCACAAGGCGTTCCTGCGCTACCACGATCCGGACAACTGGCCGGTGTTGCGTGATGCGTTGAAGGCGATGGGACGCGCGGATCTGATTGGGCCCGGCAAACATCACCTCATCCCCGCGACGCAGCCTCCCGCGACCGCCGTCAGTCGCAAACCGAGTGGGGCCAAGTTTCTGACCAAGGGCGTCTTTCCACGCCCAAAGCGGAAGGCGTAGGCTGCGCGGAGGAGGGGCCAATGCGCTGGGTTGGACGGACTGCCATACTGGCGTTGGCGCTTGCCGCGCTGGGTGCAGCATACGCTGCGTGGCTTGGGATGGAGTTCGGCGCGAGGCCGGCAAGCACGCTTCAGCCATTGCAGGCTGCAGCCGACGTGAAGTTCATCGAAGCCAACGGCGTTCGCTTTGCCTACGTGGAAGTGGGGCAGGGTCCGCTCGTCCTGCTGTTTCATGGATATCCTGAGACGGCGCGCAGTTGGAGCATCGTGCAGAACCGCATCGCGGCTGCCGGATATCGTGTCATCGCGCCATACATGCGGGGCTATCCGCCGAGTGGTTTCGGGCAAGACTACTCGGTCAAGACGTTGGGCCGAGACGTGATCGCGTTGATCGATGCGTTCGGCGAGGAGAAGGCGATCGTGATCGGTCACGATTGGGGCGCGGCCGCCGTCTATCGTGCGGCGGCGGAGCAACCTGCGAAGGTCAGCAAGCTCGTCGCGCTGTCGATCCCGCATCCGCGCGGTTTCGCGGGCGATCCAACGATCTTCATCGACGCGCCGCATTTCCTCTACTACCAGCTGCCATGGGCGGAGCGGCTCGTGTGGAGCGACGACTTCGCGCACATTCGGCGCATCTATCGCGAATGGTCGCCGAGTTACGACCTGCCGCCGCCGGTACTTGCCGACATTAAGTCGACGCTGCGGGTGCCGGGCGCGACGGAGAGCGTGCTCGCTTACTATTGGGCGCTCTTTGGTGCGGATCCCGCGGAGGCCGAGACGGCTGCGGCGACAACTTTGGCGATGCCTGTGTTGGTCGTCGCGGGCGATGAGGACGTCCCGGCGAAAGGCGGTAGGTTCGAGACGGCGCGGGCGGCGTTCACCGGACCCTATCAGTACGTCGAACTGAAGGGCGTCGGACATTTTCCGCAGCTTGAGGCGCCCGACGAAACGGGCAAGGCGATCGTCGCCTTTCTCGGCGCGCCGAACTAACTCGGCTTGATCCAAGACAAAGCCCTGCGGCGCGGTGTGCGGTAGCTATTGCGAATGACTTGCAATAAGCTTCGATCATGAAATTGAACGAATTAGCGCCGGGCCGCATCGCGTGCGTGCGCGGCGTGGATGCGGCCGCCGCGGAACTCGAAGCCAAGCTTCGTGAGGTTGGCTTCTCTGAAGGCGACGAGGTCGAGATGCTGGGCCGCGGGCCGTTCGGCGGGCGGACGCTGGCGGTGCGGCTGAACCGGACGATCATCGCGCTGCGTGGGCCGGAGGCGGCGCTGGTCGAGGTGGAACCCGCATGAGCGCGTTTCGCCTTGCGCTTGTGGGCGCGCCGAACTGCGGCAAGTCGACTTTGTTCAACGGGCTGACCGGCGGGCGTGCGAAAGTCGCGAACTATGCCGGCGTGACGGTCGAGCGGCGCAGCGGCACGTTCGCGACGCCCGCGGGGCGCAGCATCGAGTTGATCGACCTGCCCGGCATCTATGGTTTGTCGGCGCGTTCGCTCGACGAGCGGATCGCGGTCGACGTGATCAGCGGGCGCGAGGGATTGGATCAGCCGCCCGACGCGCTGCTGGTGCTCGTCGACGCCGCCGATTTGCGCACGCATTTGCATTTGGCGCTGCAGCTGAAGTCGCTCGGCCGGCCGATGCTGCTCGTGCTCAACATGATCGATCTGGCCGAGCGCGACGGGGTGAAGATCGACGTTGCGAAATTGGAGGCCCGCCTTGGCGTGCCGGTGGTCACGACCTGCGCAACGCGCAAGGCCGGGCGCGCCGGTTTGCTCGCGCGGCTCGACGAACTGGTTGCGGCGTCAGCGGCTGCGAAGCCCGTTGGTCAGATCGCCGACTTGCGAACAGTGCAGCGAGAGGCGCGCGGGATCGCGCGCGACGCGATCCTGGCCGAACCTGCGATGAACACGTTGACGCGCGCCATCGACCGTGTCGCACTGCATCCGGTGGCGGGGCTTCTCATTCTGGTGGCGCTCTTATTCCTGATGTTCCAGGCGGTGTTCACCTGGGCCGAGACGCCGATGACCTGGATCGAGGACGGCTTTGCCGCGCTCGGGACGTGGGTGGGCGCGACGTTGGGCGACGGGTGGCTCAAGAGCCTCATCACCGACGGGATCATCGCGGGCGTGGGCAGCGTCGTCGTGTTCCTGCCGCAGATCGTGATCCTGTTCGCGTTCATTTTGGCGCTTGAAGCCTCGGGCTACATGGCGCGCGCCGCGTTCCTGATGGACGAGTTGATGCTGCGCGTGGGCTTGAACGGGCGGGCGTTCATTCCGCTGCTGTCGAGTTTTGCCTGCGCCATTCCCGGCATGATGTCGGCGCGCACGATCGAGAACGAGAACGATCGTCTGACGACGATCCTGGTGGCGCCGCTGATGACGTGTTCGGCGCGGCTGCCCGTTTACACGTTGATCATTGCCGCGTTCATTCCGCCCACGACGGTCGGCGTCTTCAATCTTCAGGGGCTCGTGATGTTTGGGCTCTACATCGCGGGCGTGATCTCTGCGGTCGTGGTCGCGTTCATCCTGAAGCGCACGCTGACGCGCGGGCGGCCGCAGCCGTTGCTGATGGAGATGCCAACGTACAAGCTGCCCGACCCGCGCGATTTCTTCATCAATCTTTGGATGCGCGCGTGGGCGTTTCTGAAACGCGCCGGCAAGTACATTTTCGTGATCTCGGTCATCCTCTGGTTCTTGTCGACGAACCCGAGCACTGCGTCCAGCATTCGCGAGACCTACGCCGGCATGCTGGGCAGCTGGCTTGAGCCGTTGCTGAGGCCGATCGGCTTCAACCTCGAAATCGCGATTGCGCTCGTGCCGGGCTTTGCCGCGCGAGAGGTTGCGGTCGGCGCGCTCGGAACGGTTTACGCCGTGCAGACGGAGGGTGACGCCAACGGACTCGCCGCGGCGCTTCAGAACGCGTGGTCGCTACCCACCGCGCTTGCGTTCCTCGCTTGGTACGTCTTCGCGCCGCAATGCATGGCGACGCTCGCCGTTGCGCGGCGCGAGATGAACTCGTGGCGCTGGACCGCGTTCATGTTCGTCTATCTGTTTGTGATGGCCTATGTCGCGGCGGGTGCCACGTACTGGACCGCGCGGTGGGCGGGGCTTTAGGCGGTCGCGACCGCGCTTTCGGTTTCGGCGGCGACCTTGTCGATCACGCGGGCTAGAACTTCCGCGTCTTGTGCTCCGTTGATCAGAACCTTCCCGCCGATCAGATAGGTGGGCACACCCTGGATACCAATCTTGCGGGCCATGGAATCCTCATGCTGGACCTTCTCCAAGTCCGCGTCGGATGCCAGCAACTCCTCGACAAGTTCCGCGTCCATGCCGGCTTCCGCGGCAATCGCAGCCAGAACTTTCGTCTGCCCAACGTCGGCGCCTTCCATGAAGTAGCGGCGGAACAAAAGCTCCACCACCTCGTTCTGCACGCCCATGGAATGTGACCAGCGGATCAACCGGTGCGAGGCGATCGTGTTCGGCGTGCGGCTGATCTTCTCGAACGCGAAGGCAAGGCCCTCGTCTTCACCCGCCTTCAACAGCGCCGCGTGGATCGGCTTGATCTTGTCCGACGACCCGAACTTGCTTTCGATGTAGGTTTTGCGGTCCACGCCCTCGGGCGGCGTCGTCGGATCGAGTTGAAACGGACGCCAGCGCACGTCGAACGTGATCTGCGGACGCAGCCGTATGGCGCGCTCCAAGCGGCGCTTGCCGATGTAGCACCAGGGACAGATGGTGTCGGAAATCACGTCGATTTGCATGGGGCCGAAGGATACGCACGGATGTGCGCAACAGGGAAGCGCTTTTCGCATTTTTGAATTCGACACGCGGACGCTTAAGGATAATTGTCCGCAACCTTTTTGGGTAAGCACATGACATCGCACGTGACGTTCGACTTGACGGGACAGACGGCATTCATCACCGGCGCGACCAGCGGGTTCGGCGCGCACTTTGCGGAACTGCTGAGCGAGGCCGGCGCGAAGGTTGTGATAACGGGCCGCCGCGTCGAGCGCTTGCACGCGCTGAAGGAAAAGCTGGAATCCAAAGGCCGCCAAGCGATTGCGCTGCCGATCGACGTCACCGACGTCGCGCGCGTTCGCGCCTGCATCGACGAAGCAGAACAGGCCGCCGGACCGATCGGCATCCTCGTTAACAATGCGGGCCTTAACGTTCAGGCGAGCGCATCGGCCTTAAGCGAACGCGATTACGACACGATCATGGACACCAACGTGAAGGGCGCGTTCTTCGTCGCGCAGATCGTGGGTGCGCGCATGGTCGAACACAAGATTCAGGGGCGGATTGTTAACGTCGCCTCGATCGGCGCGTTCAAAGCGCTACCCGGCCTCGTCGCCTACAGCATGTCGAAGGCGGCGGTGGCGATGATGACGAAGGGCCTCGCCCGTGAGTGGGCGAAATATCACATTGCCGTCAACGCGTTGTGCCCGGGCTTCATCGAAACCGAACTGAACGCCGGTTGGTTTGCGACCGACGGCGGCAAGAAGCAGGTCCAAACCTTCCCGCGCCGGCGCTTGGGGCGCGAGGAGGATCTTGATGCAACGCTGCTGCTGCTCTGCTCGCGACACGCGGGCTTCATCACCGGATCGCTGTTCACGATCGACGACGGTCAGCTTTTGGGCTGAGCTTAGCGGAACGTCTGCGCGACTTCGTTCGTCTCGCCGAGCACGCGGATCGTCTTCACGTCCGCGGGTAGCGGATCGAGCGTGATCTTGGCCGTCACCGTCGTCAGCGCCTGCGTCGCCATACCCTCCGGCGGCGTGCCGACGAGCGTATAGCTGCGCATGCCGACCTCGGCCGCGAACGTCTGCAGCGGCTTGAGTTCGATGTTCTTCCAGCCGCCCGTGCGCGTCTTGCCGGTGACGGTGATCGACGCCAGCGGCGGCTGGTGCTCCATAACCTGAATGTCGACGCCGGTGATTTCGTAAACGGGCTTCGTCTGCGTTTTCGTTTCTCCCGTTGCTGGCGCGGAAGGGGCGGGCGCCGGTGTCGTTACCGGTGCCGGCGTGGGTGTCGGAGCTGGCGTCGGCGTGGGAGCCGGAGCGGGCGTGGTCGTCTCGCTCGGTGCGGGTGGTGTTGCCGGTGCGGGCGCGGGCTTCGGTTCAACGGCCGCCGGCGTCGTCGGCTTCGCAGGTTCGGGCGAAGGCGAGGGCTTCGGCGGTTCGGGTGCGGGCGTCGGCTTCGGTGCAGCAACTGGCTTCGTCGGCTTGATCGGCGGTGGCTGCACGACGCCGGGTGCGGGCTTGCCGGGAACGGATGGAACCGGATTGTATCCCTCGGGATCGGGCATGCCGTCTGCCGACGCCATGACATTCGCCAACGCCAGTGCACCGACGCACGCGGCCACGGCCGCAACGATACGCAACGTCATCCCACCACTCCGCCACTCTTGTTTGCGGGCCAGTCCCCGATGAACTAAACCCTGAACCTTGAGGCTATTTTCCTATTGAACTTCGGAGGAAATGTCATGGGGCCGCTTCACGGCGTAAAGATCATCGAGTTCGCCGGCATCGGGCCCGGCCCGTTCTGCGCGATGCTGCTCAGCGATATGGGCGCAGAAGTTGTACGCATCGACCGCAAAGGCGGGCGCGGCGCCAACAAATTCGACATTACAAGCCGCGGTCGCCGCTCGCTCGCACTTGATCTCAAGAAACCGGAGGCAGTGGAAACGGCGCTAAGACTAATCGCCCAGGCGGACGCCCTCCTCGAAGGGTTTCGACCTGGAGTTATGGAAAAACTAGGGCTTGGGCCCGACGTCGCACTGAAGCGCAATCCGAAACTTGTGTACGGCCGCATGACCGGATGGGGACAAACCGGACCGCTGTCGCAGGCCGCTGGGCACGACATCAACTACATCGCGCTCACCGGTGCACTGCACGCGATCGGGCGCAAAGGCGAAACGCCGGTGCCGCCGCTCAATCTCGTCGGCGACTTCGGTGGCGGCGCGCTCTACCTCGCGTTCGGTATGGCGTGCGCGCTGTTCGAAGCGCGCGGCTCGGGCAAGGGCCAAGTCGTCGACTGCGCGATGACGGACGGCGCCGCGTCGCTGATGTCGATGTTCTACGGTTTCAAAGCGATGGGCATGTGGACCGATGCCAAGGGCGAGAACCTGCTCGACGGCGGCGCGCACTTCTACGACACGTACGAAACGTCGGACGGCAAGTGGGTCTCGATCGGTTCGATCGAGCCGCAGTTCTATGCGTTGCTGCTCGAGAAGGCGGGGCTCAACGATCCGGAGTTCCAGGCGCAGATGGATCGGTCGAAGTGGCCGAGCCTGAAGGACAAGATCGCGCGCGTCATGAAGACGAAGACGCGGGGCGAATGGGACAAGCTGATGGAAGGCTCGGACGTCTGCTATGCGCCGGTGCTTTCGCTGAGCGAGGCGCCGAACCACCCGCACAACAAAGCGCGCGCGACGTTCATCGAACTCGACGGGGTCGTCCAGCCAGCGCCCGCGCCGCGCTTCAGCCGGACGAAGCCGGAAGTGCAGGGCGTGGCGCCGACCTGCGGCCAGGACAACGATCAGGTGCTCGGCGATTGGGGCTTCTCGACCGGCGACATTGCGGCGCTGAAGGCGGCCGGCGCGATCTAAGCCTCGCGCAAGCACGGTCTGGGAGCGCGGGCGTCCCGCCCGCCCTTCGCTTCGTCCGCACCGGTGTTGGTTGAGATTCACGGAGAGCGGGCGGGACGCCCCGCGCTCCCAGACTGCGCCGACGCCCGATCTTCGCCCGCTAAAAGCAAAAGCCCGGCAGAACTGCCGGGCCTTGAAGCACGTCTTACGCATTACCAACCCAGTCTATCGCGGCCCGCGAGCGCTTCACCTTCCCCTTAACGACGGCGTCATCTCCGTTGCCGCTATCTAAACGGAGCATGGTAAAGGAGAGTTTAACGCCGCGCGGGCCGCGAAAAAAAATCTTCGGGCGCCGGCGAACGAAGGGGGATGCATGCCGCCGAGCCTGACGCCGATCGTGCTGCTGTCGATCTCGAACGTGTTCATGACGTTTGCCTGGTACGGGCATCTGAAGTTCAAAGGCCATCCGCTCTGGATCGTGATCCTGGCGTCGTGGGGCATCGCGTTCTTCGAGTACTGCCTGGCGGTGCCCGCGAACCGTTGGGGCCACGCGCACTACAGCGCGGTCGAGCTTAAGACGATTCAGGAGGTGATCACGCTCACCGTGTTCGTCGGCTTCTCGGTGCTCTATCTGGGCGAGTCGATCCGCTGGAACCACCTCGTCGGTTTCGCGTTCATCGCGACGGGCGCCTATTTCGTATTCCAGCGCTGGTAGACTCAGCTTTCGGCGATCCGGCGGTAAGCGTTGCGGATGCGATCGCGCACCGCGTCCGGCTGCTCCTCCACCGCAAGCGTCAGTGCGCGCAGTTCCGCACGCAAGCCGTGAATCTGATCGACGAGCGACAGAAGCAGCGGCACCGTGTCCTCGTCCAACTCCGCCTCGTGTTCCAGCGTATGCAGGAAGCGCACGCGCGCGACGTCCGCCTCGCCGTAGCGCGGCGCGCCCTCGTGCCGTTCCGGTTTGACCCAGCCCAGCCGGATCCAGCGATGCAGCCGCTGCACAGAAAGGTGCGCGACGCTGACCACCAAATCGTCTTCGCCGATCGTCATCCTTCGCTCCCGCGCGGATTGTAGGCGTGGCGCTCGCGCCACGTCTTCATGAACGCCTCAAGGTCTTCATCGACGGTCTTGGGCAGCACGACCTTGAGCCGGATCAAATGGTCGCCGTAGGCGCCGGTCTTGCCCTTGATGCCCTTGCCTTTCAGGCGGAGCGTCTGTCCGCTGGATGCGCCCTTGGGAACCGCCACCATCAGCCGCCCGCCGACAGTCTGCACCTCGATCTTCGCACCCAGCACCGCCTCGTCGATCGTCACCGGCACCTCGGCGATGACATCGTCGCCCTTGCGCTCGAACGAGGGGTGGGGCTTCACGTGCACTTCGATCAGCGCGTCCCCGGCCGGCGCGTTGCCGCGACCGGGTTGCCCCAGACCCTTGAGGCGCAGCGTCTGCCCGTCGCCGACGCCTTCCGGGATCGTGACGCCAAGCTGCTTGCCGTCGGGCAGCGTGATGCGCTGTTGGCCGCCCGTCGCGGCCGTCATGAAGTCGACCTCGAGCCTGTACTGCACATTGCCTCCGCGTGCGGCGCCTGCGGCCCGGTTGCCGAACAAGTCGGAGAAGAGGTCGGAAAAGTCGCCGAAGTCCGCGAAGCCGCCGGTCGATTGGTACTGTCGCGCGCCGCCTTGGTTCGCGTACTCGCGGTAGAAGCGCTGGTCCGGCCGCTCGGCGCCCGAGGCGTCGATTTCGCCTTTATCGAACTTGGCGCGTTTGTCGGCATCGCCGAGGATATCGTAGGCGGCCGACACTTCTTTGAAGCGGTCCGCCGCCTTCTTGTCGCCGGGGTGCAGGTCCGGGTGAAGCTGCTTCACCAGCTTGCGGTAGGCTTTCTTGATCTCGTCGGCGGTGGCCGACTTGGCGACGCCAAGCAGGTCGTAGGGATCTTTGGCCAAGGGAAGACCCTTCGTTCGGGGTGCTTCCCACACAGATAAGTGCGACCCACCGCCGACCGCAAGGCCGTCAGGAGGCCTTGGGGTCTACGAAAAGCAGGGCGAGCCACCCTGCGAGCATCACCATCCCGCCCGCCGGCACCATCAAATCGAGCGGGTGCTGTTCCGTGAAGACGATGATGTAGAGCATGGCCGCCCACGCCGTCGTGCCGGCGGCGATCAAGGCCGCGGGGATGAACGTCCGCGGCATGCGCGCGAGACTCAGCAGCGCCAAACCCTGAACCGCTTCGAGCGCGGACCCCGCGCGCGCAAGCTCCAGCGCATGGGCATCGAGCGCGTCGCGCAGCGGATGGAAACTCAGGAACAGAATTGCCGATCCGACAAGGCCGTGAATCGCTCCGGCCGCCCACGTCCAACGCATCATGTCCCCCGAGTTGATCGGAGGCGATTGTTGCAGAGCCCGGCGCACCGTCAAGGGCGCACCGGGCCAGTTTGTTTCGCGTTCCTGCCGCCAGTTCAGCCGTCGATGTCGAGCCCGAGTGCAACGCGGCCGGTGTAGCGCAGCTGCGGCTTGTCCTGCAGCGGATGGAAGCGCGCCGCCTGCACGTCGCGGAACGCGCGTTCGAGCCCCAGATCACGATAGAACGCCGCGCCGCCGGCGAGTTCCATCGCGCGCTCGACCGTCGCGATCGTATTCTTACCCACGAGCGTGCGCCCGATCATCGCGCGGCTGCTGGTTTCGGCACCCGGCTTCTCGCTTTCGGCGATGCGGATCATTTGCGCGAACGCCATGTCGGCCGTCGCGTGCGCATTTTCCATCTCGCCCGCAAGATAGGCGACGTGCCCGTCGTCGGACTTCTTGCGCGCGACCTGCAGCGCCTTTGCGCGCGCACCGTCGGCGACGCCCATATAAGCCGCGTAAATGAGAGGGAAGGCGAGCATCGAGATGCAGTGAAACAGGTGGTGCCACTTGCCCTGCGGACGCCGCGCGCTGATGGCGGCGTCCGGCACGAACACGTCGTTCAGCTCAACGTCGTGCGATCCCGTCGCGCGCATGCCCATGACGCGCCACGTGTCGAGCCGCTTCACGCCTTCGGCTTTGAACGGCACGGCGAAGTGCAACACCGTCGCGCCCGCGGCCGGGTCTTCGTAGACGGCGCTCGTGACCAAGAGGTCTCCGGCGGGGCTGCCGCTCGAGAAGATCTTTCGCGCCTTGATGCGAAAGCCGCCATCGACCTTGGTGGCCGTGCCTGCGCTCTTCAACCAATCGGAGCCGCCGCTTGAAACGAGGATGAGGTCGTCTGCAGCGACGCGCTTGAGTAAACCTTCGGTCGGCGCTTTCTCGTTGCGCCAGCGCCAGGCGGCGACGGCGACGAGGTGACAGTGCATCGAGAATGCGAGCGCCGTCGAGCCGCAGCCCGCGCCCAAGCGGCGGATGACCGCCGCAAGCTCGCCGTAGCCCATGCCGTGCCCGCCGAGTTCGACCGGCACATGCGCTTTGAAGAAGCCTTCCGCCTTGAGGCGGGCGAAGGCTCCCGCGACGAAGCGGTCTTCGGCATCGTTCGCTGCCGCGTCGCGTGCACAGTCGTCGGCGATCTGTCCGGCGAGGGCGAGCCAATTGGGTTGGGCCATGGCGGGGTGCCTTTTCAGTTCGGCGGTCATCTTAGCGTTCCTTTCTGCTTTGCGTGGGCCGGAACGTCTCAAAGGGGCCGGGCAGGGGCTAGTTCAAGAACTGAATCGGCCAGATACAGTTTCTGAACTAGGCTTGGGCCCGCTCCCCGCGCTAAAGGTGCCCTGGGTCCAAAGGGAGGAGCCGGAAATGGCTCAAGGCGGCTACAACCAATTCTGTCCGGTCGCGATGGCGGCCGAGATCGTTTGCACGCGCTGGACGCTCTTGGTGCTGCGGGAGATGCTGGCGGGTTCGCGGCGCTTCAACGACTTGCGCCGCGGCGTGCCGCGCATGTCGCCGGCATTGCTCTCGCAACGGCTGAAAGAGTTGGAGGAAGCCGGCATCGTCGCACGCAAGCGCGGAAACGAGGCGGGGCTCTACGAATACGAACTCACTGCCGCCGGACGGGAATTGCAGCCGATCGTCGAGGCGGTCGGCGTTTGGGGACAACGTTGGGTGACATCGGAGCTCACGCTAGACAACCTAGATCCGCAGCTTCTGATGTGGGACATGCGGCGCAACCTCAACACCACGCCGATGCCTGACCGGCGCTGTGTCATTCAGTTCCAATACCCGGGCGTAACGTCGGCACAGCGCACGTGGTGGTTGATCGTGACGCCGGGCGAGCCGGTCGACTTGTGTTCGGTCGATCCCGGCCACGACGTCGACCTCTATGTCGTGAGCGATCTCAAGACGATGACGGCGATTTGGCTGGGCTACGACACGGTGCGCGGGGCCGTTCGCGATGAGCGCGTCGTGCTGACCGGCAACCGTAAACTTGCGCAGGACATGCAGACGTGGCTCGGCCTCAGCCCGTTCGCCAAGCAGAAGAAGATGGTGGCGTAGCGGCGTTGCAACGCTCCGTTCCTTAAGACGTTGATCCTCTCACGTTAGACTTGACGCACGCCGGTGATTCGGGAACCGGCGAGAAACGCGGGGAGCGGATCTCGTGAGGATCGCGACGAACTGGGTGTTGGCCGGGCTTGCCTTGTTGGTCGGCGGTTGCGCATCGCTGACGGCGGAATCGAACCGGCCGCTTGAGACGGCCATCCACGGCAGTCCCTATCGCATCACCACGATCCCGGACGGTACATCCAAGGAACTGTTCGTCGCGCTCGCGTTTTCGGGCGGCGGCAAGCGGTCGTCCGCGTTCGGCTACGGCGTGTTGACGGGCTTACGCGAGATCACGGTGGACTTCGGTGAAGGCCGCCGTCCGCTCACGCATGAGATCGACGTCGTGACCGGCGTCTCCGGCGGAAGCTTCACGGCCTCGGCCTTTGCATTGAAACGCGACGCGCTGTTCGAAACCTATGTCGACGAGTTCCTGAAGTACGACCTGAACGCCGACATCTTCGGTCTCTATCTTCTGCCGTGGCGCTGGGATTGGTTGTTCAACCCGAACTGGGGCACGAACGACGAGATGGCGCGCATCTACGACGAGCTGCTGTTCCAAGGCGCGGACTATGGCGAGCTTGCCGATCTCGGCCGGCCGTTCCTCGGCGTGCAGGCGACGGACTTCGCGAACGAAGAGCCGTTTGTGTTTGGGCAGGACACGTTCGACTGGATCTGTTCCGACATCACGACGTTGCCCGTGTCGCGCGCGGTCGCGGCGTCGAACGGATTCCCGATCTTGTTCTCGCCGATCAGCCTGCGCAACTACGCGCACGACGACGACAACGCCTGCCGCCGTCCGCCGTGGGTCGACCGCTATCTCACGATCCCCGACGAGCTTTCGCGCCGCCGGCAGTTGGCGCGGCTCGCCAGTTCCTATCTGGACAAGCGGAGCGAGGCCTACGTGCACCTGCTCGATGGTGGCGTCTCCGATAACTTGGCGCTGCGCGGTTTGATTCAGATGATGGCGCCGACCGCAGAGGAGGCGGCGCTGCCGCACGAGAGCCTCAACCGTCTGCGTCACGTGCTCGTCGTCAGCGTCGACGGCCAGGCCGAGCCCGACCGCCAGCTCACGGACGTTCCCTATCTCGACAGCGTCTTCCGCGTCGTGGGTGCGGTGACGTCGACCGCGATCGACCGCTATGGGTTCGAAACACTGATCCACGCGCGCGAGATGACGCGACGCCTAGCGCAGGGCTTGGCGCAGCGCGACTGCCCGAAGGACGAACTTGGGCAGCCCAGCGCATGCCGGATGATCGACGATCACTTCGCGCACGTGTCGCTCTCCGATCTAGCCGACGACGAACGGCGGAGCGCCTTGGCCGCCATTCCGACGGGCCTCACGATCGAAGGCGGCGACGTCGATGCGCTGATCGAAGCGGGGCGCGATGCAGTGCTGTGCGATGCCGACATGCGCGACTTCTTCAAGGGACTGCCGAGCGTGCGGATGCCCGAGATGCCGTCGCGTTGCCGGACCTATCGTCCCGCCGACCGCAACGAGGCCAAGGCCTCGGCACCGGCGAGCATCGCCGCACGCGCCTCGCGCGGGGTCAAACCCTGATCGCGGCGCAGACGGCGCCAGGCTTCCAGGCTGAGCAGGAGATCGAGCGCCTCGAAGCGCGGCTTGTCGTCGGCAATGACGGGGCCGAGCGCTTTGCGCAACGCCGCGCGCTGCGCCTTCACGAGCGCGGTCTGTTCGTTCGTGAGGAAGCGCGAGTCGTGGCGCGATGCGTCGCCCGCGATTTTGAACGGAAGCAGCCGCTCGAACACTTTCGCGCGGCGCTCGATCAATTCGACAAGGCGCGCGTGCGGCTCGTTTGCGATGAACGGTTGTTCGACGATCGGCGTGATTTCGGCGGTCATGCGCTCGGAGATTTCGCGCCTTAAGCTCTCCATGTCCGCAAAATGACGGAAGACGGTGCGTAAGGCCACGTTCGCCTCCGTCGCGACCTGCTCGGCGCTGGGCAAGACGGTTCCCGCTTCGACCAACTTCAGCAAGGCGTCGACGATTTTGCGTCGATTGTCGGCGCCGCGCACGCGACGGCCGTCGGCGCGCGTTTCGGACGGTGTTTTACGCTCGTGCATGATCGTTCCGCGAGATTTCGAGGGCCGCGAAGAAACCGACGACGACGAGGCCGATGAGCGCGCCCCACTGACCGGGTACCTCATGCGGCAGGGGGCGCCAGAAGAACAGGACGAAGACGGCGAGCGCCTGGTTTGCGGTATGAATCAAAAGCAAAGGGCGAACGAAGGGGCGGTAGAGTGCGACCGCCGCGAAGTCGACCAGCGCCATCGTCAGCTGTCCCGCGCCGACGGATGCGATGAAGGCAAGTACGATCTCGGTCGAGTGCGAGATGTCGAGGCCCGCGATCATTTCGAGGCCGCCGTCGGGCGCGAAAATGTGAATCGCGCCACGACCGAGATTGACGGCGCCCAGCAACGCGATCACCGCGATCGACAGGCGCGAGGGCATCCTCGCGTGCATCAAGGTGCGGTCTGCTTGCATTGGATCAGAAGCTGGCCTGCCAAGCCTGCCTCGCGGTGGACGCCGAACTTCGCGACCTCCGGTGACATCGCGATTTTCACGAATGCCTCGGACGACGGGTATTCGACGAGCGCGACGATATCCCACATGTCCTCAACGTTGCCGATGACGAGCGACTTGGCTTCGCCGGCGAACAGAATGCGGCCGCCGTTCGCGCGCACGAAGTTCAGCATGTCGGCGCCGTACCGATCGTAGGCTTCGCGGCCCGACGCGGCGTCGGCGCGGCCGTCTTTGTAGGCGGCCTTGTCCTTGAACTTGAGCAGATTGAGCATGACGATCGGGCCGTTCGAGCCCTTCGCCACCGCTTCGGTCAATTGCTCGCCCTTGGGATAGACCGCGTTGTCGACGTTCATGTGTTGGTCCTCGTGCGTGCGATAAAGTTGTGAATGTGTTCGACGAGTTCTTCGGGCGCGTCTTCCTGCAGGAAGTGGCCGGCGTCCTTGATGATCGTGTGCGGTTGACCCTTCGTGCCGGGCACGCGCTCGTGGAAAACGCGTTCGCCGCCCTTCGTCACGGGGTCGGAGTCGCTGAAGAGCGTCAGCACGGGTTTCGAGAAGCGGGCGAGCACTTCCCATGCCGCCTTGTTCTCGGCGACCGAAGCGTGTTCGGGCGTGACGGGCACGAGCGCGGGGAAGCGGCGGGCGCCCGCCTTGTAGGTTTCGTCCGGAAACGGGGCGACGTAGGCCGCCTTGACCGCGTCGCTCAAGCCCTTCTTCGTGCCCATCGCGACGATTTCGCCGATCGGCAATTCAGGGACAGATTGGCTGAAAGCAAGCCATTGCTTGAAGCCTTCGGTCATGCCGGTGCCCACGGGCAGGCCGGTGTTCGCAACCGCGAAGCGGGCGAAGCGGTCGGGAAACGCGGCGACAAGACGCAGGCCGATCAGCCCGCCCCAATCCTGGCAGAACAGCGTGACGTTCTTGAGATCGAGTCCGGTCAGCCAATCGCTCATCCAGCGCACGTGACGCTCGAACGTGTAGTCGCTTTGCTCCGTCGGTTTGTCGGACTTGCCGAAGCCGATCAAGTCCGGTGCGAGCACGCGGTGACCCTTCGCGGCCAGGCCCGCGATCATCTTGCGATAAAGAAACGACCAGGACGGCTCGCCGTGCAGCAGCAGAACCGGTGGAGCGGCGCGCGGCCCCTCGTCCAGATAGTGGAGGCGTAGCTCCGTGCCGTCGGCGTCGCGGATGTTCATGTAGTGCGGCGCGAAGGGGTAGTCCGGCAGGTTCGCGAAGCGGCTGTCCGGTGTGCGCAGGGTTTTCATCGGTCCTCCGTCAATAGAGCAAGAGCACGTTGTTTGTCGCCGTTTGCAGAAGGCGCCTCTGTGGTTCCGCGCCGGCGACGGCAGCGGCGAGTTCGTCCGCCGTCATCTGCCGCGTCGGCGCATACATGATCGTCGCGTCCTGCCAGAGCGGCTTTTGCAGAATGGGGATGAGCGCGCCGCTTTCCGTTTCGGTGAACGTATCTGCCGCGGTCCAGCCAGCGTAGACCATCGCCACGCCTGCCAAAGCCTCTTGCATCGCCGGCAGGAAGGCTTCGAGCGCCTCGCGCGACACGTTCATGTGATGCACCAGGGTCGGTGCGTGAATCTTGGAAGACGGGATGATCGATACGCGTGTGAGCCAACTCGGCGGCTCGGCCGCCCAAAGCGCATCGCAGTTCACCAAGCACTGCTGCAAGCCGAAATAGCCCGTGTCACCGATTGCGGCGTGCTTTGCTTCGATCTGATCGAAGTATGTGTCGCGGCTGGCGTCCACCATGTGCAGGATCGATTTCGCCGACGGATAGAACGGCATCGTTGCGCTGCGATGAACCCAGGGCTGACGCCAGGGTGTGCCCGACGCGGGACCGAAGGCCGCGGGCTGGGCCAGGATCTTCGGGCCGCGTCCCAGGAAGACGACCGACTGTACGCCCGCGACTTTGGAGACCTTCTGCACCGCGAACATCTGGTAGCGGTAGAACTTGATGCTCGACCACCAATCGGTGAGCGTGAACCAGTTGAAGGCGACGAGCGGCCTGTCGAGGTCGTCGCAGCCGTTCCGCGCCTTGATGACGCTGGCCACCGCTCTTTCGCCATTTGCGGCCGTCAGGTTTTCCGGGCGAAGATCGATCCGAAGCTCGGCGTTGACGCTGCATCCTTCTCGCAACGGATGGATCAACGCGGTCACACCCAGGGCCGGGCGCGACGACGCCGTCGCACCGGCCAAGATCGGCCACGCGAACCAAACGCCGAACGCGAGCGCCGCCAGTACGGCGACGCCTGTCAAGCGAAGCACGGTTCGCATCGGTCGCGCCTCCAGGCTTGAAATAGTGGCATCGTTAGTGTCACTATTTCCGGCCCCCGTCAACGGGCTCGGCAGTAGAGAGGGTTGCGACATGATGCGTTGGTTGATCGGTATCGGCGCCACGATCACCGTTGTGTTGATCGGGGCGTATGTGTTCCGCGGCGAAATCGCGCTCGCATTGATGCAGCGTGTGTTGGAGCGATCCATGGCGGCCGATGCGCTCGCCGAGCTGCCGGAGGGCTTGCATGTCGGACTCTGTGGCGCCGGTGCCCCGATGCCGTCGGCGGATAGAAGCGGCCCCTGCGTCGCCGTGGTCGCCGGGAAGCGGCTGATCGTGATCGATGCCGGAACCGGCGGCATCCGCACGCTCGCGCGCATGGGCATGCCTGTCGGTAAGATCGAACGCGTCCTGCTGACGCACTATCACTCCGACCACATCGACGGCCTCGGCGAGATGTTGTTGCAGCGCTGGGTCAACGGGGCGGCCGAGGCGCCGCTACCCGTGCACGGACCCGAAGGCATCGAGCGCGTCGTCGCGGGTTTCAACGAGGCCTATGCAATGGACCAAGACTATCGCGTCGCGCATCACGGCGAGGATGTCGTCCCGCCAACCGGTTTCGGCGGCACGGCGATGCCGTTCTCCCTCGCCGACGGGGAGGCGGTCGTGCTCGACGATGGCGGCCTCAAGATTACGGCGTTCGCCGTTGAGCATGCGCCGGTCGAACCCTCGGTCGGCTATCGCATCACCTACAAGGGCCGCACCGCCGTCATCAGCGGCGACACGAAGGCCTCGCGCGCGGTAGAGGCGCAGGCCGCCGGCGCCGATCTGCTGGTGCACGAAGCGCTGTCGCCGAAACTCGTCGGCATGATCGGCGATGCCGCAGCTAAGGCGGGGCGCAAGAACCTCGCCAAGATCATGGCCGATATCCTGGACTATCACACGACGCCGGAGGAAGCGGCCGAGATCGCCGCGCGGTCGAAGGCGAAGCGGCTCCTGCTCTATCACATCGTGCCGCCGCTGCCGTTGTCGGCGCTCGAAGGACCGTTTCTGGGGCGCGCGCGGGAGATCTACACAGGGCCGCTGACCGTCGGGCGCGACGGCGACTTCGTATCGATGCCGGCATCGGGCGGCGGCGACAGGCTCACGAACCGGCTCTGACGAAACGAAACCGGCGCCGCTTGCAAGGGGTGGGCAAGCGGCGCCGGCGTTCGGGGCAGTTCAGGCAGGCGCGTTACCGCGCGAAGACCTGAACGACCGCGGGGCCGTGGCGATGACCCCAGCCGCGTCCGAGCGACCGGTAGACGAACGACACCGAGCGAATGTCGCGATGGCGTCCATAGAGGTCGATCGCCCGCGTGCACTGGCCGGCGTCGAGCACAGCGCGAACCGGAACGTCCTGGCGCATGCCGTTGCCGAAGCGCACGTCGAGGTCGAAGAGGCGGACCGGCCGGCGATACGCGCACACCATGATCTGGCGATAGCGTTCGTGACCGTGGGCGAAGACCGTGTCGCGTTCGGTGCGGAAATTGACCTGGCGCGTGCCGATCAGTTCCCACGCCGAATGACGGTGGCCGTAGGACGCGGGGCCGTATCCGCCGCCATGCGCCATCGCGGGCGAGGCCATGCCGAGCGCGACGAGGGCCGCTGCAAAAGCGAGTTTGAGTTTCATCCGAAACCTCCTGCTGTTCGATCAACCGGGCGGGATAGCCCAAAGGTTGTGCTGAACTCGATGGCGAGGAGATTGGCGGAACGTGCCTGAAGCGCGCCGGAACGCCGCATTCAGAATCCGTTCATTCATCTTGGCAGAAAACGCGGAAAAGGCCGCCGTTGGTGACGGCGGCCTTCCTGAACAGTGTGACGGCGGCTACTCCGCGGCTTGCGTCCTGCGCGTGGGCTCAGCGTGCGCGAGGTAGCGCAGAATCGGCGACAGCACGATCATGCCGGCCCCGATCGCTATGCCCCAGAGGCCTATCATCTCGAAGACTTCGACATAGGTCTGCAACGCCTTCCCCGGATCGAGCACTTGGCCCGCGACCGTTTCGGCTGCCGTCATCTGCGCGACCATGCCGCCGACATATTGCGCCCAGGACGAGGCCAAGAACCATGTCGCCATGATCGTGGAAACGACCGCAGCTGGCGCCAGCTTCGTCATCTGCGAGAGACCCACCGGGGAGATGCAGAGCTCGCCGGTCGTGTGCAGAAGGTACGCGAGCACAAGGAACATCAGCGGCACGCGGAAGCTCTCGTCCGCGAACTGCGCGCCCCATACCAGCACGAAGAAGCCCGCGCCGGCCTGCACGAGGGCAAGCCCGAACTTCAGCACCGGGTTCGGGTCCTTATCGAAGCGCCCAAGATAGGCCCAGATTGCCGAGAACAACGGTGCCAGCAACAGAATGAAGCCCGCGTTGAACGACTGCGTCTGTGCCGCGGTCAGCGAGTAGTCGACCGAGACGCCCTCCTGCACCGCCATCGTGCCCGACGGCAGCAACGTGTTGCGCTCCGCGAACTGGTTTAGCGACGACCCCGCCTGTTCGAACAGCGTCCAGAACACGACCGAGGCTGCAATCAGGATCAGCGCCAGGATGATGCGCTGCGCCTCGACGAACGTGCACTGCGTGAACATGAAGAACACGAGATAGAGCAGCACGACGATAGAGCCCGCACCGAGGGCGTAGCCGACCCAGTCGTGCTGTTGCACGATGAGCCAAATCACGCCGACGCCGATGATGCCGCAGAGATAGATGAACCACTCGAGATTGATCGGGCCCAGCACCGGCTGCTTGATCAGCTCGGGGTTCTCCGGCTCGCCTTTGCCTTGCAGCAGCGGCTTGCCGAGCACGAAGACGATGAAACCTAGCGCCATGCCGACGCCCGCCGCGCCGAAGCCCGCCCACCAGCCGATATTCGTGCCCAACCAGCCGCAGGCGATCGCCGCCCAGAACGCCCCTAGATTGATGCCGTAGTAGTAGAGCGTGAACCCCGGATCGCGCCGCGGATCGTTCTTTTCGTAGAGCTGGCCGACGATCGTCGAGATGTTCGCCTTGAGGAAGCCGACGCCCATGATGATGAGCGCGAGCGCCAGGAAGAAGATGTCGGTGTAAATCCTGTCGGCCGGTTTGACCTCCGTGTCGTAGGAGCCTTTGGCCAACACGGCCGGCAGTGCCGAACCTTCCGGAAGGCCTTTGATTTCGAACCCGCCGTCTGCGCTCGCGCCAAATTCGTATTTCTGTCCGTCGACGACGATACGGGCTTGGCGGTTCTCCATACGCCCTTCGACAGAGAACGCGTATTCGCGCCCTTCGTATTTCAGCACCTGCTGCGCGTCGGGCCCTTCGATGCCCATCGTGAAGTGGCCCGCGACCAGCAGCAGCGCGCCGAACGCGATCGCCTTGCGGGTGCCGATATAGCGGTCGGCCAAGAACCCACCGATCAGCGGCATGAGGTAAACGAGCGACGTGTAGGCGCCGTATTGCCCTTGCGCGAACGTGTCGTCGAACAGGAAGTGCTGCGTCATGAAGAAGATCAGCAACCCGCGCATGCCGTAGTAGGAGAAGCGCTCCCACATTTCGGCGAAGAACAGGATGAAGAGACCCTTAGGGTGCGTCGTGAGCTGCCAAATGACGGGGATCGCCGTCAGGACCGTAATCAGGATACCGGCGGCGAAGATTATGCTGAGGACCATAAGGCGGGCTCCACGGACGAACGCAAAACGAGCGCGAACAAGACCATGCAGCCCCGCGTTTCACAAGCTGGCGGCGTCAAACAGGCCCGCGGTGTTGCGTTCAGTCCCGCGGCTTCCTTAACGCGCCGAAAACTGCGGGCGAGGCAGCGCCCTTGGGCAATGTGAAAGCCGCGACGCCCAGATCGAACAGTGTTTTGACCGCGACCAGAATGGCGAGCGCCCAAACGGGTGAGCCGATCTCCCCGATGAGCCAGCCGCCGGCAAGCACCGCAATGTGCAGTGCAAAAACGCGGGGGTAGGGCTCGAACATCATCGCGTCCGGCAGACGGTCCTTGAACCGGCCCGTCAGCGCAACGTCGATCAGCAGCGCCACCGCCTGCCACGCCACGATCGCGACCACCGGGCCCAGAAAACCCGCTTCGAGTTCAAGCAAGCCGCCCGCCACCACGCCAAAAAACGCAACGACGAACACGCCGTGCACGAACGTGAAGATGCCGTAGTGCATGGCGAAGAACGAGGTCGTGCTCCAGCCGTCGGCAACCTTGTTCGTCTGTGTGCTGATCGCCAGGCGCGCCGCATGCGCAACCCCGATCGCGACGTTCTCGAACCAATAGAGAAAGAGAACCTCGAACACGCTCCAGCCGAACCAAAGCACGCCCGCCAGCGGAACGAGGTTGACGGCCAGAATGCCGGCGAGTGAGAGAACGAACATCGAGCCCCGGAGTTTCGCTTCGGCCGCCTGCCTAACACGGCCCGCGGCGCGATAGACAGCTTGCCGGGCAGGGCAAACGCCCCTAAGTCTTTGCGATCTCGCTATTGCAACAAAGGGTCTTAACGATGCTCGGACGGCTGAACCACGTGGCGATCGCGGTGCCAGACATCAAGGCGGCCGCCGCCGTCTACCGTCTGAGGTTCGATATGGGCGCGAAGGTGTCCGATCCGGTGCCGCAACCCGATCACGGCGTCACCACGGTCTTCGTCGAACTCGCCAACACGAAGATCGAACTCCTCGAACCCTTGGGTGCGAACTCGCCGATCGCGAAGTTCCTTCAGAAGCATCCCGCCGGCGGCATCCACCACGTCTGCTACGAGGTCGAAGACATCATGGCCGCGCGCGACCGGATGCTGGCCAAGGGCGCCACGATCACCGGCGACGGCATGCCGAAGATCGGCGCGCACGGAAAGCCCGTAATCTTCATGCATCCCAAGGATTTCAACGGCACGCTGATCGAACTCGAACAGGTCTGACGCCGATGGGAATCGCGGGCTCGCTGATGGTGATCACGATCGCGTGGTGGCTCGCGTTCTTCGCGCTTCTGCCGGTGGGCGTCCGCTCACAGCTCGAAGACGGTCACGTGGTGCCTGGCACCGAACCCTCCGCGCCGACGGCGCCGCACCTTGGCAAGAAGGCGATCTGGGCGTTCTTCATCGCGCTCGTCGTTTGGGCGTGCCTGTTTTCGGTGATCGAGTTCCAGCTCGTTTCGCTTGACGACTTTCCGATCCCGTCGGGCATCCGTTGGTAGAAACGAAAAGCGAGGCTGCGAATGAACGCGCCTCGCTTCGCCCAAAGGCCCAATCGGCCGGGTTCGGGACCGCGACCGTCTTAGGTTTCCTCCCTTAACCTGGGCGAGGTGACCTTACTGGTCGCCCGTCTTCGTGTCACCATTTACCCTGTGGGGCCTTTGCGCCACCGTTGCACGGATGCAAGGGCGACAAGTTTTGCGCGATCTTGACACGAAACCGCCCTCTCAAATGTTCTAATGAAGCGAGCGCCGGTGGGTCCCGAGGGGTGAATGGTTCTTCGTTTGTTCGTTGTGCTGTTGGCCTTTGCCGCGGCAGCCCCTGCTTGGGCCAGCCAAACTTGGCGCGTGACCAAAGCCGAGTGGAGCGAGGAGGACGAGCGCGGCTATTCCGCGTTCATCCAGCGCATCGGCGAAAGCGGCTGCCTCACGCCCGACGATTGCATCAACTCGAGCGCCAATCCGTATTTCGGCACCGACGGCCGCGGCATCGACTTCAACGCAGACTGCGCCGACCTCGTCTACATGCTGCGCGCCTACTACGCCTGGAAGAACGGTCTGCCGTTCACCTACGTGACGGGCGTCTACGCGCGCGGCGGCGGCGACATTCGCTTCTCGTCGAAGGGCAACCGCGTCGCCGGCCGCCGCCACATCACCGGCGGCGAGAACGGGCGCTCCGTCATCTACCACATTCGCGGCGCGGTCTCGTCGGCGAGCTACCGCATCGGTCCTGACATCGACGAGAACCCGCTCTCCGATCTCTATCCCATGAAGATTCAACCGGGCTCGATCCGTCCGGGCACAGCGATCTACGACGTCAACGGCCACGTCGCCATCGTGTACAAAGTGGGCGCGGACGGGCGCGTCTATTACATGGACTCGCACCCCGACTTCACGCTGACGCGCAGCGTCTACGGGGCGCAGTTCGGCCGCGACTTGCCGGCGATGGGCGCGGGCTTCAAGAACTTCCGCCCGATCCGCCTCGAGCGCGGGCGCGTTACGATCGCCAAGAACAACCAGATCGCCGACTATTCGACCGAACAGTTCTTCGGCAACGTCGACCCCGACCCGGCACGCGACTGGCGTCACGCGAAGTTCGCCTACAACGGCCTCGAAGTCGGCTATTACGAATATGTCCGCATCGCGATGGCGGGCGGCAAACTCACGTTCAATCCGGTTGCCGAACTTAAGGCCACGATCAAGACGCTGTGCAACGACCTTTACGACCGTCAGCGCTTCGTCGAACTTGCGATCGAAGCCGGGATCGACCGCAAGCCGCATCCCGAGCGGCTGCCGCCCAACATTTACGGCACCGATCAGATGGAGTGGGAAATCTACTCCACGCCCTCGCGCGATGCGCGCCTCAAGACGGCGTTTGCCGCCTTCCGCAACGACGTCGAACGGTTGATCAAGATGTGGCTCAACCGCGACGAGCGCATTTCGTACGACGGTCTCAATCTGCGGGCCGACCTGCAACAAGCCTACCAATACCAAACCGACGTTTGCACCGTGACGTACACGAACTCCGCCGGCCAACGCGTGACGCTGCGCTATCCGCAACTCGTGGAACGCTTGTTCCTTCTTTCGTTCGACCCCTACGACTGCATAGAGCGGCGGTGGGGCGCGACCAGCCCCGAGGAACTCGCGACCTGTGCGAACACGCCGCTGAAGAACCGCTGGTACGCCGC
>CAZLRW010000033.1:0-34200 GCA_964561925.1 uncultured Flavobacteriaceae bacterium
TGGGACGACGCCCAAGTGTTTCGCGCCAAGGTCGACCGGACGAAACCGAAATACTACGTGCTCGAGATGTTTCCCTATCCGTCGGGGAAGATTCACATCGGGCACGGCCGCAATTATGTGATGGGCGACGTCGTCGCGCGCTTCAAGCGGGCGATGGGGTTCAACGTGCTGCATCCGATGGGCTGGGACGCGTTCGGCCTGCCCGCCGAAAACGCCGCGATGGAGCAAAAGGTTCATCCGGGCAAATGGACCTACGCCAATATCGAGACGATGAAGGCGCAGCTGAAACTCTTGGGCCTTTCGATCGATTGGAGCCGCGAGTTCGCGACCTGCGATCCTGCCTACTACAAGCATCAGCAGAAGATGTTCTTGGACTTCTATGCCCGGGGCTTCGTGGCGCGGAAGGAATCGAACGTCAATTGGGACCCTGTCGATCACACGGTGCTCGCGAACGAGCAGGTGATCGAGGGGCGCGGCTGGCGTTCCGGCGCGCTCGTCGAGCAGCGCAAGCTGACGCAGTGGTTCTTCAAGATCTCGGATATGGCGGAGGAACTGCTGACCGCCATCGACGGGTTGGAGCACTGGCCGGACAAGGTCCGGCTGATGCAGCGCAACTGGATCGGACGGTCCGAGGGCGCGCGCGTCACGTTCAAGCTGAGCGATCCGAAACATCCGACGTTGGAGGTCTTTACGACGCGGCCGGACACGTTGTTCGGCGCAAGTTTTTGCGCGATCTCGACGGATCATCCGATCGCGCAGGACTTGGCGCTCAAGAACAAGGCGCTCGCCGATTTCATTGCCGAGTGCAAGCGCATCGGCACGACGGAAGCTGCGATCGAGACCGCGGAGAAGATGGGCTTCGACACGGGGATCAAAGCGAAGCATCCCTTCGTCGAGGGCGCGACGGTGCCCGTCTATGTCGCCAACTTCGTGCTGATGGAATACGGGCTCGGCGCCATTTTCGGGTGCCCGGCGCACGATCAGCGCGACCTCGACTTTGCGCGCAAGTACAAGCTGCCCGTCATCCCGGTCGTGATCCCGGAGGGTCAAGATCCAAAGGCGTTCGTCGTCGGCACTGAGGCCTATGTCGGCGACGGCAAGCTCGCCAATTCCGGTTTCATGGACGGCATGAGCGTGCCGGACGCGAAGCGGGCGGTGATCAAAAAGCTGGAGTCGCTGAGCGCGGGCAAGGGCACGATCACCTATCGTTTGCGCGATTGGGGGGTGAGCCGGCAGCGGTTTTGGGGTTGCCCGATTCCGATGATCCATTGCGCGGCGTGCGGCGTGGTGCCGGTGCCGGACAAGGACCTGCCGGTGACGCTGCCCGAGGACCCCGCGCTCGATCAGCCGGGCAGTCCGTTGGAGCGGCATCCGACCTGGAAGAACGTGAGCTGCCCGAAGTGCGGGAAGGCTGCGCGGCGCGACACCGATACGATGGACACGTTCGTGGACTCGTCGTGGTACTTCGCGCGGTTTTGCGACAACACGGCGACGGGGCCGACGAACCGGGAAGCTGTCGATTATTGGATGCCCGTCGATCAATATATCGGCGGTATCGAGCATGCGATCCTGCACCTGCTCTACTCGCGCTTCTTCACGCGGGCGATGAAAGCTTCGGGTTATGCGGGGGTGAGCGAGCCGTTCCTCAGGCTGTTCACGCAGGGCATGATCACGCACAAGACGTTCAAGGATCCGGACGGCAAGTTTCTGTTCCCGGAAGAGGTCGAGGAGCGTGACGGCATCGCGGTCAAGCGCGGCACCAATCACAAGGTCACGATCGGCGCCGTCGAGAAGATGTCGAAGTCGAAGAAGAACGTGGTGCCGCCGGAAGCGGTCGCGGACACGTACGGCGTCGATGCGGCACGCTGGTTCATGATGTCGGACTCGCCGCCTGAGCGCGACTCGGAGTGGAGCGAGGGCGGGATCGAAGGCGCGTGGCGCTTCGTGCAGCGCGTGTGGCGCATGGTCAACGAGGCGGCGCCGCATCTGCCCGGGTTCGGGTCGGTCGCGCCCGACGGGTTTGGGCCTGAGGCGATGGCGGTCCGGCAGCTGACGCACCGCACGATCGTCGCGGTGTCGGAAGGGTTGGAGCGGTTCCGGTTCAATACATCGGTCGCGCGCATGTACGAGTTCGTGAACGCGCTGTCGGACTTCAAGCCGAAAAATGAGGCCGATCAGTGGGCGTTGCGCGAGGCGTTGGAAACGCTCGTTGTTCTGATGAACCCGATGGTGCCGCATTTGGCGGAGGAGTGCTGGCAGGTGCTGGGCGGCACAACCATGGTCGTTCACACGCCCTGGCCGAAGGCGGACCCCGCGCTCACGCGCCAGGACACTGTGACCATTGCGATTCAGGTGAACGGTAAATGGCGCGGCGAAATGCAATTCGCGAAGGATTCGGACGCGAAGGCGGTCGAAGCCGCCGTGCTGGCGGTCGAAACGGTGGTGAAGGCCATTGACGGGAAACCGGTCAAAAAGGTCATTATCGTGCCGAACCGGATCGCCAACGTGGTCGTCTGAGTCGAGCGGAGAAACGGCGATGATGAGAGTTTTCGGCCTGGTCCTTGGCGTCGTCGCGGCGCTGGCGCTCGGCGGGTGCGGGTTCAAGCCGCTTTACGCAACGGGCACGACGCCCGAAGGCATGAGCAGCTATTTCAGTCAGGTGTTCGTCGAGCCGATTCCCGGACGCCAAGGCGTGCATCTGCGCAACCAGCTGATGGATGCGTTGACGCCCGCGGGCACGCCTTCGGCTGCGGGCTATCGGCTCACGATCAAGCTCGAGGACGTGAAGGAAGGCCTCGCCATTCAAGAGAACACGCAGATCACGCGCTACAACTACTCGCTGACGGCGAAGTACGAGTTGCGCGACTCGGTCTCGGGCGAGGTTTTGGACAAAGGCACGACGCGTGCGATCGCCGCGTACAACGTCGTCGATTCGCAGTTCGCGACCCAGTCGGCCGAGCGCGACGCGCAAGAGCGTGCGGCGCGCGAGGTCGGCGAGGACATCCGCCTTAGGCTCGGTCTTTATTTCGAGAACCGGTTCGGGACGAAGACGTAATCTTCGCAGGACGTGCGCGTTTCCTCCAACGAAGCCGATAAGCTTTCCGCGGCGCCGCCGAAGGGGTGGATCGCGGCGCTCGTGTTCGGACCCAACAACGGGCTCGTGCGCGAGCGGGCGGATAGACTTGCGAAAGCGGTCGTCCCGGATATGAGCGATGCGTTTCGCGTCGCCGATCTCGGGGCCGACGTGTTGCGTAAGGACCCGGCGCGGCTCGGCGACGAAGCGGGCGCTATCTCGATGTTCGGCGGGCGGCGCGTGGTGCGCGTGCGCGACGCGACGGACGGGCTTGCCGATTTGTTCGAGAGCTTTCTCGCCGATCCCTTGGGCGACGCGTTCGTCGTCGTGGAGGCCGGGGAACTGACGAAGGCGTCGTCTCTGCGCAAAGTGTTCGAAGGCGCGAAGACCGCCGGCGCGTTCGAATGTTACGACGACCGGGCCGAGGACATGGCGCGACTGATCCGCGAGACCTTGGACGCGACCGGTTGGAAGGCCGAGGCCGATGCGCTCGCTTATCTGACCGAGGCGTTGACCGGCGACCGGCGGCTGCTGCGGAACGAGCTCGACAAGCTTGCGGCCTATCTGGGGCCTGGGACTGGCGGGTCGCTGACGCGTGCGGAAGCCGTGGCGCTGATCGGCGACAGCGGCGCGGTCGAAGCCGACGAGATCGCGGATGCGGTGGTCGCGGGCGACGTGAAGCTGCTCGACCGGTTGATCGGGAAAGCGGTCGAGTCGGGTGTGTCCTGGACGGGCGTCGTGGGCGCGGCGCTCAGATTGTTCCAGCGGCTGGGCGCGGCGGCCGAGGGCGGCGGCGGGCCGTCGTGGGGACGCTCCAGCTATTACGAGCAGCGGCTGCAGGCGCAGCTTGCCGGGTGGGATCACGCGCGCCTTGCGCGGGCGATGACGGTGCTCGCCGAGGCGGAGGCGCAGACGCGGATGACGGGGCTGCCGGAGGCGCCGATCGCGCAGCAGGCGCTGATCGATGTGGCTATGTCGAAGCGGCGGTGACGCCCCTCAACTGGCCGCGCCGAGTTTGCGGCAGATGTCGTCGAGTTGTTCGAGCGTCTTGTAAGCGATCTTGAGTTCGCCGCCCTTGTCGCCTTTGTGGGCGATGTTGACGTTGAGGCCGAGTTGGTTGGCGAGGCTTTGTTCGAGCGCGCGGGTGTCGGCGTCCTTGCCGTGCGGGCGCTTCTTCTTGCCTTTGACCTTGCGGCTTTTCTCCTCCGCCTCGCGCACGTTGAGGCGGCCCTCGATCAACTCCTTCGCCATGCCTTCGGGGTCGGAATGGCCGACGAGCGTGCGGGCGTGGCCGGCCGAAAGCTTGCCGGAGTAGATGTAGTCCTGAACGGTCTGCGGCAGTTGGAGCAGGCGGATCGTGTTGGCGATGTGGCTGCGGCTGCGGCCTATCGTTTGGCCCAAGGCCTCCTGCGTGTAGTCGAACTTCTCGATCAGTTGGCGATAGCCGCGTGCTTCTTCGATCGGGTTCAGGTCGGCGCGCTGGATGTTTTCGATGAGCGCGACTTCAAGCGCCTCGGCATCGGTCAGCGCTTTGATGACGACCGGCACTTCGTGCAGGCGCGCCTTCTGCGCGGCACGCCAGCGGCGTTCGCCGGCGATGATCTGGTATTCGTCAGGTTGCCCCGGCGTGGGGCGGACGAGGATCGGCTGCAGGATCCCTTTGTCGCGGATCGAGTTTGCGAGCTCTTCGAGCGCCTCGGGGTCGAAGTGTTCGCGCGGCTGGAACGGGTTCGGCTTCAGGAGCGCGATCGGCAGCACGCGCGGGGCGCGCGCCTCCGCGGGCGCACCAGGAGCCGGCGACTGGCCCGGCGGGGGCTGCAGGTTCGGATTGGCGCTCGCGGCGAGGACTTCGCTCTCGACCTCGCCCAGCAGTGCCGAGAGGCCGCGACCCAATCCTGCGAATTTCTTAACGGGTGTCATGCTGCCTTACGGGACTTTTCGCGTTGGATGAGTTCGCCGGCGAGCTTGATGTAAGCCTGGCTGCCCGCGCTCTTCAGGTCGTAGAGCAAAGCGGGCAAACCATGCGACGGCGCTTCGGAGATGCGTACGTTGCGAGGTATTATCGTTTGGTATACTTTTTCTCCAAGGTGCTGGCGGACGTCGGTCGCCACCTGCTCGGACAGATTGTTGCGCTTGTCGAACATTGTGAGAACAACACCCTGGATCTCCAGCGCCGGATTCAGGCTGCCGCGGACCAGGTCGATCGTGCGCAGAAGCTGACTCAAGCCTTCGAGCGCGAAGAACTCGCACTGCAGCGGGACCAAGAGACCGTGCGCGGCGGTCATCGCATTGATCGTGAGCAAGTTCAGCGACGGCGGACAGTCGATAAGAATATAATCATAATGTGTGAATGTATTCACATCGGTCGAAACCGCCGTCGAATCGGAACGTTCCACCGGCTCGGCAAGCCTGTGCATGTAGGCGTCGAGCGCGTCGCGCAGGCGGAACGAGCGGCGGGGCACGCCGACGAGTTCCATCTCGGCACCGGCGAGTTCGGACGTGGCGGGGATGACGTGCAGACCCGGGATCTGAGTCGGGACGATCGCTTCGTGCAGCGGGGCGTGGCCGATCAAGACTTCGTAGATCGAGACGCCGCGCTGATGCTTCGAGATGCCGAGGCCAGTGGAAGCGTTGCCCTGAGGGTCGACGTCGACGACGAGAATGGCCTTGCCGACCGCCGCCAGCGCCGTGCCCAGATTGATCGCCGTCGTTGTCTTGCCGACGCCACCCTTCTGATTTGCAATGACGATAACTCGCGTTTTGTCCGCGCGGCCGCGGCGCGCTTCTAAAACGGTTTCGGGCTGCGCCAAGGGGTCAATCCTGTCACTCGCAATATCATGCCCGAGGGGTCGGAACGGCTCGGGATCAATGTGGAATCAAGTGTCCAGGATTTGGTTGCACGGGTCAATTCGTCGTTGAGCGATCTCCCCTTGAGGAAGAGGCCGATCGTGCCCGGTTTGAAGAAGGGTTGGGCAAGCGGGAACAGGCGCTCCAGCGGCGCCACGGCGCGTGCCGTAACCACGTCGGCTTTGAGGCCCCTTACGTCCTCCGCCCGCGCGTTGTGGACCTTGACGGGGGCCCCTGTCGCACGAGCGGCTTCCTCGAGGAAGCGGCACTTCTTTCCGATCGATTCGATGAGGTGGACGGTTGGCCCCTGAAGCACGATGGCCAGAACCATACCGGGAAAGCCGGCGCCGCTGCCGAGGTCGATGATGGTGCCGGTTTGGGGAGGGATGAGGGGGACGAGCTGGGCGCTGTCCCACATGTGGCGCTGCCAAACGTCCGGGATTGTGGACGGGGCGACCAGGTTCAGTCGCTGATTCCAGTCGATCAGGAGATTAACTAATGTGGAACATCGAAGCAGTGTTTCACGTGCGACTCCCGAGTCGCGCGCAAAGTCAAGTGGCCCATACGCAGAAGTTGATTCGCTGTGGCCGGTCACGCGACCTGGCGCTCCCGCGACTTGAGTTTGAGAATCAGCGCCGTCACCGCGGCAGGGGTCACGCCTTCAATCCGACCGGCCTGACCTAGGGTGGTCGGGCGGACTCGGGTAAGGCGTTGGACGATCTCGGTCGACAAGCCCGGCACCTCTGCATAGTCGAGGTCCGTCGGCAGCAGCAGCGATTCGTCCCGACGGAATGCGGCGATGTCGGCCGCCTGACGGTCGAGGTAACCGGCATAGAGCGCGTCGGCTTCGAGTTGCTCCAGCGTCGCCGGGTGGAGCTCCTGGACCTCCGGCCATAGGCGCTTCAGAGCGGCGAGGCCGGCCTGCGGGTGGGCCAGGAGTTCGAATGCCGATCGGCGCTGGCCGTCTTGGTTCAGTTGGATGCCCATGCGCCGAGCGGCGGCCGGGGTCACGGTCAAGGACTCGAGTCGGCCGCGTGTAGTGGTGAGCGCTGCCATCTTCGCGTCGAAATGAGCGCGACGTCCGGCGCCCACGCAGCCGAGGGCGAGGCCCACTGGCGTCAGGCGCTGGTCGGCGTTGTCGGCGCGCAGCGTCAGCCGATACTCGGCGCGCGAGGTGAACATGCGATAGGGCTCGCTGACGCCCCTGGTCACCAGGTCGTCGATCATGACGCCGAGATAGCTCGATGCGCGATCGAAGACGGCGCCCTGCCCACCCCCGGCTTTGAGCGCGGCATTCAGTCCGGCGACGAGGCCTTGGGCGCCCGCCTCCTCATAGCCGGTCGTGCCGTTGATCTGACCGGCCAGGAACAGACGCGGCAGCTTCTTCACTTCGAGCGTGGCTTCGAGTTCGCGCGGATCGACGTAGTCGTACTCGATCGCGTAGCCGGGGCGCACCATGTGCACCTGCTCCAGGCCCGGAATCGTCGCAAGCAGGTCGCGCTGTACCGCTTCGGGCAGAGAGGTCGAGATGCCGTTCGGATAGACGGTGTCGTCGTCGAGACCTTCGGGTTCTAAAAAAATCTGATGATTGTCGCGCGCGGCGAAGCGCACGACCTTGTCCTCGATCGACGGGCAGTAGCGCGGGCCGGTGCTTTCGATTTGGCCGGAGTACATCGGCGCGCGATGCAGGTTCGCTTTGATGATCGCGTGCGTCGCCGGCGTCGTCTTCGTGATGCCGCAACGAACTTGCCGGTTCTCGATGCGGGCGGTCAGGAACGAGAACGGGACCGGCGGATCGTCGCCCGGCTGCATCTCGAGCGTGGCCCAGTCGATCGTCTTGCCGTCGAGCCGGGGCGGGGTTCCGGTCTTCAAGCGGCCGAGCGCGAGGCCAACTGCTTCGAGCGTCTTTGAAAGGCCCATTGCTGGGGCTTCGCCAACGCGGCCCGCGGGGATCTTGCGCTCGCCCATGTGGATCAGGCCACGCAGGAACGTACCCGTCGTCAGCACGATTGCGCCGGCTGCGAAGCGGCGGCCGTCCTTCGTCAGCACGCCGGCTGCTCGCCCGCCCTCAAGCACCAGGTCGTCGGCCTCGGCCGCGATCAGGGTCAGGTTCGGGGTGTGCGTCAGCTCGGCCTGCATGTGGCGGCGGTAGAGCTTACGGTCGGCCTGGGCGCGGGGACCACGGACGGCCGGACCCTTCGAGCGATTGAGCACGCGGAACTGAATGCCGGCCTTGTCGGCGATACGGCCCATCACGCCGTCAAGCGCGTCGATCTCGCGGACCAGGTGGCCCTTGCCCAGACCACCGAAGGCCGGGTTGCAGGACATCTCGCCGATCGTCTCGATGCGGTGGGTGATCAGGGCGGTCTTGGCGCCCATGCGCGCGGCCGCGGCCGCCGCCTCGCATCCCGCGTGGCCGCCGCCGATCACGATCACGTCGAAGGTGGTGTCCATCGCGGTCGCGATACATGAGCGGGGGCGACGAGTCAAAACTCCGTAGGCGGACGGTTTCATGTGAGTCTTAACGACTCGCCGCGTTGCGCTCGCCGCTATTTGCCGATGCAGAACTCGCGAAAGATCATGTCCAGCAAGTCCTCAACGTCGACGCGGCCGGTGATGCGGCCGAGCGCGCGGGCGGCGAGGCGAAGGTCCTCGGCGGCGAGGTCGATGCTGCCGACGGCCAAGGCCGCGGGCGCGCGTTCGAGAGCGGCGCGCGCGTCTTCGAGCGCCTCGCGGTGACGGGCACGCGTCATCGGCATCGCTTCGCCGCCGCCGGCGCGGGCCACGACCTTCGCCTCGAGCCAGCGCAGAAGGTGCTCGATCCCCTCGCCCGTCAGCGCCGACACGGGCAGCACTTCGAGCGGCGAACCGTCGCCTGCGGTGAAAGCGGGGACAGTTTGCCGAGGCGCGAGATCGCTCTTGTTCAGGAGCACGGCATCCTGTCCCGACAATTCCGACGTCACACGTGAATCATCCACAGAAATCGCGTCGACGACACCGATGCGGAGGTCCGCTTGGCGCGCCTTTTGCCGGGCGCGCCGGATGCCTTCGGTCTCGATCGCATCGGCCGTCTCGCGCAGACCCGCGGTGTCGATCAGCGTCACGGCATAGCCGCCGAGGTCGAGGTCGACTTCGATCGCATCGCGCGTCGTGCCGGGGATCGCCGAGACGATGGCCGCATCGCGCCGGACGAGCGCGTTCAAGAGCGACGACTTGCCGACGTTCGGGGCGCCCAAGATCACAACAGTGAAGCCGTCGCGCACGATCTCGCCGCGGCGGCCGTCAGCGAGGTGGCGCGCGATCTCGCCGGCCAGCGCTGCGGCACGGGCGGCGGCGCCCTCGCCAAGTTCGGGCGGGAGCTCCTCGTCGGCGAAGTCGATCGCCGCCTCCAGATGGGCGAGCGCACGGACGAGGTCCTGGCGCCAGCCGTCGTAGAGCGCCTTCAGTTCGCCGGCATGCTGGCGCAGCGCCAGGCGGCGCTGCTGTTCCGTTTCGGCGGCGATGAGGTCGGCGAGACCCTCCGCTTCCGTGAGGTCGAGCTTGCCGTTCGCGAAGGCGCGGCGGGTGAACTCACCGGCATCGGCGGGACGCAAGCGCGGCAGTTCGCTTAGGCGACCGATCGTTGCTGCGATCACCGCCGGGCCGCCGTGCAGATGAAGCTCGACGACGTCCTCGCCGGTGAAGCTCGCGGGGCCTTCGAACCACAGCACGAGACCGCGGTCGATTGTGCTGCCGTCAGCCAAGCGGATTTCGCGCAGCACGGCTTCGCGTGCGCGCGGCCGCGACGCCTGCGTCAGGGCGTCGAGCGCCGTGCCGGCATCGGGACCAGAGATGCGGAAGACGGCAATGCCGGCACGGCCCTTCGCTGAGGCAAGGGCGAAAATCGTCGGCCGGCGCTCCATGCGGTCGTCAGCCGCGACTCTTCGGGCGGGGCGGCTCCTCTTCGCGCGTCGAGGCGCGCGTGCTGCCGCCACCGGCCGCGGCGCGCATGAGGGTTTGAAACGCCTCCATACCCTGCGCGCTCCAAGGGACCCAGTTCTTCAAGAGCTGCTGCGGGTCGGTCATGGCGAGCGCCTGCATGGCGCGGCGCTGGATCTCGCCCATGACTTCGGCCTGCAAAGGTTCGACGTCCGGCAGGCCCATGAAAGCCCGGGCTTCGGCGGGTGTACAATCGACTTCAATTGTGATTTTCATCGCTCGAACGTTCGGCCTTCCCGTTGATGTTGCACTGACGATGGCGCATCGACCTTAGCGCGGGCCGCGGCCGGACGCAGCACACGCTTTTCGCAACTCGCCTACGCGCCATAGGGAGCGCCCTCACCCATGAATCTGCTCGCCCAATCGACGAGCCCGTATCTGCTTCAGCACAAGAACAACCCCGTGCATTGGCGCGAGTGGGGCCCGGCCGCGCTCGGCGAGGCGCAGGCGGCGAACAAGCCCATCTTGCTGTCGGTCGGCTATGCGGCCTGCCATTGGTGCCACGTGATGGCGCACGAGAGCTTCGAGAACGAGGCGACGGCGGCGGTGATGAACGACCTCTTCGTCAACATCAAGGTCGACCGCGAGGAGCGACCCGATCTCGACGCGCTCTATCAGGCGGCCGTCAACATGATGGGCGAGCAAGGGGGCTGGCCCTTGACCGTGTTCCTGACCCCGCAGGGCGAGCCGTTCTGGGGCGGGACCTATTTCCCGCCCGAGCCCAAGTTCGGGAAGCCGGCGTTCGCGGACGTGCTGCGCGAGGTGTCGCGACTTTATCGCGAGAACAACGAGCAGGTGCTGAAGAACAAAGAGACGCTGCGCACGGGGCTGACCCAGGTCTACGAGTCGAACCGGCCGGGGCAGCAGCTCGACCCGGGGACGCTCGAGGCCGCGATGCGGCGCGTGTGTCAGCAGTTCGACGTCTTTCACGGCGGGCTCTTCGGCGCGCCGAAGTTTCCGAACGCGCCGGCGATCGAGCTCATGTGGCGCGGGTTCCTGAACACGAGCATGATGCAGTACGAGAACGCCGTCGATCTCACGCTGACGAACATGTGCCAGGGCGGCATCTACGATCATCTCGGCGGCGGCTTCGCGCGCTACTCGATCGACAATGTCTGGCTCGTGCCGCACTTCGAGAAAATGCTCTACGACAACGCGCAGATGATCGACATCCTGTCGCTCGTCTGGCTGCAGAAGCGCAATCCGCTCTACCGCTCGCGGATCGAAGAGACCGTCGGCTGGGCGCTGCGCGAGATGACGGTCGAAGGCGGCGCGTTCGCCTCGTCGATCGATGCGGACTCGGAAGGCGAGGAAGGCAAGTTCTACGTCTGGACGAGCGGCGAGATCGACAAGATCCTCGGCAAAGATGCTGAGCTGTTCCGCCAAGTCTACGACGTCAGGCCCGAGGGCAATTGGGAAGGCCGGTCGATCCTGCACCGGCTGCGCGTGCCGATGCAGCTGCCCGCGGTGCAGGAAGGCAAGCTGAACGCGCTGCGCGAGAAGCTGTTCCTCGAGCGCGCCAAGCGCGTGAAGCCCGGGCGCGACGACAAGGTGCTGGCCGATTGGAACGGTCTCATGATCCACGCGCTGGCGCAGGCCTCCGACGCGCTCAACCGCGTCGACTGGCAGGCGGCCGCGGTGAAGGCGTTCTGGTTCGTCGCCGATACGATGGGCAAGACGGGCGCGGACGGCACCGACACGCTCGCCCATTCTTGGCGCAACGGGCAGACGGGCGTTGCAGGTCTTGCCGAGGACTACGCGAACATGGCGCGCGCGGCGCTGACGCTCTACGAGATCACGGGTCACCAGCCCTATCTCGACAAGGCGACCCGCTGGACCAATACGCTGAACGCGAAGTTCTGGCGCATGGACATCGGCGGGTATGCGCTGACGCCATCGGACGCCGATCCGCTGATCGTTCGTGTACGGACGGTCATGGACGCGGCGACGCCGTCGGTCAACGGCACGATGATGCACGTGCTGGCGCGGCTGAACGCGATCACAGGCGAGACGACGCTGGCCGAGCGTTTCAGCGTGCTGACGCAGGCCTTCGCGGAGGACGCGCGGCGGCAGCTGATTTCCGCTGCGACCTACCTCAACGGATTCGATTTGATCCTGCGGGCGCTCAACGTCGTGATCGTGGGGCAGCGGAACGATCCCGCCGTCGCCGCTTTCCGCGACGTGTTCCGCCGCATGAGCCTGCCGAACAAGATCGTGAGCATCGTGGCGCCGGGCGAAAGCCTGCACGCGGCGCATCCGGCGAACGGCAAAGGCCAAGTCGACAACAAGGTCACGGTCTATCTCTGCGCCGGACAGACCTGCTCGCCCCCTGTGACCGACCCGAACCAGCTCGAGCTGCAGCTCAAGACGCGGGTGTTGCCGCCGGGGGCCATCCCGACGCAATCGCGGGCGAACTGAATCGAGACGCTGCGCTTCTTATTTGTTTCACACACCGTTTCGAGGTTTGCATGACGCGCGCGATTCGAATCGAGAAAACCGGCGGCGCCGAAGTTTTGTCGTTTCAGGATGTGGAATTAAAACCGCCGGGCGAAGGCGAGGTGCGCGTCAAGCACACGGCGATCGGCGTCAACTTCATCGACATCTACCATCGAACCGGCCTCTACAAATTGCCTCTGCCCTCCGGTCTCGGGCTTGAGGCTGCCGGCGTCGTGGAGAGCGTCGGAGCGGGCGTCACTCGCTTCAAGGCGGGCGACCGGATCGCTTACGCGTCGGGCCCGATCGGTGCTTACAGCGAAGGCCACAACGTCGCTGCGAACCGCGCGGTGAAGATCCCTGCCAGTGTCAGCGACGAGATCGCAGCCAGCCTTCTGCTCAAAGGCCTGACTGCGCACTACCTGCTGCGGCGCACGCATAAGGTGAGCGCGGGCGAGACCATTCTGTTTCATGCGGCGGCGGGCGGCGTCGGCCAAATCGCCCTGCAGTGGGCGCGGCATCTGGGGGCGACCGTCATCGGCACCGTCGGAAACGACTCCAAGGTCGATCTCGTGAAGCGCCTCGGCTGTCACCACGTGATCGTCTCCAGCCGTGAAAACATCGCGACGCGCGTGCGCGAGATCACCGGCGGCAAGGGCGTGCCGGTCGCCTACGACTCGATCGGGCGCGACACGTTCCTTGCGACGCTCGACTCGCTTTCGCCGCTGGGCCTCTTCGTTTCGTTCGGCAATGCGAGCGGGCCGGTGCCGCCGTTCGAACCGGGGCTCTTGGCGCAGAAGGGATCGCTGTTCTTCACGCGGCCGACGCTTGCGAATTACGTGACGACGCCGGACGAACTCGACGTTGCGGCGGGCGAACTCTTCGACCTCGTCGCCAAGGGTGTGATCCATAAGAGCGAGCCGAAACGGTTTGCGCTTGCCCAAGCCGCCGACGCGCACCGCGCCCTCGAAAGCCGGCAGACGACGGGGTCGCTGGTGCTCATTCCCGGCTAAGGCGGCGGGGCGGCGGCGAGCTTCGCGTTCAGCGTCTCGAGCAAGCTTCGCAGCTTCTTTGCGTCCGCAGCACCCAGCAAGGTCGCGACGTGCCGTTCGTAGAGGTCGCCGAGGCGGCGCGCCGCTTCGAGCAAGCTCGCTCCCTTCTTCGTCGGCACCACGAGCTTGGCGCGGCCGTCGGTCGGATCCGGCGCCGTGGTGACGTAGCCCAAACCGGCGAGGTCATCGACGAGATAGGCCATGCTCTGTTTCGTCATGCCCGCCCGCTCGGCGAGGTCCGTGACGCGGACGCCCTCCAGCGTGATGCGGCGGAGCACCGTGCTGTGCGTGACGCGCACGTCGGAAAAACCCTCTTGCTTCAGCCTGCCGTAAAGCCAATGCAGGTAGGTCTGATAGGGCTCACGAAAGAGTGAGCCAAACGACGGGCCGACAGGCGGGGTGGTGTGTCGGCCATCACTTTTCATCGTCAGTCTTTCTGTCCATATTGGACATATAACCTGACTACATGAATCCGTTCGCTGCCGCAACCTGGCGGCGCGAACGCCACCGTGGAGAAACACATGACGCCCGCCCTCATGGGATTGACGCTTGCAGGACTCGGCGAGCTCTCAGCGCCTTTCGGATCCTCGTTCACCCACATCAACGCGCGGTTTCTGGCTGCGCTCGCCGTCGCGGCGTACCTCGCCGCCGCCGCGCCCTGGTCCGCGGCTATGGCCGGTTGACCGCGATGCAAGGCACCGCAAGCGCCTTCGCCGTGACCGACCTTCGCGAGCTGACCGCCGCCGCCGTCGGCCGACGCTTCATGCGGCTTTCGGTGGTGTTCGCGGCGATCGGCGTCGGCATGGGAATCTACATGGGCGTCAGCGAGGACCATGCGCTGCGGCCGGCACACGTGCATGTGAACCTGTTGGGCTGGGTCTCATGCGCGCTCTATGCGCTCGTCTACCGAGCCGTGCCCCGGATGGCGGTCGACAAGCTCGCCGGTTGGCACCTGGGGTGCGCGGCCGGCGGAATGATCGCCATGGTCTTTGCCTTTCCGCTTCATCTCTACGGCTACGAGTGGGTCGCCCCCGTCGTGTCTTGGGCCTTTCTCGCCAGTGCCGCGGGAATGGCCTTCTTCGCGGTGCTGGTCTTCAGACATTTCTAGCGGGCCGCGATCTCGGTTCGGAGTTAGCCGAGCACCAGGTCGAAGAGCATGCGCAGAGCAAGGGCAGCACCCGCCGCGCCGGTCGCCAGAGCCGCCCGCTCATTCGCGATCTGCGAACGGTTGAGTTCGACGATGATGCGATTCAAGTCCGCGGCGTCCAGCGTCTCACCGCGCGAGATGCGGCGATGGCGGGTGTGGCTGGCGTTGAACCACAGATAGGCCGCTAGAAACGTCAGCGCGACCGTCGCAATGTCGAAGACGAGAAGGACGACGCCCATCGCCGTTACTCGGCCGCGGTCGGCACCTTGTCCTTGCGCAGATAGATCGAGTTCTTCGGCTTTGCGAACGTGCGGTGGATCATCGGTACGAAGGCGTCGAGCGGCATCGACTTGAACGCGGGGTCGAACGAATTCTGGTCGTAGAGATGACAGAACTGAGCGCAAGGTTCGAAGTGGGGGTGGCCGCGATATTCGTCGCGCTTGTTCCGGTCGAGCCCCAAGAAATGGAAGAAATAGTAGCCCTGGAAGATCGCGTGTTTCTCGACGATCCAGTGGTTCTTTTCCGAGACGTAGGGCTTGACGATCGCCGCGGCGATGTCGGCGTGGTTCGCCGGACCCAACGTATCGCCGATGTCGTGAAGCAGTGCACAGACGACGTACTCCTCGTCCTCGCCCGCCTGGTGGGCGCGCGTCGCGGTCTGAAGCGAATGTTCGAGGCGGTCGACGGGATAGCCGCCGCAGTCGCCCTTGAGCAGATTCAGGTGGGCGACGATGCGGTTCGGCAGGTCCTTCTGAAACGGCGCCGCGGCCTTGACGATGATCTGCCAATCGTCGGCCGTGCCGTCGATCATCGCGTGGTATTTCGCGCGGTCGTGAGATTCTTCGTCCATTGGTGTGGTCGCTCCAATTTCACATTGGGCGGAGCGTGACCTGAGAGCGGGCGCTCGTCAAATCGCGGTCGTTGACCCGACGGGCAAAGGCGGAAACAGTGCTGTGAAACACGCGGAGGTTCGAAATATGGCCGGGAAACTTCAAGGACGCGTCGCACTGGTGACGGGCGGGGCGCGGGGGATCGGGGCGGCATCGGCGGCGGCTTTGGCGGCCGAAGGTGCGGCCGTTCTAATCACGGATGTGCTGGACGCGGACGGCGAGGCGACGGCGGCCGCTATTGCCTCCAAGAGCGGGCGCGCCGGCTACATGCACCACGACGTGCGCGAGGAGGCGCAGTGGCAGGCCGCGGTGGCGGAGGCCGAGCGGCGGTTCGGCGGGCTCGACATTCTGCTCAACAACGCGGGCATCTTCGACATGAAGCCGATGATGGCGACGACGATCGAGGAGTTCCGCCACATGCAGGCGATCAATGTCGAGGGCGTGTTCTTGGGGATGAAGACGGCGCTGCCCGCGATCGGCAAACGCGGCGGCCAATGGGCCGGCGGCGGGGCGATCGTCAATCTCTCATCCGTCGCGGGGCTGACGGGCGCGGCGTTCGCGGTGCCGTACAACGCGTCAAAGGGTGCGGTGCGGTTGATGACGAAGGGCGCCGCATTGGAGTGCGCGCAGCTGGGTTTGAAGATCCGCGTGAACTCGATCCATCCCGGCATCATCGACACGAAGATGGCGCAGAAGCTGCTCGGCGACTTCGAAGCGGTCGGCGGCGGCAGCGCGAACGAAGTGCGCGCCAACGCAATCGCGCTGCACCCCCTCGGGCGGTTCGGCGAGGCCGCCGACATCGCGAACGCGGTCGTGTTCCTGGCGTCCGACGACGCCGCGTTCATGACGGGGTCGGAGCTTGTCGTCGACGGCGGAATGACGGCGCGGTGAGTTACTACTTCGACAAACGCCAGAGGCGGCCGTCGGCGTCGTCGGTCGCGACGTAGATCGAGCCGTCGGGCGCTTGTTCGACGTCGCGGATGCGGTGGCCGAGTTCGATGCGCTCCTCGTTCACGACCTTGCCATCCTTGATCTCGAGGCGGACGAGCCCGAGCGTGCCGAGGCCCGCAATCAGGATGTTGTTCTTCCACTGCGGGAACATCGCGCCCGTGTAGAAGATCATGCCCGAGGGCGCGATCGTCGGGTTCCAGTACTTCACCGCGTCGGCGAGGTCGGGGCGCGTCGGTGGGTCGGGAATGTCTTTGCCGGAATAGTGGTTGCCCCAGCTGACCAGCGGCCAGCCGTAGTTCTTGCCCGGCTCCGGGCGGTTCAATTCGTCGCCGCCGGCGGGACCGAATTCGATCGTCCAAAGAGATCCCGTCACGGGATCGATCGCGGCACCCTGAATGTTACGATGGCCGTACGACCAGATCGCCGGGCTGGCAGCAGCGTTGTTGACGAACGGGTTGTCCGGCGGGACCGATCCATCGCGATTCAGGCGGAGCACTTTGCCGATCGTGTTCGCGAGATCTTGCGCGGGATCCATCCGGCCGCGATCGCCGGTGGTCACGAACATGCGGCCGTCGCGGGCGAAGACGACGCGCGCGCCAAAGTGGTGGCCGCTGTCGACTTTGGGTTCTTGGCTGAAAACGACCTTCACGTTCGCCAGCGACTGTTCGTCCAGCGTCGCGCGCGCCACCGCCGTCGACGAGCCGCCGCCGCCGGGCTCGGAATACGACAGAAAGATCGTGCGGTTCGTCTTGAAATCCGGATCAAGCGCGACGTCGAGCAGGCCGCCCTGCCCGCGCGCCCGGACTTGCGGCACGCCCAGAACGGGACCCGAGAGCTTGCCGTCGGTTCCAAGGATACGCAGACGTCCGGCGCGCTCGGTCACGAGGAGCCTGCCGTCGGGCAGGAACGCCAAGCCCCACGGGTGATCGAGGCCCGCCGCTTTTTCTTCGACGGCGAGCTTGCCGGCGGTGCTGTCGATGGTGCGCGCGTCGGGCTCGGCCTGGGCGCAAGACACCGTTGCGAGAGCTGCGAGCGCGGCCAAGGCGAACTTGCGTGTCATGCCGTCAACTCCGGGATTGGAAGCCCTTGCAGCGCACATACGTGCGCCGCCATTCGGGGATTGCGATCGAGCCGTCGGGTTTCGGCTGAACGTGGATCGTCTCCGGCGCGGCTTTTGCGTCGTCGTAATCCTGCATGCGGAAGACGTATTTGCCGCCCTCGCTGCGGGCGCTTTCGATGCGCCAGTTCGAGACCGGATCCAGCGGCGGCAGTTTCGCCTGCTGCTTGGCCGCAAGTTTGTCGGCGAGCGCGAAGCTGTTCCAGCGGCTCAAGCGGAACTCGGTCGGACCGATCAGGACGAAGAACAGATACTGCGTTTCCTCCACGGCGCAGCGGTCGCCGGTTTTGCCGGCGATGCGCTCGTCCATGAAGAATGCCTCATCGCCCGGCAGGTCGGCTGCGAGCATTTTCAATGCATCGTCGTCGAGCTCGATCGCGGCGCGGTCGGCCGCCTTCTGGCAGCGCTTGAAGACCATCGTGTCGACGGCGCCGCCGAGCGACGCCGACGAGCGTACGCGGTACATCACCTTCGGGCCGTCGGGACGGAAGCGCCAGACTTCGTTCGCGAACGTCAGCGAGACGACACCTTCTGTTTCGCCGGCCTCGACGATGCGGCCGCGCGAGGCGGTCTCGGTGCCGTCGTCGGCAAAGGCCACGCCGCCCGAGCGAAGGAACTCGATCGAAAGCGTGACGGCGCTCGCGGGCGGAGCCTGTGTGGAGCAGAGCTTGTCGGCGCTGAGTTCGGTCGAGATGCCGCTCCACACGCCTTCGAGGTAGGCCTGGCGTTCGGGGCTCAGCGTGTTGCCTTCGGCGTGGGCAGGGATGGGGGCGGCCAGCGCCGCGGCGGTGAGCAAGAGACACAAAAAGTTGCGCATTCCCATTCTCCGACAGTCCCCAAACCGGAGCAGAATTTAGCGGCGGCAGGCACGCGCGTCACGTGGTCAAAAGTTGCACGATCACATGACGGTTTTGGGCTTCGGCGCGGTGCTCCCAGAGGTAGACACCCTGCCAGGTTCCCAGAGCGGGCGCGCCCTTGATCACAGGGATCGTGAGCGAGGTCTGGGTCAAGGCCGCGCGGATGTGGGCGGGCATGTCGTCCGGCCCCTCGGTGCGGTGGCGGTATCGGCCTTCCCATGGTGCGAGCTTGCGCATGAAAGTTTCAAGATCGGCCAAAACGTCGGGATCGGCGTTTTCTTGGATCACCAAGGAGGCAGAGGTGTGGCGGATGAAAAGCGTGAGCTGGCCGTCCGCCGGTCTTTGTGTTGCGAGCCAGCCTCTGAGCGGCGCGGTGATGTCGATGAGGCCGGGGCCTTTGGTCGGCACGTTGATCGTCGTCGTCGTCAGCTTCATGGCTGGGCCCTAAGTTCGCGCGCGAACTCGTACTCATCGCTCCGCGCGCCTTTGAAGTGGTCGGCGTTCTCGATCAGGCGCACGCGCGAGAAGCCCAGGCGTTCGAGCAGACGGAGCGAGGCCGTGTTGCGCGTGTCGACGAGAGCCTTCGCCATCGTCATGCCGGCGGAGGCGTGTAGATGATCCAACATGGCGGTGACCGCCTTTGCCGCCAGTCCCTGGCGTTGAAACGGGACGAAGACGTTGTAGGCGACGTAGGCGACATCGTCCGAGCGGCAGGTCGCCTGCACGTTGCCGATCGCTGCCCCGTCGCGGCGGGCGACCCAGTTCAACCACAGTTCCTTACCGTCGGGCGAACGGCGGTTTTCGAGCCGCGCGTAACGCGCGCGCAGCGCCTCAAGCGAGGGCGGCGGGTCGTGCGGGATGTAGGTGTAGAGCGCCGGGTCTTGAAGATGGGGGAAGAGTTCACCGGCGTGCGCGGCCGCCAGCGGTTCGAGAACGAGTCCGGGCGCGTTCAGAGTCGGGCAGACATACGTGCCGAACGCGCCCAATCCGTTTGCCTTTAGGTGTTCATTGCGTCGAAGAATTCGCCGTTCGTCTTCGTGCTCTTGAGCTTGTCGAGCAGGAATTCGATCGAGTCGGTCGCGCCCATCGGGTTCAAGATGCGGCGGAGAACGTACATCTTCTGCAGCACCTGCTTCTCGACGAGCAGTTCCTCCTTACGCGTGCCGGACTTCAGGATGTCCATCGACGGGAAGACGCGCTTGTCGGCGACCTTGCGGTCGAGCACGATTTCCGAGTTGCCGGTGCCCTTGAACTCTTCGAAGATGACTTCGTCCATGCGGCTGCCGGTGTCGATCAGCGCGGTCGAAATGATGGTGAGCGAGCCGCCCTCTTCGATGTTACGCGCCGCACCGAAGAAGCGCTTCGGGCGCTGCAACGCGTTCGCGTCGACGCCGCCGGTCAAGACCTTGCCCGAGGAGGGGACGACGGTGTTGTAGGCGCGGCCGAGGCGCGTGATCGAGTCCAGCAAGATCACGACGTCGCGCTTGTGTTCGACGAGGCGCTTGGCCTTTTCGATCACCATCTCGGCGACTTGGACGTGGCGCGAGGCCGGTTCGTCGAACGTCGAGGAAATCACCTCGCCCTTCACGGTGCGCTGCATGTCGGTGACTTCTTCCGGACGCTCGTCGATCAGAAGAACGATCAGGAAGCATTCCGGGTGGTTCGCCGCGACCGACTTCGCGATGTTTTGGAGCAGCACGGTCTTGCCGGTGCGGGGCGGGGCGACGATCAGCGCGCGCTGGCCCTTGCCGAGCGGGGCCACGATGTCGATCACCCGGGCCGAGCGATCTTTGATCGTGGGGTCGGCGATCTCCATCTTGAGGCGTTCGTCGGGATAGAGCGGCGTCAAATTGTCGAAATGGACTTTGTGCTTCTGCTTTTCCGGGTCTTCGAAATTGATCGTGTTGACCTTGAGCAGCGCGAAGTAGCGCTCGCCGTCCTTCGGTCCGCGGATCGGTCCGTCGACGGTGTCGCCGGTGCGCAGCGCAAAGCGGCGAATCTGCGAAGGCGAGACATAGATGTCGTCGGGGCCCGGCAGATAGTTCGATTCCGGTGCGCGCAGGAAACCGAAGCCGTCGGGCAGAACCTCGACGACGCCCGAGCCGGTGATCTCAACTTCTTGCTCGGCGAGCGACTTCAGGATCGCAAACATCATGTCCTGTTTGCGCATCGCGCTCGCGTTTTCGATTTTCAGCTCCTCGGCAAACTCGAGCAGGGCGGCCGGGGACTTCGTCTTCAGGTCTTGGAGCTTCATCACGTCTTGAAGCGACATTGGGAATTACTCTCTGGTCGATACGGACTGGGATTCGGGGCGGAAGGCTTGCGTTGGCTCGTCGAGCCGCCGCCGTCGAAGGGAGGAGGGTGTCGTTCGGAACGTTTCAGCGTCGGCTTAGAGCCTCGCCTGTCGAAAGCCTTATCCGTCGGGCGCAACAGCGCGATGACGGCGGCTTCGCTGACAGGCGTTTCCGGACGTGTCGTGAGGACAAATCAGTATGTAGCGTACCCGGATGAAAGTTTGAAGGGGGTATTCGAATTCCCGAGAATTTGCGGGAAATCAGCCGCAACCGGCAGATTTTAGAAGGGCTTGACGACAACCAGGATGACGATGCCGATCATCAGAACCGCCGGTACCTCGTTCACGATCCGATAGAAGCGCTGGGTCTTCGTGTTGCGGGCGTGCTCGAAATCGCGCCGCCAGCGCGACAGCATGCCGTGCAGACCCGACAACAGGACGACCAACGCGAATTTCAGGTGGAACCAGCCTTCCGACCAGACGCCGAGGCCGAAGGCGAGAGCGAGGCCCAAGAGCCAGGTCGCGATCATCGACGGGTTGATGATGACGCGCATGAGCTTGCGCTCCATCAGCTTGAAGCGTTCGTACTCGGCGGTGCCGGGCTTGGTTTCGCAATGGTAGACGAACAGGCGGGGCAGATAGAGCATGCCCGCCATCCAGGCGATGACGGCGATGATGTGAAACGCCTTCGCCCAAGGATAGAGCGCGTCGAAGGTTTCGCTCATGCGATCTTCCGGTCCAACGGACATTCGCGGCAGACAGCAGGGCACACGCGTGTGCCGCCGCCGGGCCGAGTGTCGTTCGCGGCCATCGCCTCGCGCACCAGATCGGCAAGGCCTGCGATGAATGCGGGATGCGTGCCCACCGTCGGCGCGCGCAGATAGTGGGGCACGCCGCTTTCGGCGGCCAGGTGCGCGTATTCCATGTCGAGTTCGACCAGCGTTTCGGAATGCTCCGAGACGAAGGCGATCGGCGCGACGACGACGGCCAAGCCCTCGGCCCCCGCCCGTTTGATTTCATCGTCGGTCGACGGGCCGATCCACTTCAGCGGACCGACGCGGCTTTGGTAACAGACGCGCCAGTCCAGGTCCTGACGGTTCAGCGCGCCGACGAGCGCCTTCGCCGTCTGCTCGACTTGCGCCTGATACGGATCGCCGCCGGCGACGACGCGCTCCGGCAGACCGTGGGCGGAGAACAGCAGACGGAACCTGACCTTCGGCGGGAGCGACTTCAGCGTTTCTTCGATCAGTGCCGTTTGCGCGGTGACGAAGCCTTGGTTCGTCGGATAGCAGCAGACGGTGGCGACCGGGGCTTCGATCTCGGCGGACTTGGCCCACTGACGCCATTCCCTGAAGGACGACCGTGACGTGGTCGTCGAGAATTGCGGATAGAGCGGCAGCAGCACGAGTTTGTTCGGGCGGAAGCGGCGGACCTGTTCGGCGACGTCCGAGGCGCGCGGGGCGGTGTAGCGCATCGCGACGAAGGTTTCGAACGTCGTGCCGGCTTGGGTCAGCGCGGTCTTGAGCGCCGAGGCTTGATTGTAGGTTTGTCCGAGGATTGGCGAGGAGCCGCCGATCTTCGCGTAAATCTCACGCGCGACCGGCGCACGCCGTTTGGAGATCAGTTTTGCGAGCAACCACCGGAAGGGCTGGGGCACGCGAATGATCGCAGCGTCGTTGAACAGGTTGAACAGGAACGGCTCGACCGCCGCCGGCGACGAAGGCCCGCCGAGATTGAACAGGATGACGGCAACTCTCATGCGGCGCGGTTCCGGATGAGGCGCAGCAACTCAGCCACGTGTTCAGGCGGCGTATCGGGACGGATGCCGTGGCCGAGGTTGAAGATATGCGGCGTGCCGGCCGTCGTCCGAAGGATGTTTGCAACGGATGTCCGCATGGCCTCGCCGCCCGCGGCCAACGCGATCGGATCGAGATTGCCCTGGAGCGCGACGTTCGGTTCGAACAGCGTGCGGGCCGTGGTCAGGCTTGTCGTCGTGTCGATCGATATCGCATTGCCTCCAACGCCGGCGTAGAGCGCGAGGTTTGTGCCGGCTGCGCGGGGAAAGACAATGATCGGAATCCTCGGCGCATGCCGGCGGACGCGGTCCACGATGCGGCGAAGCGGTTCGATCGAGAAGCGGGTCACGCTGTCCGCCGGAATCGTGCCCGACCAACTTTCGAAGAGCTGGAGGACTTCGGCGCCTGCATCCGCTTGGGCGATCAGATAGTCCGCCGTTGCTTCGGACAGGATGTCGAGCAGATCCGCGAAGGCTTGCGGGTTGCGGCAGGCGAAGAAGCGGGCAGGAGCGCTGTCGTCCGAACTTCCGCCTGCGATCATGTAGGTCGCGACCGTCCAGGGGGCGCCTGCAAATCCGATCATTGCCGTCTGGGGGGGCAGTTCCGCACGAACGCGTTTGATCGTCTCGAACACGGGTGCCAGCGCAGACCGGGCTTGATCCGGCTTGAGGCGCTTTAGGGTGATTGCGTCGACGGGATCGAGTTTCGGACCTTCGCCTTCGGCGAACCACACACGTTGGCCGAGAGCATGGGGGATCAACAGAATGTCGGCAAACAGGATTGCAGCGTCGAAACCGAAGCGGTGGATCGGCTGCAATGTGACCTCCGCTGCCAGTGCCGGATTCAGGCAGAGCGAAAGAAAGTCGCCTGCTTTGGCTCGAACTTCCCGATATTCGGGGAGGTAGCGGCCCGCTTGGCGCATCAGCCAAACGGGATGAGGTTCGACGGCCTCGCCCTTCAGCACGCGCAAGATCGGTTTATCGGTCACGAGGTTCCAAGCCCAAATATCAATTCCTTTATAGATACTTAGAAGATTGAAGGAAGATGTTGGGGGTGTGGAGGACCTGGATAGAGTGCAAGGGTCTTGGCGGTCCCCAGAGTGGTACCCAGGCAGCGGAGGCATCCACATGTGGGGATAGCAACGTTTGGGGCCTGGAATCCTCGGGTTTCGAATTCTCTGGTTGTGGGGATGAGCGTTCGATTGTGTTCGGTTGTTCAAAGCTCGGGAAAAATCAACAAGAGACGTTGTGTGCGGTGGACGAGCAACGGTGAAAGCACGGGGTGAGGCTCGGGAGCGTTCGGCGGCCCTTGCATCCCCGTTTTGTCCCCGGTCTTATCGGGTGCGTCTTTCACAACGCCGTCCCCAGGGTTTCGATGGATACACCGCGCAGTCTTGCGATCTATTTCCATCTGCATCTGGTTTCGGATTCGACGGGCGAAACGTTGAACGCGGTCGGCAAAGCCGCGTGTGCGCAATTCGATATGGGGCGTCCGATCGAGCATGTGTATCCGCTGGTGCGCAATCGCAAGCAACTCGAGCGGGCGCTTGCGGAAATCGAAGCCTCGCCCGGGATCGTGCTTCATACGATGGTGAACGAAGAGCTTCGTGCGGCGCTTGAGATGCGGTGCCGCGAGTTGGGGCAGCCGTCGTTTGCTGTGCTGGCGCCTGTGATGTCGCTCCTCGGAAATTATCTCGGCGCAGAGGTGAGCCATCGTCCCGGCGCACAGCATGAGTTGGATTCGCGCTATTTTGCTCGGATCGATGCGTTGAACTACACGATGGCGCACGACGACGGTCAAAGTGCGGCGACACTCGATTTGGCGGACGTGATCCTTGTCGGCGTCAGCCGAACGTCGAAGACGCCGACGTGCATCTATCTTGCCAACCGCGGTGTGAAGGCGGCGAATATTCCGATCGTGTTGGGCATCGCCTTGCCGGCGGAACTCGATCATGTGAAGCGACCACTGGTCGTGGGGTTGCTTGCTAGCCCCGAACGGCTGATCCAGATCCGCAGGAACAGATTGCTGTCGCTGAACGAAGAGACGGAAACGGAGTATATCGATCTCGATTCGGTGCGGTCGGAGGTTGCGTTCGCGCGGCGATTGTTCGCGGAGAAGGGGTGGCCGGTGATCGACGTGACGCGGCGCTCGATCGAGGAGACGGCGGCGGCGGTGCTGGCGCTGCACAGCCGCGCGCGCCAAGCGGTACATGAGTGAGCTGATCCTCGCGTCAAGTAGTTCGACGCGCCAGCGTTTGCTTCGTGCGGCGGGTGTTGCATTCTCGACCGAAGCTGCGGCTGTGGACGAAACGGCCGTGCTCGAGTCCCTGGCGGCAGCGAAGGCGCGCGGGCGCGATGCCGCAGATCTGCTCGCCGAACTGAAAGCACTTAAAGTGAGCGGACGGCGTGCTGGCGCGTTTGTGATCGGTGCCGATCAAGTGTTGACCTGCAACGGCCGGTTCTTCAGCAAACCTGAAACGGTGGCTGCGGCGCGGGCGCAGTTGCTGCAGCTTTCCGGCAAGACGCATGTGCTGTCATCCGCGGTTTGCGTGGCGTGCGACGGCGCGATCGTCTGGCGCGACGTTCAGGAAGCGCGGCTGACCATGCGCGCGCTTTCTGACGCGTTTTTGGACGCTTATCTTGCACAAGCGGGTGCGGATATCTTGGGAAGTGTCGGTGCGTATCATGTGGAAGGCCTCGGGATTCAGCTGTTCTCGCGCATCGACGGCGACACGTTCACGATCTTGGGGCTGCCGCTGTTGCCCTTGCTCGACTTCCTGCGAACGCATGGCATGGTGAGGGCATGATCTCCGGTCATGCGAAACTTGCGGGCGTCGTCGGATGGCCGGTGGCACATTCGCTTTCGCCTGCGTTGCACGGATTTTGGATCGCCGAGCACAAGCTCGATGCGGCGTATGTGCCGCTTGCGGTCAAGTCCGAGGACTTTGGAGCGGCACTGACGTTGCTGCCGAAACTCGGCTTTCGTGGGTTGAACGTCACGCTGCCGCACAAGGAAGCGGCGTTTGCATTGACGGAGAGCCATGACGATGCGGCGCGGATGACGGGTGCGGTCAACACGATCGTGTTCGAGCATGGGCGTGCGCTCGGCCGCAATACGGATGTGAGCGGGTTCATCGCGTTGTTGGGCGACAACGGGATTGCTTCGCTTGACGGTCCGGCTGTCGTGCTTGGCGCTGGCGGTGCGGCGCGGGCCGTCGTGGCGGCGCTGCTGGGACTTGGGGCCAGCGACGTGGTGATCGTGAACCGAACATCCGATAAGGCCGTGGCGCTTGGTGCGGCGTTCGGGGCGCAGGTAAAGGCCCAGCCGTGGGATGCTTTGTCATATACGCTCGCGCGGGCGCAGATCGTCGTCAATACGACAAGTCTCGGCATGACGGGGCAGCCGCCGCTCGCCATCGACCTCGCACCGCTGTCGAATGATGCCGCTGTCTGCGACATCGTCTATCGGCCGCTCGAGACCGGTCTGCTCAGGGCGGCGCGCTCGCGCGGTCTCAAGGCGATCGACGGGCTGGGTATGCTGCTGCATCAGGCTGTGCCGGGGTTTGCCGCTTGGTTCGGCGTGACGCCGAAGGTTACGCCGGCGCTTCGGGCGCATCTTCTGGCGCAGATGGGGGCGTGATGCTGCTTGTCGGGCTGACCGGATCGATCGGCATGGGCAAAAGCGAAACTGCGAAGATGTTCGCGCGCCACGGCGTGCCCGTGTGCGACAGCGATGCGACGGTGCATGCGCTCTACGATTTGGGCGGGGCGGCGGTCGAGCCGGTCGGCGCGGCGTTTCCCGGCGTCGTCGTCGACGGGCGCATCGATCGCGAACGTCTGTCGCGCGAGGTCGTGGGCAAGCCGGAAGCGTTGCGCAGGCTGGAGGCGATCGTGCATCCGCTGGTCGCGCTCGCGCAGCGCGGGTTTCTGGACCGGGCGGCTGCGGCCGGCGCGCCGATGGTCGTGCTGGACATTCCGCTGCTCTTTGAGACCGGCGGGCGCGCGCGCGTCGATGTCGTCGTCGTCGTGTCCGCGCCGGCGGACGTGCAGCGCGAACGCGTGATGAGGCGGCCCGGCATGACGGCCGAAAAACTCGACGCCATTCTCGCCAAGCAAATGCCGGACGCAGACAAGCGTGCGCGCGCCGATTTTGTTGTTGATACGTCGAAAGGACTTGCACAGGCCGAAGCCCAGGTCGTTGCGATCATCGATGCGCTGAAGCATCGTCGCGGCGCGATCTGGACGGCGAATCATGCGTGAAATTGTTCTCGATACCGAGACGACGGGGCTCGAACCTTCACAGGGCCATCGCGTGATCGAGATCGGCTGTCTGGAGCTCAAGAACCGGACGCCGACGGGCGGGCGCTACCACGTCTACATCAACCCGGAACGCGACGTGCCGGAGGAAGCGCAGCGGATCACGAACCTCTCGACGGAGTTCCTGCGCGACAAGCCCGTGTTCGCCGACGTCGTGGAAGGGTTCCTCGGCTTCGTCGGCGACAGTCCGCTCGTCATCCACAATGCGGAGTTCGATCTCAAGTTCTTGAATTCGGAACTTGGGCGATTGAAGAAGCCCGGCATCGAGGGTTCGCGCGCGACCGATACGATGCTGATTGCGCGGCGGCGGTTTCCCGGTGCGCCGGCCTCGCTCGATGCGTTGTGCCGGCGGTTTGGCATCGATCTCGAGGCGCGCAAGGAAAGCGGTCACGGCGCGTTGCTCGACGCGGAGCTCTTGGCGCAGGTTTATCTTGAGCTCTCGGGCGGGCGGCAGCCGGGGCTCGAACTCGTCGCTCAAGCGACGGCTTCAGCGGCGCGCGGCGAGGTTGCACATGCGCCGATCCCAACGCGTCCGCGTCCCCTGCCCTCGTTCGTGACCGGCGAAGAGCGCGCGCGCCACGAAGCCGCGATTGCGGCCTTGGGCGCGAACGCGATTTGGCTGCGTCAGGCGGAGGCCTGAGGCGCCTGGGCTTTCTGTTGGGCGAGCTGGGCGCGGTAGAGCGTCAGGAAGTCGATCGGGTCGAGCATCAACGGGGGGAAACCGCCGTCGCGCGTCGTGTCGGCGACCACGCGGCGGGCGAACGGGAACAGCTGACGCGGACACTCGATCAACAGCACCGGCTGGATGTTCTCCTGGCCGATGTTCTTCAGCATGAAGACGCCGGCATAGACGACCTCGCAGACGAAGATCGTCTGGTTGGCCGACTTCGCGTCGGCACGGACGCGGATCGAGACTTCGTATTGATCGACGCCGAGGCCGCGGGCCTGGACGTCGACGCTAACCTCGAGCGCGGGCTTGGCGCCCTGCAGGCTCATCGGCGCGGCGGGGTTCTCGAATGACAAATCCTTAACATATTGTGCCAAGACCTGAATCTGGGCTTGGGGTGCGGTCGCGGATTGATTGTCCGCGGCGCCGCCGTTGCCGTTCACGGGCGCATCACTCATTTCGACATGTCCTTGAAAGTAGCGCGTTCGGTCGCAATTTTACTTGGGCGGGTGGCTATCACGGCGAAGGGCGCACACACAAGCCAAGGGGTTTCGGCCCATCAAATGTGCAGCGATTGCCTCAGATTCTGCTCCCGCTTGCTATGGACCGGAAAGGTTTACCGCTGTAGGCTTTATCCCCAAGCGCAGGCTTGTTCGCGAACGGCGTTTCTTATCGAGCGGTGGGCCGTGAAAACATCGGGTGGGCGCGTGTTCTTCGGCGGATTCGGACAATGACCGGCATGGTGGACATCATCCTTTTGGCGGGTTTGGCAGCTTTCGTGCTCTACAGGCTCTATCTGGTTTTGGGCCGCCGCACCGGGAACGAGCAGCCGCCCTTCGATCCGCGGCGCGAGCGCCTCGAGACCCGCCGTCCGGCGGTGAAGGCCAACGAAGACAACGTCGTGCCCCTGCCCCGTGCGCGCGAAATGCCGCGCCCGGTCGAGGCGCCGGCGATGAAGATTCCAGCGGGTACGCTGCTTGCGACGGGGGTTGAGGCGATCCGCCAAGCCGACGCGTCGTTCGATCCGGACGGCTTCGTGCGCGGCGCCAAGGTCGCGCATGAGATGATCGCGCGTGCCTTTGCACAAGGCGACCGCGCGGCCTTGAGGCCGCTGCTCGCGGAAGACGTGTATGCCAGCTTTGATGCCGCCATCGCGCAGCGCGAGAAGGCCGGACACCAGGTCGACTTCTCGTTTGTAGGCCTGAAGAACGCGAACCTGGAAGAGGCGAGCTTGCGCGGACGCATTGCCGAGGTGACGGTGCGGTTCGTCAGCGAACTCATCAGCGCGACGCGCGATGCGGCGGGCGCCGTCATCGAGGGTGCGGCCGGCGTTGTTCGCGAGGTCACCGATGTTTGGACCTTCGCGCGCGACACGCGCTCGGGCGATCCGAACTGGAAGCTGGTGTCGACAGCGGCCGCCACCTAGCCTTATTCCTTGAGGCCATGCGTGCTTCGAGAGCGCTTGGCGCAGCCATCCTGATTCTGCTCGTGGCGGCGTGCCGTCCGCCCGGCGGATTGCTTACCGACAAACCGAAAGACGAACTCGTGCTGAAGCCCGCGGGCTTCGGCGCGCTCAGCGGGTGGGCGGAGGCCGACATGCGCGGCGCGTTCACCGCGTTCGTGCGCTCATGCGGGCGGGTGCGCGTGCGCGCCGATGCCGACGCGTTCGGCGGGGCTGAGGTGTACGGCACGGTCGGCGCGTGGCGCGGTGCGTGCGAGGCGGCTGTCGCGCTCAACGCGCCGTCGGCGGATGCGGCGCGGCGCTTCTTCGAGACCTGGTTCTCGCCGATGCTCGCGAGCAATCGCGGTGAGGCTATCGGTCTCTTCACCGGATACTACGAACCGGAACTCGACGGCAGCCGCAAGCGCAGTGAGCGGTTTGCGACGCCGCTCTATGCACGACCGATCGATCTGGTGTCGGTCGACCTCGGCGCGTTCCGGCCGGCGCTCAAAGGCGAGCGGATTGCCGGGCGGGTCGAGGGCGGGCGTCTGCTGCCCTACGCGACGCGTGCGGAGATCGAGGCCGCGGGCTTGGGTTCGCGCGCACCAGTCATCGCGTGGGTCGACGATGCGGCGGCGGCGTTCTTCCTCCACATCCAAGGGTCCGGGCGTGTGCGCTTTGCGGACAGTAGCGTCGTGCGCGTCGCCTATGACGGGCAGAACGGGCATGCTTACGCGGCGGTCGGCAAAATCTTGGTCGAGCGCGGCGCGATCGCGCGCGAGGCGCTGTCGATGCAGACGATCCGGGCGTGGCTGAAAGCCAATCCGAGAGAAGCGCCTCAGCTCATGAACGAAAATCCTTCGTACGTGTTCTTCAAGGAGCAGGCGCTCGACGATCCGTCGCTGGGTGCGGAGGGGGCGCAAGGCGTGCCGCTGACCGCGGAGGCGAGCCTGGCCGTCGATCTCCGCTTCCATGCACTTGGTGCGCCGATGTGGGTGGAGGCGAACGCGCCGGCTGAGCGGGAAGAGGACGCCGACGCGCCGTTTCGCCGGCTCATGATCGCGCAAGACACGGGCGGTGCCATTCGCGGGCCGGTGCGCGGCGACGTTTATTGGGGCGCGGATGGACGTGCCGAAGCGATCGCGGGGCGCATGGCGCACAAGGGGCAACTCTTCGTGCTGCTGCCGAAGACGCTTGCGCAGCGTTTGAACTGACCTTGGGCCGCAAGCGCGACGTTCACGACGAGGAGCACGTGCTGTGGCGCGAGGTGACGCGCGACGTCAAACGTTTGCGCAAGGGTGCGAAGCCTGCGAAAGCGAAGGGCGAGCCGGTGCGGTCTGCGGCACCACCGCGTGCGCCATCCTCTTCGCCTTCCGTTGCGCCCGCCCCCGCTAAGCCGCGTCGCGCCGCCGGTTTCGGTCTCGACGGGGCGACGGCGGAACGTCTGAAGCGCGGCAAGGTCGAGCCCGAGGCGACGCTCGATCTTCACGGCATGACGCAGGCCGCCGCGCATGCCGCGCTCGCTGCGTTCGTGCGGAGTGCGCATGAGCGCGGACGGCGCTGCGTGCTCGTCGTCACCGGCAAGGGCTCGCCGGCTTTGCGCGAGACTGTATCGTTCTCGCTGACCGAGCGGCCGAAGGCGGGTGTGCTGAAAGCGAACGTGCCGCGCTGGCTGGAAGAGGCCGAGATGCGCTCGGCGGTCGCGGGCGTGCAAAGCGCGCACCAACGCCACGGCGGCGCGGGCGCGCTCTACGTCTATCTGAGGCGGCGGCGCGGTTAGTCGGGACTCATCGGATCGTCGACGAGGTCGAGATCTTCGCCGCCGCGTTTGCGGGTCGCGCTCGGCGGCGGTTGGGTGGCGCGGATCGTGACCGTGTAGGGACCATGACCGCGGCCTTCGTAACGGATGCGGCTTGCCGGGACGCCGAGGCGGACGAGTTCGTCCTTGACCGCGTAGATGCGGCGTTGCCAGAGCGACTCCGGCTCGCGCGGCCCGAGCGCCATCAGGCGCACCGTCGCGCTCCTGTTCATCTGCAATGCCTGGGCGGCGGCGTCGGAGAGTTTGCCCATCGCTTCCGGCGACAGGTTCGCTTTGCCTTCGAAGAAGGCGACATGGAACGCTTGCACGGGACGCGGCGCTTCGACCTTCGCCGGCGGCGCGGTTTCCACCTTCGGTTCGGGCACGGGCGTCTTCACTTGGCCCGCTCCCGGGTAGCCGGGGTAACCGGAATCTACGGGCGCTGGTGTGGGCGTTGCCGGTGGCGGTGCGACCGGTGTTGCCGAAGGCGGCGGCGCTTGGCTCTGCGTGGGCGGCGGCAATGTGCGGTAGGACGGCGTCGACGTGCCGAACCAGGTGCAGGCGCCGGTCATCGAACAATAGATCGGCAGCACGATCAGCGCGAAGGCGACGGCCGCCACCAACGCGCCGAGTGCCACGCGTAGCAGCCATGCCAGCGGATCGGCTTCGTCCGCCTTCTCCGCATGAGCTTCTTCGCAGCACCAGCAACTGGCGCCGGGCGCCATGTCGACGCACCACGATTGGTATTGGCCCAAGAACGTGATGTCGAATTTTTGCGGCGTGTCGTCCTTGAGCTTGGCGTCGGGTTTCTTCTCGAGCGCTTTGCGCAGGGTCTTGTCCTTGGCCTTCGCCTTCTTCGTGCCTTCGGGGTCGACCGTTTCGGCGACCCAATTGCCCATCCGCTGCGCGATGTTCAGCGGCGTCGGCGTCACGCCCTCTTTCGGCTTGCCGCCTTCGAACAGAAAGATGCGCTGGTTGCCGGGCGAAATCATCAGAGGCGGGCGGTCGAAGACATAGCCCAAATCGCGCGCGCGGCGGGCGAGCGCTTCGCGCGGGCGCATCCATTGATCGGCGCTCGACTTCTTCAGCGTCGGGCGGACGAGCGTCATGATCCGGGTCGGTGCGGCGGCCGGGGCGCGGATCGCATCACCGGGGGCGGCACCGCCGCGGCGGCCGACGAGCAGGTACTGCGTCTTGTTCTCCGGCAGGTCGGGCGAGCCGAACGAATAGACGTTGAGCAGAACCAGCAGCTTGCGCAGCAGGGCCACGATTTCGCCAAGCGAGCCTGGTTGGTCCCAGCCTTCGGGATCGCCGGGCGCATCGAGCAGACCCGCGGCGACGAGGGCGGCCGGTGCCTGCAGCGCGTCCATAATCGGGCTTGCGGCGGGTGCCGCCTGGAGGGTCGGCGACAGAACCGGTGCGGCGCCGATATTGATCGAGCCGCCCGAAACGTGCTGCGGCAGCGGCTGCTGCGGGTAGTGCGGATAGCCCGCGCGCGCGGCGGGGGCGGCGGCCTGCATCGCCTTGATCAGTTCGGAGCGCGTGATCTCTTCAAGGATGCGCAGCGGATTGCGCGAGAGTTCGACCGTCGCGTGGCCGAGATCGGGGCGCACGAGACGGCCGCGATATTGTTCCTCGGCCTGGGCGCCGACATAGATGCGCGTCAGGAAGCGCGTGTAGATCTTCGCCGCTTCTTCCGGCGTCGGATGGGCGTTCGGTTCGCGCAGGTTCAGATACGCGTTCACGAACTCGTTCATGTAGTCCTTGTGCGCGACGAGCACGTAACTCGTCGGCATGCAGAGCTGTCCGTGAATTTCGAATTGGCCCGAGGCCAGCGCCTTCAACGTGGCGCCTTCCCATTGCGTGATCGTGTTGTAGGCCGGCACGATCGCGTAGTTCGCCTGACCGTTCGCGACCGCCTCGAGCGAGTCGGCGACGGAGGTGCGGAAGATCAGATGCGCGATCGCACCCGGTTCCAACATCGCGCGCGCGGCCAAATAGGAATGACCGCCGTCGCTCTCGGCAAAACTGACGAAGAGGTTCCGCTTCGACACTCGCGACCCCGACTTGAACACGACGCCGCAAGGCACCTTGCGAGCGACCGACCCATTCTTCCCAGGCCGTTAACGTATCGCGGAATCGTTTGCTATGCGAGGCTTCTCAACGCGTTAGGGATCATTATTCTTGGCGCGTCTGAACTCGTCTTATGGGTGTGGAGAAGTCGCGTCTCGCGTTAAAGTATGAAGCGCGAGAGGTCGGAATTCTTCGTCAAAGCACCGATTTCTCGCGTGACGAATGTCTTGTCGACGGTGATGCGAGCACCGGTCGAATCCGGCGCGTGATAGCTTACCTCTTCGAGCACTCGTTCCATCACGGTCTGCAACCTGCGCGCGCCGATGTTTTCCACCGTCGCATTAACCTCGGCGGCGGCGTCGGCGATCGCGTCGATGCCGTCTTCGGTGAAATCGAGCGCGACGCCCTCGGTTTGCATCAGCGCTTTGTACTGCTTGATCAGGCTCGCTTCGGTTTCGGTGAGGATGCGGCGGAAGTCGTCGCGCGTGAGCGCCTGCAGTTCAACGCGGATCGGCAAGCGGCCCTGCAATTCGGGAAGCAGGTCCGAGGGTTTCGCCAGATGAAACGCGCCGGAGGCGATGAAGAGCACGTGGTCGGTCTTCACAGGCCCATGCTTCGTCGTAACCGTCGTGCCTTCGATCAGCGGCAAGAGATCGCGCTGCACGCCTTCGCGGCTGACGTCGGCGCCGCCGCGGCCTTGACCTTCGCGGGCGCAGATCTTGTCGATCTCGTCCAGGAACACGATGCCGTCGTTTTCGACGGAGCGGATCGCATCGCGTACCAGCGCTTCGTTGTCGATCAGCTTGTCGGATTCTTCGGCGATGAGCGGGGCGTAAGCATCGGCCACCTTCATGCGGCGCGTCTTTTGCCGGCCGCCGAGCGCTTTGCCCAGCATCTCGTTCAGATTGATCATGCCGATTTGCGCGCCGGGCATGCCGGGGATGTCGAACGACGGCATGCCGCCCGAGTCGGCGACCTGGATGTCAATTTCCTTGTCGTTGAGATCGCCGTCGCGCAGCTTGCGGCGGAAGGCGTCGCGCGTCGATTCCGACGCGCTGGTGCCGACGAGAGCGTCGATGACGCGGTCCTCGGCGCCGCTGCGGGCGCGGGCCTCCACGTCGCTGCGCCGGCGCTCGCGCAGGCCTGCGATGCCGATTTCGACGAGGTCGCGGATGATTTGTTCGACGTCGCGCCCGACGTAGCCGACCTCGGTGAACTTCGTCGCTTCGACCTTCAGGAACGGCGCCTGGGCCAGGCGCGCGAGGCGGCGCGAGATTTCCGTTTTGCCGACGCCGGTCGGGCCGATCATCAGGATGTTTTTCGGCAGCACTTCTTCGCGCAATTCGGGCGGCAGTTGCTGGCGGCGCCACCGGTTGCGCAGCGCAATCGCGACGGCGCGCTTGGCGGCTGCCTGACCGACGATGTATCGGTCAAGCTCGGCGACGATTTCGCGGGGCGTGAGGACGGTCAT
>CAZLRW010000034.1:0-28590 GCA_964561925.1 uncultured Flavobacteriaceae bacterium
GACTACCTCGACGAGGGGACGCTGGCGGCAGCGTTTGCGGCAAGACGGGCGATGTGAGAATTCGCGCGGTGGCCAATGGGCTGCCGCTCCAGTATCACTCGCGCCATGTTTCTCTCTATCTCGACCACGCACCGACCGGCGACCGATCTGGGCTTCCTTTTGATGAAGCATCCGGAGCGGGTGTTTGACGTTGAGCTTGGGTTCGGAAAGGCGGTCGTTTTCTATCCCTCTGCCAGCGACGCGTTTTGCGAGGCGGTGCTGACGCTCGAGGTCGATCCGGTTGGGCTTGTGCGCGGAAAAGGCGATGGCGAGGGGTTGCTCGATCAGTATGTGAACGACCGGCCTTATGCGGCGTCTTCGTTCTTGGCCGTTGGGCTCAATCGCGCGTTTCGAACGGCGATGACCGGCGTGTCGAAGGAGCGGGCCGAACTCGCTGCGCAGAAGATTCCGTTGACGGTGACGGTGTGTCCGCTGCCGTTGCGCGGTGGTGAGGACTTGCTCGCAACCTTGTTCGAGCCGCTGGGGTGGACGATTTCGTTCGAACGGATTGAAGGGCCGCACGGGCCGTCGCGCTATCTTTCGCTGACGCTTCGAAGCGAGCAGCGCGTGGCGGAGGCGCTGTCGCACCTCTATGTGATGATCCCGGTGCTTGACGACGACAAGCACTATTGGGTCGGCGACGACGAGGTTGAGAAGCTGCTGGCGAAGGCAGGAGCCTGGCTTGCGGCGCATCCGGCGCGGGAGCTGATCGCGCGGCGGTATTTGAAGCGGCGGCGGCTTGCGCGGGCGGCCTTGGAACGGCTGGCGAGCGAGGACCAGGTGGAGCTCGAAGCGCCGGAGGTGCGGCAGTCTCGGGAGGAGGCGATCGAGGCGCCGGTTCGCTTGAACGATCTAAGGCTCGATGCGGTCGTCGAGGCTTTGGGAGCGTCCGGCGCGAAGGTTGTGGCCGATCTTGGCTGCGGTGAAGGGCGGTTGCTTGGCCGGCTCATGCGCGACCGGCGGTTTGAGAAGATCTTCGGTGTCGATGCGTCCTCACGGGCGCTTGAGATGGCGCGCGACCGGTTGAAGCTCGACATGGCGGGCGGGCCGAAGCGGGAGCGTGTGACGTTGCTCCACGGCGCCTTGACCTATCGCGACGTCCGTTGGGCGGGGGCCGATGCCGTGTCGCTGGTCGAGGTGATCGAGCATTTGGATGCGGATCGGCTGCCGGCGCTTGAGAAAGCGGTCTTCGGCGTGGCAAAGCCGAAGCATGTGATCGTCACGACGCCGAATGTCGAGTTCAACGTGCTGTTCGAAACGCTGGCGGCGGGTGCGTTCCGGCATCCCGATCACCGCTTCGAGTGGACGCGGGCAGAATTTCGGGTTTGGGCCGACGACATCGCGCAACGGCACGGTTACTCGGTCAGTTATTCGGGGATCGGCGAGGAGCATCCGGTGCACGGGACGCCGACGCAGATGGCGGTGTTTTCGCGATGAAGCGGACCAGCGACGAACTTCTGGAGGTGCCGGACTTCTCTCTGATTGTTCTGATCGGCGCGACGGGGTCGGGGAAGAGCACGTTTGCGGCGAAGCACTTTCTAAAAACCGAGGTCATTTCCTCGGACTATGCGCGCGGGCTTGTCGGCGACGACGAGAACGATCAGTCGGTGAGCACCGATGCGTTCGATCTCGTGCGTGCGATCGCGGAGAAGCGGCTCAAGAACCGCAAGCTGACGGTGATCGATGCGACGAACGTTCGCTCCGCTGATCGCAAGCAGTGGGTGGAAGTTGCGCGGCGTTGGCATGCGCTTCCCGTTGCGATCGTGATCGATCCAGGGCTCGATGTTTGCGTGGAGCGCAACAAGAAGCGGCCGGATCGTCAGTTCGGACCGCAGATTCCGCAGCGCATGATCCACGAGATTCGGCGCGGGCTCGGTGGGCTTCAGCGCGAGGGCTTCCGGCAGATTTGGCGCTTGTCGTCGGTCGAAGGGACCGACGCGGCGCGGGTCGAGCGCAAACCGCTGTGGACCGACCGGCGTGGTGACAAGGGGCCGTTCGACATCATTGGCGATGTGCACGGCTGCGCGGACGAGTTGGAGTTGCTGCTCGCCGAGCTTGAGTATCGCGTGACCTGGGGCGAGGGGCGCGCGGTTCACATTGAAGCGCCGCCTGGGCGCACTGTCGTGTTCGTCGGCGATCTTTGCGATCGCGGACCGCGGTCGCCGGATGTGCTCAGGATCGTGATGTCGATGGTGGCGGCGGGCACCGGTATGTGCGTGCAGGGCAACCACGACAAGAAGCTGATGCGCTGGCTTGAAGGGCGCGACGTGAAGCCAACGCATGGGCTGCAGCAGACGATCGATCAGATGAATTTGGAGGACGAGGCCTTTCACAAGCAGGTGAAGGCGTTCGTCGACGCTCTGCGCAGCCACTATTGGCTCGACGGTGGGCGGCTGGCGGTTGCGCATGCCGGCTTGAAGGAAGAGATGATCGGGCGCGGATCGCCGACGGTGCGCGACTTTGCGCTCTATGGCGAGTCCACGGGGGAAATCGACGAGTTCGGTCTGCCGGTTCGGCTCGATTGGGCGGCGAAGTATCGTGGCGCTACGACCGTCGTTTATGGGCATACGCCGATGCCGGAAGCCGAGTGGGTCAACAACACGATCTGCATCGACACGGGCTGCGTGTTCGGCGGCAAGCTGACCGCGTTGAAGTGGCCGGAGCGAGAACTCGTCAGCGTGCCGGCGGCGCGGGTTTACTACGAGCCGTTGAAACCGCTTTTGCCGGTGGCATCGGCGCGAACCGCACAAAGCGAAGCGGACGACATGCTCGACTATGCCGACGTGTCGGGCCGACGTTGGATCGATGCGACGCTGATGAAGCGGATCGTCGTACCGGAGGAGAACGCGGCGGCCGCGCTTGAGATCATGAGCCGCTTCGCGATCGCGCCGCAGTGGCTCATCTACCTGCCGCCGACAATGTCGCCGGTGGAGACGTCGCCGCGCGACGGGTGGTTGGAGCGACCGGAGGAGGCCTTCGCGTTCTTCAGGGGACGTGGACAGACGCAGATTGTCGCCGAAGAGAAGCACATGGGCTCGCGCGCGTTGCTTGCCGTCTGCCGCGACCAGGCGGTGGCGCGGCGGCGCTTTGGGGTGATGAGCGATGAGGCCGGTGCGATTTGGACGCGGACGGGCCGCGCGTTCTTTGCCGATGCGGCGACGCGCGACGCGGTCCTGGACGGCGTGCGTGTCGCGGCGGATCGCGCGGGGCTTTGGGAGGAAATCGGTACAGATTGGATGCTGCTTGACGCGGAGATCATGCCGTGGTCGGCGAAAGCGTCCAGCCTGATCGAAGGGCAATACGCGCAGGTCGCGGCGTCGGCCGTTGCCGGGCTTGCGGCTGTGCGCGACGCGGCGGTGCGGGCTGCCGCGCGCGGTGTCGATGTCGGGATGCTTCGGGATCGGACGGCCGATCGGATGGCGCGTGCGGAGGCTTATGCGAAGGCGTGGCAGCCTTATGTGTGGCCGGTGAACGCGGTGTCCGATTTGCGTGTTGCGCCGTTTCACCTACTCGCAAGCGAAGGCGCGGTGCATTTCGACAAGGATCATCTGTGGCACATGCGGATCGGGGCGCAGCTCGCGGAGCATGGCGGACCGTTGCTGCAGGCGACGAATTGGCGGACAGCGTCACTCGATGACCAGGCGGCGTTGGACGATCTTGCGCAGTGGTGGGAAGAGCGAACCTCGCGTGGCAGCGAAGGGATGGTCGTCAAGCCGCTCTCGTTCATTTCGCACGGCGAGAAGGGGTTGTTGCAACCGGCGCTGAAGGTTCGGGGGCGGGAGTATCTGCGCATCATCTACGGGCCGGAATACGACGCACCGGAGAACCTTTCGCGGCTGAAGGTGCGTGGGCTCGGGGGCAAGCGTTCGCTGGCGCTGCGCGAGTTTGCGCTGGGGCATGAAGCGCTGACGCGTTTCGTCGCGCGGGCGCCGCTCAGAAAGGTGCACGAGTGCGTGTTCGCGGTCCTGGCGCTCGAAAGCGAGCCGATCGACCCTCGGCTTTGACAACCTAACCATACCGCCCGCCTTGACGCTTCCGGCCCGTTGGCCTACCTCCCAGCCATGGCTTTGCGACCTATTCTTGTGGCGCCGGATCCGCGGTTGAAGCAGGTCTCCGAACCGGTTTCGGAGGTGACGGACGAGTTGCGCCTGCTCATGGACGACATGCTCGAGACGATGTACGCCGCGCCGGGCATCGGGCTCGCGGCGATCCAGATCGGCGTTGCGAAACGCGTGATCGTGATCGATCTCGGCAAGCCGAAGGATGGGGCCGACGAGGCTTCCGGCGCGGACGACGGCAAAGAGAGGAAGAAGGCCGAGAAAGATCCCGATCCGATGTACTTCGTGAATCCGGAGATCGTGTGGGCGTCGGACGATCTCGTGGTTTGCGAAGAAGGGTGTCTTTCGGTGCCCGACCTCTATGACGAGGTCGAGCGGCCGGCGCGCGTGAGGGTGCGGTATCTCGACTATCACGGGCAACGTCAAGAGATCGATTGCGACGGCATGCTGGCCGTGTGCATTCAGCACGAGATGGATCATCTCGAAGGCGTTCTGTTCATCGATCATCTGTCGCGGCTGAAGCGCGAGATGATGCTGAAGAAGCTCCAGAAGTCGCGCAAGCGCGAGACGGTCGGCTGACGCGTGCCGAACCGCATGCGTCTTGCCTTCATGGGAACGCCGCCGTTTGCGGTGCCGGCGCTTGAGGCGCTGATCGCCGCGGGGCATGAGATCGCGGCCGTTTATTCGCAGCCGCCGCGGCCGTCCGGGCGCGGGCACAAGCTTCAGCCTTCGGCCGTGCACGCGGCGGCGGAGGTGCATGGCCTTGTCGTGCGCACGCCGCTCAGTCTGAAGAGCGCGGAGGAGCAGGCGGCGTTCGCGGCGCTGCGGCTCGATGCGGCGGTCGTCGTGGCTTACGGGTTGCTGTTGCCGAAGGCGGTGCTCGCGGCACCGCGGCTCGGGTGCTTCAATCTGCATGCCTCGCTTCTGCCGCGCTGGCGCGGGGCCGCGCCCATTCACCGCGCGATCATGGCGGGCGACGGGGAGACCGGCGTCATGGTGATGCGGATGGAGGAGGGGCTCGACACCGGTCCCGTGCTCGACACGTTTCGCACGAGCATCGACGACCGCACGACGACGGGCGACTTGCAGGACGTGCTTGCGCGCGAGGGCGCGGCGTTGATGGTGCGCTCGCTCGAGCGGTTGGCGCGGGGCGAAGCGCGCGAGGTGGCGCAGCCGACGGACGGCGTCACCTATGCGAAGAAGATTCTGCCTGAAGAGGCGCGCATCGATTGGACGAAGCCGGCGCATGCGGTGCTCAGGCACATTCATGGGCTGAACCCTTCGCCCGGCGCGTGGACGATGGCGGGCGAGGCGCGGCTGAAGATTCTGCGCGTGGCGCTGTCGCCCGAACGTGGGGCGCCGGGTACGATCGTCGGTGCGCCGCTCGTCGTCGCGTGTGGCGAAGGTGCCGTTGCGATCGAAGAGCTGCAGCGGGCGGGCCGCGGTGCGCAAGGTGTCGCCGAATTCCTGCGGGGGTTCGCGTTGCCTGTGGGCGGCGTGTTGGTCTGAGCGATGGCGCGCTGGAAGCTCACGATCGAGTATGACGGCGCGCCGTTCTCCGGCTGGCAGCGGCAGGACAACGGGCCGTCGGTGCAGGCCTGCGTCGAGCAGGCGATCCTGAAGCTCAGCGGCGAGGCGGTCACGATTGCGGCGGCGGGGCGGACGGATGCGGGCGTGCATGCGTTCGGGCAAGTCGCGCATGCGGACATCGCGAAGGCGCTTGCGCCGGACAAGATGCGCGACGCGTTGAACGCGCATTTGCGGCCGCATCCGGTTGCGGTGCTCGAGGCGGCCGTCGTGGGCGACGACTTTCACGCGCGGTTTCAGGCGACGGCGCGGCACTATCTCTACCGTATCGTCAACCGGCGCGCGCCGTTGACGCTCGACGTCGGCCGCGCGTGGCAGGTGCAAGCCGACCTCGACGCGGAGGCGATGCATGCGGCGGCGCAGTATCTCGTCGGGCATCACGACTTCACGACGTTTCGCGCGGCGGAGTGTCAGGCGAAGTCTCCGGTGAAGACGCTCGACGTGTTGCGCGTGGCGCGGCATGGCGAGGAGATCACGGTGAACGCGTCGGCGCGGTCGTTCCTGCACCATCAGGTGCGCTCGATGGTCGGTACGCTGAAACAGGTGGGCGTGGGCAAGTGGCGGCCGGTCGATGTGCGCGAGGCGCTCGAAGCGCGCGACCGTTCGGCATGCGGGCCCGTTGCGCCCGCGGATGGGCTCTATCTCGTGCGCGTGGACTATTGAAGGAAGACTCACGCGAAGGCGCGAAGACGCGAAGAAGAAAGAGATTGAAACACGAAGAGCACGAAGTACACCAAGACGCTCCCGGCTTTTTGGCTAATCTCGGTTTGGCGCGAAGCGCCAGTACTGCGCGCGTTCCGCGCGCGGGTGCCTGACGCGAAGGCGCAGTTTCTTTGTGGCCTTCGTGTGCTTCGTGTTTCAATCTCTTTCTTCTTCGCGTCTTCGCGCCTTCGCGTGCGTCTTTCTTACGGCGCGAGGTCGGTGAGTTCGACTTGGTCGGGCGTGATGTCCGCGCCGAAGAAGCGGGAGCCGACGCGGGCGAAGCGTTCGGGGGCGTCGGTTGCCAGGAACTTTGGTGGGGCGGGGGATGCGGTGCGTTTCGCGCCGCTTCCTTCCAAGATGCGGTCGACTTCTTTGGCGGTCGTGGCGGCGCTGTCGACGAGGCGGACGGTGCCGCCCGCAGCTTTCGTGATCGGGCCGCGCAGGACGGGGAAGTGCGTGCAGCCCAGCACCAGCGTGTCGGGTGCATCTTCGGCCGCGAACAGATCGGTCAGGTAACGCTCGGCGGTCAGGTCGGCGACTTGGCCTTCGGTCCAACCTTCTTCGGCGAGGCTGACGAAGAGCGGGCAGGCGCGCTGCACGACGGTGGCTGCCGGCTTGAGCGCGTGGATCGCGCGGACATAGGCGCCCCCTTTCACCGTGCCTTCGGTCGCGATGACGGCGATGGCACCGCCGCGGCTGGCCTCCACCGCTGCGCGTGCGCCGGGTTCGACGACGCCGACGACGGGCAGCGGCGCGTAAGCGGCGGTCAGAACGGGCAGTGCAACGGCTGAGGCCGTGTTGCAGGCGATGACGACCATCTTCGGCTCGAATCGCATCAAGGCGCGCGTCGCCTGCACGGCGTAGCGGGTGACGGTGTCGGCGCTCTTCGTGCCGTAAGGCAGGCGCGCCGTGTCGCCCAAGTAGACGAGGCGCTCGTTCGGCAGGCGCTTGGCGATCGCGGCGGCGACGGTCAGGCCGCCGACGCCGGAGTCGAAGATCGCGATCGGCGCGTCGCTCATGAGGCGGGAAGCCAGAGGCCCGAAATCTGCGAGAGCGCGAACAGGTAGTTCACCTGTAGCAGGAAGTCGATCATGGCGATCGCCATGGCGATGCTCCAGGTCGTGCCAAGCGCGGTCTGGGCGATGTAGAAGCGGTAGTAGAGCGTCAGACCTAGAACCACGAAGTTGATGTCGGTCGCGGTGTCGGCGGCGATCACGCCTGCGGCATAAAGCAGGATCGCCGGCATGTTGAACAGCCAGATGACGACGGTCCCCCAATTGTGCGCGATGACGAGCGCGGCGTAGCGGTGTCCGAGGTCGAGGAAGCGCAGAAGGAAGATCATCGCGATCGGAAAGATCAGCCATTGCACGCCGAGCGAGGCGGTTGCGAACGCGGCGTCGCCGATGCCGTAAGCCGGATCCAGCAGCTGTTCGCCGCGCGCGAGTTTTTGGGCCGCGGCGGCTTGGTCGAGCAGCACGTCGATGACGATGTTGAGCGGGATGCAGATCAGCAGCGCGGCGAAGGATCGGTAGAAACCGTCGGTCGTCAGATCGAACTTGCCCCACGCGCGCTGATCGCGCACGACAAGGTCGAACGCGGCGTCGAGCGAGCGGCGCACATAAGCGATGTCCATCAGGCCGGGCTCTTCGCGAAATAGGCGTTCAAGATCGCTTCGTAGATGCGCGTCAAGCGTTCGAGATCATCGAGGCTCACGCGTTCGTCGGTCTTGTGCATCGTCGTGCCGGCGAGGCCGATCTCGGCAACGGGGCAATGGTGGTGAATGAAGCGCGCGTCCGACGTGCCGCCGGTCGTCGAGAATTTCGGCCGCTCGCCGACCGCTTCGGCGATCGCCCGCTCGAGCAATGCCGTGAACGCGCCTTGTTTCGTCAGGAACGGGTGGGCGCCTTCGACGAATTTGATCTCGTGGGCGAGCTTCAAGGGGGCGAGCGCCGCTTCGATTTCGCTTTCGATCCAGCGCCTCAAGCCATCGGCCGATTGTTCGGTGTTGAAGCGGATGTTGAACGTCGCGCGGGCGTCGGCAGGGATGACGTTCGTCGCCGGGTTGGCGACGTCGACGGTCGTGACTTCGAGGTTCGAGGCCTGAAAATCCTTCGTGCCGGCGTCGAGTTTGCGCGCGGTCAAGCGGGCGAGCACGGCGACGAGGCCCGGGATCGGGTTCTTTGCGCGGTCGGGATAGCCGACGTGGCCTTGCATGCCTTTGACGCGGAGGTAGCCGGTCAGGCTGCCCCGGCGGCCAATCTTGACGGTGTCGCCGGCTGCGAACTCCGCGGTCGGTTCGCCGACGATGCAGTGGTCGAGCGTCTCGCCGTTTTCCTTCAGCCAGTCGAGCACGCGCACGGTGCCGTCGACGGCGGGGCCTTCTTCATCGCCGGTGATCAAGAGGCTGATCGAACCGCGGTTGCCGAGGCGGTCGCCCATGCGCGCGACCGCCGCGACGAAAGCTGCGATCGCGCTCTTCATATCGGCGGCGCCGCGGCCGAACAGCGTGCCGTCTGCAACTTGTGCGGCAAAGGGATCGAAGCGCCAGGCGGACGTATCGCCCGGCGGCACGACATCGGTGTGGCCGGCGAAACAGAAGTTCGGCGCGGCCGTGCCGCGGCGCGCGTAGAGATTTTCGATGCGCGGGCCGCCGGTCGCGAAGGGCAGGCGCGTGCAGGTGAAGCCGAGACCCGTCAGCGCTTCTTCGAGCACGCCGAGCGCACCCGCATCCGCCGGCGTGACGCTACGGCAGCGGATCAGGCTTTGCGCCAGCGGAAGCGGGTCGGTCAGAGATTCGCGCACTTGTGTTTCCATGACGGCGATTTAGAACCGCTGCTTGAGAGCGGTCAATCGAAGCACACAGCGATTAACGACGAGGTACGAACATGGCTGGGCGCCTGCACGGAAAAGTGGCGGTGATCACGGGGGCGGCGTCCGGTATCGGGCGGGGGACGGTCGATCTCTTCGTCAAGGAAGGGGCCAAGGTCGTCGCCGCCGACATCCAGGACGACAAAGGGGCGCGGCTCGAAGAACAGCACGGCAAGGCTGTGCGGTACCTGCGCTGCGACGTGAATCGGGAAAGCGACATCAAGGCGGCGATCGATCTGGCGGTGTCGTCGTTCGGACGGCTCGATTGCCTGTTCAACAATGCGGGCACGCCGGGGCCGCTCGAGAACGCGGAAACTGTGACGGCGGAGAGCTTCGATGCCGTCATGCATTTGCATGTGCGCGCGGCGCTGTTCGGGATCAAACACGCGGTGCCCGTGATGCGCGGCCACGGCGGCGGGTCGATCGTGTCGACGGCTTCGATCGCCGGGCTGCAAAACGGCTTCGGGCCGCTGCTCTATTCGATGGCGAAGGCTTCGATCGTGCATATGACGAAGGTGGCGGCGGCGCAGCTTGGGCCGCTGAACATCCGCGTGAACTGCATTTGTCCGGGATTGATCGCGACGCCGATCTTCGCCAAGGGGATCGGGCTTGCGACGCAGGTCGCCGATCAGACCGTGAGCGCGATCGTCGAGGTCGCGAAGAACTCGCAACCCATTCCCAGATCCGGCTTGCCGGAAGACATCGCCGAGGCCGTGCTCTATCTCGCTTCCGACGGGTCGCGGTTCGTGAACGGGCATGCGCTTGTCGTCGACGGCGGCATCACGGTCGGACCCACGGGAACGGCGCAGGCCAGCGTGTTCGCGCCGTTCGTGCAGGCGATGGGGATCGATCCTTCGGTCCTCGAGCAAATGGGCACGGCGGGGAAGGCGTCATGATCATCGTGGCGGGGACCGTGCGGATCGATCCCGCGAAGCTTGGACAAGCGCGCGAGATCATGGAGCGGATGATCGCGGCGTCGCGCAAGGAAGACGGTTGCATCGAGTACGGCTATTCCGTCGACGTGCTCGATCCCAAGGTGGTGCACGTGTTCGAGGCTTGGCGCGACATGAATGCGCTGCAGCGGCACTTCAAGACGCCGCATCTCGCCGAGTGGCGCGCGGCGTGGCCGTCGTTCGGCATCTCCGACCGCAAGCTTCACACGTACGAGATCTCCACGTCCTCGCCGCTATGATTTCGGCGGGGCGCTTTCCAGCGCCTCGACAAGCAGGTCCAATGCGGCTTCGGCGAACCAGTTCATGTTCGTCCAACGATCGGCCGTGCCCGTGCGGAGCGTGCGCGCCTTCGAGATGCTGCCTGCGACCGCCATGCAGGTGTGGCCTGCGGGATCGCCGTAAGGGTTGCCGGTGGGACCGGCGGCGCCCGTTTCGGAGAGCCCCCACTCCACGCGGTGCTTCGCGCGGATCGTTTCGGCGAGGAACGCTGCGTAGGGTTCGCTCGACGAGCGCATGTCTTTCAGATCTTCGCGCGCGACGCCGAGCAATGTCTTCAGCGCGCGCGGCGTGTAGATGATGCCGCCGGCGGTGAAGTAGGCGGAGGCGCCGGGTACGGCGAGCAGTGCCGCGGAAATCAAGCCGCCGGCCGACGATTCGGCGATCGCGATACGTTCACCGCGGGCCTTGAGCAGGGCGGCGGCTTTTGCGGCCGGAGGTCTTGGGTCGTGCATTGCGGGTGAATTCGTCCGTCGTGGTGGCTGCAGTTTGGACGCTTTTTTCGGTTCCCGCAAAGTCGCGTTGGTGCGCCGCGGCGGTGCCTTTGCGTCTTTGCGGGAAACATGCAAACGGTTGGCGTAGGCGCGGAATTTGAAGGTGGCACATGGGCAAGACGTATGAGGCGATCGACGACAAGCTGGCGGCGTTCATCGCCAAGCAGAAGATGTTCTTCGTCGCGACAGCGCCGCTGTCGGGCGAGGGCCATGTGAACGTCAGCCCGAAAGGGTACGACAGTTTTCGCATCATCTCGCCGCGGTCGGTCGCTTATGCCGATCTCGGCGGGTCGGGGATCGAAACCGTCGCGCATGTGCGCGAGAACGGGCGGATCACGATCATGTTCTGCGCGTTCGAGGGACCGGCGATGATCCTGCGCCTCTACGGCACGGCGCGCGTGATGCAGTTCGAAGAGCCGGGGTTCGACGCGGAGCTTGCGCATTTTCCGGGGTTCGAGCGGGCGCGCAACATCGTCTTCGTCGACGTGGAGCGCGTCGCCGACAGCTGCGGCTGGGGCGTGCCGTTCTACGAGTTCAAGTCGGAGCGCGATCAGCTCAAGCGTGCGATCGATCACCGTACGCGCGACGAATGGGCGGAGCGGCGGTACACTTCGAATGCGGAAAGCATCGACGGATTGCCGGGGTTGGTCAGGCCTTGAGCGTCAGTACACGCCCGGCACGATGCGGTAGGGGACGCGTTTGACGTAAGCGGTCCAGAGCGCCTTGTATTTCTCAGCACAGCGCCGGTCGTCGTCGATCTGACGGGGGACGAGCAGCGCGATGTAGTAGAGCGGATAGAGCCACGGTGCGATGTGGCCCGGATAGCCGAGCGCGAGCGTCAGTCCGATCGCCATCAGGAACTCGCCCAGATAGTTCACGTGGCGCGAAACGCCCCAAAATCCGTTGACGAGAAGTTTGTGCTCGCCATCGGTCAGAACCTCCGGTGCGATGCCGAGGAACTTGGCGGCCGGATCGCGCTTGAACGTGTATTTCTGCATGTTCGCACCGCGCGCGAGCGACCAGCCCAGGAAAAACAGGATTGCGGCTGCGGCAAGGATTGCGGCGGGCGTGTGCGGATTGGGCAGATCGGCGGTCGACCAAAGACCGATCCCGTAGAAGTAGGGATAGAACAGCAGGCAGCCCCAACCGAGTTTGAAGCCGACGCGCTCGGCGAAGAAGTCGTAGGTGTAGAGATGCACGCGCTCGAAGAAGAGATACTCGCTCAAGAAGAACGTGAAGAGCGCGGCGTAAAGAATGACGCCCGGGGAAACATCGCCGGGAAACGTGACGACGTGGTGCATCGCGAACGAGGTGACGTTGAGGCCCAGCATCGTCGCGCCGACGAGATAGAGCCACATCTTCGCGTCGATGCGGCCGCCCAGCCATTGCGGGTTTTCGGCGCGCCCTAGGAACAGGTCCGCGAGAAGGCCTTTCTCCGTGCGCGGTGCGGTGAGCACGACGGCAAACGTGAACGCGAGGCCGAAGACGCAGGCGCCAATCAAACCCTCCCAACGCGTCGCCCAGAAGAAATCCCACGCGAGCCAGCCGGAGGAGCAGGCGAGCGCCCAGAGTCCCATCGTCAGCCAGTACACGACGAGGCCGTTCAGCCGGTAGCGATAGGGCTTTTGCGTTTGCGGGTTGAAGACGTAGCCGTCCACTGTCCGTGCGGGCACGACGAGGTGGAGAAGCGTCACGAGCGCGTAGACGCCGAGCGGAGCGAGGAAACCGGCGAGCGTCATGCGAGGTCCCTTGTCGAACGGGCAAAGATGCCGATGGCGGCGCGGCGCGGAAGAATGCGACCGAGCACGAAGCGCGCGATGCGGTTGACGCTTCCGGGAACGACGACCGGGCCGCGGCCCAGCGCATCGAGCGTCACGTTCGCCACCGCGCTCGCGTCAAGCGTTCCGGGTGCGTCCTTGCTTGCGGTCTTTGCGTAACCCGGCGTGCGTATGGCGCCGGCGCTCGCCACCACGACATCGACGCCGTGCGAGCGGAGTTCGCTCCAAAGACTTTCGCCAAGGACGACGTTGAACGCCTTCGACGCTGCGTAGGCGGCGATGCGTGGGGCGCCTTGGTATCCGGCCAGCGAGGACATCAAAACGATCCCGCCCCGGCCGCGTGCGACCATTTTCGGCGCAAGCGTGCGCGCGAAGACCAACGGGCCGCGGACGTTCACGTCGACGACCTTGAGAAGGTCGGCGACCGGCCGGTCCACGAGATCGCCCACGGGCGCGTGCGCCGCGTTATAGACGGCAAGTCCGATGTCGATGCTCGACGTCAGCGCTTCGAGCGTGTCCGGCAGATCGGCGTGCGCCAGATCGCAGATTTCGGTGCGGACTTCGACTTTGGTGCTTGCGCGTAGGCGTTCGGCGACCGCTTGAAGGTGCGCTTCTCTGCGGGCGAGGAGCAACAGGTGCAGCCCACGCTCCGCCAACGCGGTTGCGAATGCGGCGCCAAGACCTTCGGAGGCGCCGGCGACAACCGCCCATGGACCGTATTTCGACGCGAAAGTCCTGCGTTCGGTCACGCGCAAGCGCCCGCTAATCGCGCAGGAGTTCGTTGATGCTCGTCTTCGAGCGGGTGCGTTCGTCGACGGTCTTGACGATCACGGCGCAATAGAGCGACGGGCGGTCGGGGCCTTGCGGCAGGTTGCCGGCGACCACGACCGAGTAGGGCGGCACGCGGCCCATGTGGATTTGGCCCGTGTGCCGGTCGACGATCTTCGTCGATTGGCCGATGAAAACCCCCATGCCGATCACCGCGCCTTCGCCGACGATCACGCCTTCGGCAACCTCGGCGCGCGCGCCGATGAAGCAATTGTCCTCGATGATGACGGGGTTCGCCTGCAACGGCTCGAGCACGCCGCCCAAGCCGGTGCCGCCGGAAATGTGGCAGTTCCGGCCGACTTGCGCACACGAGCCGACGGTCGCCCAGGTGTCGATCATCGTGCCCTCGCCGACGTGGGCGCCGATGTTCACGAAACTCGGCATCAAGACGGCGCCGCGGGCGATGTAGGCCGAATGGCGGACGATCGCACCCGGCACGGCGCGGAAGCCTGCGCGCGCGAAGTCGTCGGCCGACCATTTCGCGAATTTCGACGGCACCTTGTCGTACCAATGCGCGCCGCCGGGGCCGCCTGCGATCGGCTCCATCGGGTTCAAGCGGAACGACAACAGCACCGCCTTCTTGATCCATTGGTGCGTGTGCCACTCGTGGCCCACCTTTTCGGCGACGCGGAATTCACCGCGATCGAGCGCTGCGAGCGTCTGCTCGATTGCGTTGCGCACGGCGCCCTGGGTTGCGGGCGAGATCGCGTCGCGACTCTCCCAGGCCTCATCGATCGTGGTTTGCAGCTTGTTCATCAGAGGCTCCGGAGGCGAATGGTCGAGAGGAACTGTGCAAGGTCGTCGGTGCGGTGGTGCACGTGCTCCGCGTCGAGCGGCGCGTCGCCCCAGCCGCGCACGGCGGGATCGGCGTGGCCGTTCTCGTCGCGCACGAGCACGGTCGTCATGCCCATCGCGTGCGCCGGCGCCAGATTGCGATCGAGATCTTCGAACATCGCGGCGCCCTTCGGGTCGACTGCATGATTGCGCACGAAACGCTCGAACGTCTCTTGCTTGGGCTTCGGAATGAAGTCGGCGTGGACGATGTCGAAGATGTCTTCGACGTGATCGTGGATGCCGATTTGCGTCAGGACGCGCGTCGCGTGGGCGACGGTGCCGTTCGTGAACACAAGCCGCCGGCCGGGCAGGCGCTCGAGCGCGGCCGCGAGCGCCGGGTTCGGCGGGACCACCGAGACGTCGATGTCGTGCACGAAGTCGAGGAACTTCTGCGGCCGAACGCCGTGGAGCGTCATCAACCCCGCAAGCGTCGTGCCGTGGTCGCGGTAGTATTGCTTCTGCAGGCGGTAGGCTTCGTCGCCGTCGACGCTCAAGAGCTCGGTGATGAAGGCGCGCATCTTGACGTCGATCTGGGCGAAGAGATTGCAGGACGGCGCGTAGAGCGTGTTGTCCAGGTCGAAGACCCAGGTTTCGACGTGCGTGAAATCCGGCGATTCTGCTGGGCGAGCGGTCATGAGCGGGCGGAAGATGCGCGATCGGCCCTCCGATCGCAACCTCGCCTTAACCACGATGTGCCACCGGCGCTTAAGCGGCCTTAAAAGTCTCGTGGCGTAAGTTTTCCCCAAAGCACCAGAAAGGTGCGTGGGGGCGGCGAATGCGCGGTGCGGTGCCGGTAGCGATCCGGGACGACGGCGATATGGGTGCGTGGGCGGCGGCGCTCGTGGGCGCGGCGGCCGCGCCCTCGTTCGTCGTGCGCGCCGACGGTTCGATCGTGACGGCCAACGCCGCGGCGCAGGCACTGCTTGGAAGCGGTCAGCTGCCGGCGGGTTTGCGGGCGGCGGCGATCGACGTGCGGCTCAAAGGGCAGGTTCAGACGGTGAAGTGCGCAACGGTCGATGGGCGCGTGTTCATGCTGGCGCTTCTGCCTTTGCCGGGTGCGCAAGTGATGGGCGTCGGGCGCGACGAGACGCTGGAGACGAACTTGATCGCCGGGCTCAGCGCGTCGCGCGACCTCTTTCGCGATCTGGCGCTGTGCATGAACGACTTCGCGTTCGAGACGGACGGCGAGGGCGTGTTTCGCTGGGTGTCGCCCAAGGGGTTTCTCGGTTATTCGGCCGGTGAACTCAACGGGGTGAGGGCTTGCGATGTGTTCGCAGGGCCTTCGCCAAATCCGTTTGCCGCAGCGCTTGAGGTCGCAGAGGTGTGGCTGAACGACAAGTCCGGCAGCGAACACTGCCTCGCGATCAGTGCGCGTTCGGTCACGGACGGTGCGGGCCACGTTTGCGGCGTGCGCGGAATCGCGCGCGACTTGACGGCGCTCAAGACGATGGAGCGCGACGCGATGCACGCGCGCAAGCGCGAGCAGCTGATTGCGGCCGTCGTCGATGCGTTCCGGGCTCAGGTGGAGCCGCGGCGCATGATGCTGGCTGCGGCGGATGCGCTTTCGGGGGCGACCGACTCCGACGCGGCGGCGATTACGGTTGCGGGGCGCGACGCGGCGGTGCGCAACGGCGCCGTGACCGGGCTCGCGCACGCCATCGAATTCGCCGTGACCTATCAAAACGAGCGCAACGGCACCGTGCGATTGTCGCGCGACGCGTCGAAGGGGCCCTACGGCGAGAACGAGCAGGCGTTGATCGCGGCGGTGGCACCGCAGCTCGGGATCGCGATCGCCCTCGTCAAGGCGATCGACGCGGCGTCGCCGGTGCGGGTGGATGCCGCGAGCGGCCTCTTGAACCGGCATGCATTCCTCACGGAGGCCGAGCGGCTGCATGCGCGTGCGGCCCGGCGGGGCCAAGCACTGTCGGCGATCGCCGTGCATGTGGCCGGCGGCAACGCGGCTGCTGCGGTGGCGGGACGCGTGTTCGAGCAGACGTTCGGCGCAGACAGCGCCGCCGGCCGGTTGGAACCGCACGTGTTCGCGGCGGCTTTGATCGCGGAGGACGCCGGTGTGCCGGCGTTCGGACTGCAGAGCGCTTTGGCTGCGGCGTTCGCCGAGGCCGGCATCGAAGCATGCGCGGTCGACGTCGGTTGTGCGACGGCCGCGGCCGAGGCGGGCGAGCGCTTCGAGGATTTGTTGGGACGGGCGGTTTGCGCCCTCGCGGAGGCGAGGCGCGAAGGAGCGTCGCAGGTCGTTTCGGCCTGCGCATCGCATGAGGTGACGTCATGCTGAAGAGACTGATCAGCAAGCTGTCGGGCCAAGGCGTTCGCGACAGCAAGATGAGCTACGAGGAGGCGCGGGCCGTGCTCGAGACGCATGCGCACGAAGCGCGGCGTTTTCTGGCGGGGCGGCCCGACGTCGAGCCGGAGATCCTCTACTACCTCGCGAGCGACGGTTCGAGCGAGGTGCGCAAGCTGGTGGCGGCCAATCGGGCGACGCCGCAGCAGGCGAACAAGATTCTGACCGACGACGGCGACGACGACGTGCGCTGCGAGCTCGCGCGCAAGATCGCGCGGCTGCTGCCGGGGCTCGATCCGGCCGAGAACCAGCGCGTGCGGGATCTCGCGATCGAGGTGTTCGAGCGGCTGGCACAAGACGCCTTGCCGCGCGTGCGTGCCATTCTCTCGGAGGAGATCAAGGCGTCGGCGCATGTTCCGGCCCATCTGGTCAAACGGCTGGCGCAGGACGCGGAACTCATCGTCAGCGCGCCGGTGCTCGAGTATTCGCCGCTGCTGTCGGACGAGGATCTGATCGAGATCATCGCCGGCGCGCGCGTCGACGGGGCGCTTGCCGCCATCGCGCGCCGGCAATGCGTGCGCGAGAACGTGGCCGATGCGCTGGTGGCGACGTTGGACGTTTCGGCGATCGCGACGCTGCTTGCCAATCCGAATGCGCAGATCCGCGAGGAGGCGCTCGACCGGGTGATCGAACACGCGGCCGAGATCGAAGCCTGGCATCAGCCCGTCGTCATGCGCGCGGACCTGTCGGTGCGCGCGGTGCGCCGCATCGCCGGGTTCGTCAGCTCGGCACTGCTTTCGGTGCTGTGCACGAAGAGCGGGCTCGACGAGGAAACGGCCGCGCACTTGAACAAACGCGTGCGGGAGCGGCTGGAAGCGGAGGGCGTTTCGCCCGACGCACCGTCGGCCGACGCGCGCGCGGAGAGCGCGGTCGCCGAGGCGCGGGCCGAAGGCAAACTCGACGACGACTTCGTGACCACCGCCGCCGAGGCCGGCGATCGCAGGACCGTGGCGCACGCGCTTGCGGCGCTCGCGGGCGTGCCGAAGGCGGCCGTCGATCGCATCCTGATCAGTCAATCCGGCAAGGCGATCACGTCGCTGGTCTGGCGCGCGAAGCTCTCGATGCGCGTCGCGGTCAAGGTGCAGACATCGATCGCGCACCTGTCCGGCGCCAAAACGGTGATGGCGCGCGACGGCGTGCACTTCCCGCTGCCGCAGGAAGAGATGACCTGGCACTTGAGCTTCTTCGGGATTACGGCGTAGCTGGCCGGCAGCTACTGCTGCACTTCGGCGCGGCGGGGGGCGAATTCGAAGGTGAGGCCGGCGCGGCCGGTGGTTTCGATCTTCAGGAACCCGGTCGAGGCGAAGCCGCGGCCGGCGCAGTCGGCAACGTCCTCGATCGAGAAGCTCGAATCCTTCGTGCAGAACTGTTCCGTGCCGCCCCAGGTTTCGGGGACGCCTTCGGTGCGGTCGGCGACGCCGAAGCCGAAGAGCAGACGGTCGTCGAGCGCGTCCTTGACGACTTTCGCGCATTGGCCGGGCTGCAGGCGCCACCAGCCGCGGCTTTCCTTCTTGCCCTGATAGTCCTGCGCCATCGCGGTCCAGATCACGTCCTGCGTGCGGTTGCAGAATGTGAGGCCGGCGGACGTTTGCACCTTCGTCGCCTCGGCCAGAAGCTTGCCGTAGAGCGTGGCGGTATCCGTGGCGGCGACGCCGAGTTCGGTGCGCGCTTGCGCCAGCGCTTCGGAGAATTTCGGTCCGGCGGCGCCGTCGATCGGCCCGTCGAAGCGCCTCAGATCGGCGAGCAGGCGCTGCAGGCCCGCGATGCGCGCCTGTTCCAGCGATTTGTAGCCCGCGCCTTCGGACAGCGTCGTCGTCCAAGCGGCTTTGCCTTCGGTTTCGATCTTGGCGAAGCCTTGGGCTTCATAGCCGGCGGCGCATTCGTCGCTGCCGTCGCTCGTCGCTTGGAACGGGCCGTTGCCGGTGCAGAGCGTTTGCGTGCCGCCCCAGGTGCGGATCGGGCCCGTGTGGGCGAAGGCCGAGCGGGCGAACACGAAATAGTTCGGCTGCTGCAGCACGCCCTTGATGACGACCTTGCATTCGCCCGCGGGTACGGTCCACCAGCCGCGCGTCAACCAAAGACCGCCGTTGCGGATGCCGACCGCGACGGAGGCGGCGTAGGAGGTGCGGTTGCAGAACGTGTAGTCGGTCGTTGCGTTCTTGACCGGGCGTTCGGGCGTGGATCCGGTCGGCGCAGCGCCCGGCGGTGCCGCGCCAGGCGCGGTGATGATGCGCGGCCTGACGGGCTTCGGTTTGTCGGCGTCGGGCCGCGGAATGCCCGCGCCAGGCGTCATCGGCACGATCACCGGGCGCGCGGACCCCGTCGGCTTCGGCGGCGCGTTCGCGGGTTCGTCGGCAGGTTGACCCGTCGCGGCGCTCGTCACCGCGATCAGGCCTGCGCCCGCCAGAAGTCCTATGCGCCGCAACAACAGCTTCGCCGACAAACTCGCAAACCCTTGCAAAGCGCGGTTGTTACCCGCGCGTGATCATGGTGCCCGCGCCGTGCTCTGTAAACAGCTCGATCAGAAGCACGTGCTGGATCCGGCCGTCGAGTATGACCGCGGCGCTGACGCCGCGCTCGACCGCATCGATACAGGTTTCCACCTTGGGAATCATGCCCCCCGAAATTGTGCCGTCGGCAATCAGGGCTCGCGCCTCGGTTGTGGTCAGGGCCTCGATCAGGTTCCCGTTGCGGTCCATCACGCCCGGCACGTCTGTCAGGAGCAGCAAACGGTCGGCGTTCAGGGCGCCGGCGACCGCGCCCGCGACCGTGTCGGCGTTGATGTTGAACGTTTCGCCCTTCTCGCCGATGCCGATCGGCGCGATGACGGCGATCATGTCGGAGCGCACGATCGACTGCAGCACCTCGGTGTTGACCTTCTCCGGCTCGCCGACGAAGCCGAGGTCGACGGTCTCGGTCTTGCCGGTCGCCGGGTCGCGCTTCGTGCGCAGCAGCTTCTTGGCGACGATGAGCTGGCCGTCTTTGCCCGAGACGCCGACGGCCTTGCCGCCGGCGTGGTTGATCGCCGAGACGATCTGCTTGTTGATCGTGCCGGTCAGCACCATCTCGACGACGTCGATGGCGGCCTGATCGGTGACGCGCAAGCCGTCGATGAAGTGCGACTTGATCTCGAGGCGCTTCAGCATCGCGCCGATCTGTGGGCCGCCGCCGTGGACGACCACGGGGTCGATGCCGGTTTGGCGCATGAGCACGACGTCTTGCGCGAAATGTTCGGCGACGCCTTCTTCGCCCATCGCGTTGCCGCCGTACTTCACGACGACCGTCTTCTGGTCGTAGCGCAAGATGTGGGGCAGCGCTTCGGTCAAGACGCGCGCGGTCGCGCGCCACTTCGCGAGCTGACGCAGGTTCTGGACGCGTTCGTCCTTGCCCTGGAAATTCCCGTCGTCCGAACTCATGCACGCCTTCCGTTTGCGGCGGCCTTATAACCCGTTTCGGCGACATCGGCGAGGTGGGCGCGCAGTTCGGGCATGCCCAAGCCGCTCTCGGCCGACGTGACGAAAAGGTCAGGGTGGGCGGCGGGATGCGCGCGGGCGAGCTCCGTCACAGCGTTAACGGCGGCTTCGCGCGCGGCTGCGTTCAGCTTGTCGGCCTTCGTCAGCACGACGACGAACGATGCTGCGGCCGCATCCAGCAAGGCCATCATATCGCGGTCGTTTTCCTGGGCGACGTGGCGGGCGTCGATCAGCAGGCACACGCGGCGCAGCTGCGGGCGGCCCTGCAGATAGGCGACGATCAGCTTGCGCCACTCGGCCGCCATCGTCTTCGATACGCGGGCGAAGCCGTAGCCCGGCAGGTCGGCGATCGTCAGACGTCGGGCGAGGTCGAACAGGTTGATCTCGCGCGTGCGGCCGGGCGTGTTCGACACGCGGGCGAGCGACTTGCGATTGGTCAGCGCGTTCAAAAGGCTCGACTTGCCGACGTTCGAACGGCCGGCAAAGGCGACCTCGGGCAGCGTCGTCGCCGGCAAATCCTCGAACACGCGCACCGGGCGCAGGAATTTGCACTCCTGCGCGAACAAGGCTTGACCGCGTTTGAGCGATGCTTTCATTCGCCCGGCGAGGCGCTGGGCTTGCCCAGAAGTTTCTTCGCCCACGCGGGCAGCTTGAAGTTCTTGCCGATTTCGATCGGCACGTTCATGCGGCGCATGATGATGTATTGCTGGCCGATCGAAAGCACGTTGTTGACGGTCCAATAGATGACGAGGCCGGCCGGGAAAAGCGCCATCAGATAGGTGAAGACCGGCGGCATCATCACCATCATCTGCTGCTGCACCGGATCGGTCGCGGGCGGGTTCATCTTCATCTGAAACCACATCGTCAGGCCCATGAGCACGGGCCAGATGCCGATCTGCAGCCACTCCGGCACGGCGTAAGGCAGCAGGCCGAACAGGTTGAAGATCGAGGTCGGGTCGGCCGCGGCCAAGTCCTGAATCCAACCGAAGAACGGCGCGTGGCGCATGTCGATCGTGACGAACAAGACCTTGTAGAGCGAGAAGAAGACCGGGATTTGGATCAGGATCGGCAGGCAGCCCATCATCGGGTTGACCTTCTCGCGCTTGAAGAGCGCGGCCAGTTCCTGCTGCTGCTTCATGCGGTCGTCTTTGTGACGCTCCTGCAGTTCCTTCATCTCGGGCTGGATCTTCTTCATCTTCGCCATCGACTCGTAGGAGCGGTTGGCGAGCGGGAAGAACAAGATCTTGATCAAGATCGTGAGCAGGATGATCGCAATACCGAAGTTACCGACCAGCTTGTTCAGCCAATCGAGGCCCTGGAACATCCAATAGGTGATGATCGAAAACCAGCCCCAGTCGATCGTCATGTCGTAGCGAAAGATGCCCATCTTCTGCTGGTAGTCTTCGACGAGCGAGACGACCTTGGCGCCGGCGAAAATGTTGTGGCTCACCGTCGCGCTGCCGCCCGCGGGCACGTTGCGGGCGCCGAGAAGATAGTCGGTGCGGAACGATTCGCGGCCTTGGGCGCTGGCGATCGAGAAGCGCGCCTCGAACTCCTCGTTCTGCGGCGGGATGAGCGTCGCCATCCAATATTTGTCGGTGATGCCGAGCCAGCCCTGCGTGCTCTTGAAGCGTTGCTCGGGCGTGTCGTCGCGCATGGTGGCGTAGGTCGCCTCCTTGAGCTCGCCTTCAAGCACGCCGACGAGGCCTTCGTGCAGGATCCAGTTTGCCGCCGTCTTCGGTTCGCCTTCGCGCGCGATCACCGCGTAGGGATAGAGCGTGACGGCCGCGGCCGTCGCGTTGTCCACGGTGTCGGTGACCGTGAACATGTAGTTCTCGTCGAGCGCGATCTTGCGCGTGAACAGCAGGCCTTCGCCGTTGTTCCAGGTCAGCGTGATCGGCGTGCCGGGCGTCAGCGTCTTGCCGGTCGCGAGCGTCCAAACCGTGTTCGAATCCGGAATTTTCGTCGCCGAGCCCTTGGGCTGGCTCCAGCCGATCTCGGCAAACGTCGCGCCGATCGCGCCTTGCGGCGCCAGGAAGACGATCTCGGGGCTCTTGGGGTCGGTCGTTTCGCGGTACTTCTTCAGGCGCAGATCGTCGAGATGGCCGCCCGTCAGCTTGATCGAGCCGTCGATCAGGTCGTTGTCGAAAGGAACGCGCTCGCTCAGCGTCAGCGCCGCTTCGCGGGTGAGGATCGCGTTCGGTGCGGTCGGCACCGGGCCGCCGGGGACGGGGGCAGCGCCGGGCGCGGCCGGGGCGTTCGGCTGTCCGGTCTGCGCCGCCGGTTGCGGTGCGGGCTGCGGCGGCTTCGGCGGGAAGAGATACGACCAGCCGACCACCACCACGAGGCAGAGCAGCATCGCCGTGATCAAATTGCCGGAATCGTTGCCTTTGTTCATGGCGGACTCAGTTGCGGGTGTGATGGGGGCATTTTTCGGGCACGGGATCGAAGCCTTCGCCGGCGCCTAGGAACTTCACGGGATGGCAGCGCGAGAGGCGGCGTGCAGTCAGCCACATGCCCTTCAACGCACCGTGGCGTTCGATCGCTTCGAGCGCGTAAGCCGAGCATGTTGGCTGAAAGCGGCAGACGGGTCCGATCAGCGGCGACAGCGTGTAGCGGTAGGCGTGGATCGGGGCCTGCATCAGCCGCTTGGCGAGCGACAACGTCATTGCGCCTCCGCGTTTTGGGGGCGGCCCCCATGCACTTTGCGGAGAGCCTGCTTCAGATCGTCGATCAAGGCGGCGAACGGCCGGTCGGGCGTCGCGTCGCGCGCGATGAGTACATAGTCACAACCGGGCGCGCCATAAAGGGGCAGAACGGCGCGTGCGGCCTCGCGCAGGCGCCGCTTGGCGCGGTTGCGCACCACGGCGTTTCCGACCTTCTTTGTGACGGTGAAACCGGCGCGGAGCTCTGCCGTCGGTTCCGGAGTTGGGGCCATCTGGAGGACAAGTCCCGGTGCCGCCCACTTACGGCCGCGCGCCAGGCGCAGAAAATCGGCGCGTTTCAGCAGACGCGACACTTTGACCTTGTCGCGCGGGGTGGCCAAATCCGGCGGCGGTTCAGGCGGAGAGGCGCTTGCGCCCATGGGCGCGGCGGGCGGCCAAGACCTTGCGGCCGTTGCCGGTGGCGGAACGCTTGCGAAAGCCGTGGCGGCGCTTTCTCACGATTTTGCTGGGCTGATAGGTCCGCTTCACGGGCGCAGGTCCTTAAGGCATTTCGGTCGATCGAAGGGCGCGCATATAAGGGAATCGGCCGTTCCAAGTCAACGCGCGGGTTGACGAAGGCGTGAAGCGGGCGTGTGTGTCCGGCGGGGCATAAGGGCCAAGCTTTGTGGAGGCTTTGATGCTGCGCCGAACCGTCCTTGCACTGGCCGCGTATGCGACGATTGCACTCGCCGCGACGGCGGACGAACTCGACTCCTATTTCTCCAAGAACGACCCGGCCTCGACCATGACCATCGACAACGGCCCATGGAAGCAAATCCTGTCGCGCTACGTCGTCGCTTCGCCCGATGGGGTGAACCGCTTTGCCTACGGGCGCGTGACGCCCGCCGACAAGGCCGCGCTCAAGGGTTATCTCGGCAAGCTTCAGGGCGTGAAGGTCACGGGCCTGAAGGCGGACGAACAGCGTGCGTTCTGGATCAATCTCTACAATGCGCTGACGATCGACGTCGTCTTGGACCGCTATCCGGTGAAGACGATCCGCGATATCGGGCTCGGCGGCGGGTTCTTCACGAGCGGGCCGTGGAAGAAGGAACTCGTCACCGTCGAAGGGCGCAAGCTCTCGCTCGACAACATCGAGCACGACATCCTGCGCAAGGTCTGGCGCGATGCGCGCATCCACTATGCGGTCAATTGCGCGTCGATCGGCTGTCCCAATCTCTTAGCGCGCCCGTTCACGGCCGCCGCGCTCGACGAGATGCTGACGGAGGGCGCGCGCGGCTACATCAATCATCCGCGCGGCGTCAGGGTCGCCGGCCGCAAGCTCTATCTCTCGCGCATCTTCAACTGGTACCGCGCGGATTTCGGCGCGAACGACAGCGATCTCATCCGCCACCTTTCGGCCTTTGCGGCGCCGAAGCTGAAGGAACAGCTTGCCGGCATCGAAACAATAGCGGGCTACGACTATGACTGGTCGCTGAACGACGCTAAGTAGGGTTCATGGAAACGCCAGTCACAGAAAATCCAAAGCCCGGTTTGTCGTTTGCGCGGCTCTTGCCGCTCGTCATTCTGGTGGGCGGGCTCGTCGCGTTCTTCGCGCTCGGACTCAACAAGTATCTGACGCTCGATCTTCTGCGCGAGAATCGGGACGTGCTGAAAGCGTGGGTCGCGGAGAACAAGACCACGGCGGTGCTGGCGTTCATCGCAGTCTATATCGCGGTCGCCGCGTTCTCGCTTCCGGTCAGTGCGCTCGTCAGCATCACGGGCGGATTTCTGTTCGGCAGCGTTCTCGGCGCGGCGTGGGGCGTCACCGGCGCCACGATCGGGGCCACGATCCTGTTTTTGGTTGCGCGCTCGGCGCTCGGCGAGCCTTTGCGCCAGCGCTTCGCGGCGCAGGCGAAGGCGCTTGAGGACGGGTTCAAGGCGAACGCGTTCAGCTACATGATGCTGCTCAGGCTGGTGCCGCTGTTTCCGTTCTGGCTGGTCAATCTGGCGGCGGCGTTCACCGGCGTGTCGGCGCGCACTTTTGTGGCGACGACGTTTGTCGGCATTATCCCCGGCGCCTTCGTGTTCGCGAGCATCGGCAACGGGCTCAACGCGCTGTTCGACGCGGGCGAGCAGCCCGATCTTAGTCTCGTTGCGATCATTTCGCGGCCGGATTTCTACATTCCGATCGTCGGGCTCGCCCTCTTGTCGCTGATCCCGATCGTCTATCGCGCGTTCGCGAAGAAGAAGGCGTGAGCGGGATGGGCGAGCAGATCAAAGCCGATTTCTGCATCATCGGTGCGGGTTCGGGCGGGCTTTCGCTCGCGGCGGGCGCGGCGCAACTCGGGCAAAAGGTGGTCCTGATCGAGCGCCACAAGATGGGCGGCGATTGCCTCAACTACGGCTGCGTGCCGTCGAAGGCGCTGATCGCGGCGGCGCATCACGCGCATGCGGCGCGGCGGGCGGCCGACTTCGGCGTCGACGTGAGCGAGCCCAAGGCCGATTTTCCGCGCGTCATGCGGCACGTGAATTCGGTGATCGCGGCGATCGAGCCCAACGACTCGGTCGAACGGTTCGAGAAACTTGGCGTGCGCGTGATCAAAGCGGAGGCGCGCTTCGTCTCTGACCGCGAGGTCGAGGCGGGCGAGCATCGGATTGCGGCGCGCTACTTCGTCATCGCGACGGGATCCTCGCCCCTGAAACCGCCGATCCCGGGGCTGGAAGCGACGCCCTTTCTCACGAACGAGACCGTGTTCGAGAACACAACGCTGCCCGAGCATTTGATCGTGATCGGCGGCGGCCCGATCGGGCTCGAACTTGCGCAGGCGCACCGGCGGCTGGGCGCGCGGGTGACCGTGCTCGAGGCGTTCAAGATCTTGCCGAAAGACGATGCGGACGCCGCGGCGGTCGTGCGCGAGTCGCTTGTCGCCGACGGCGTCGTCATTCACGAAGGCGCGAAGGTGACGGCGGTGGCGAAGTCGGCGAACGGCGTATCGGTCACGATCGCGCGCGACGGCGCGAACGAGACGATCGGCGGGTCGCATCTGCTGCTCGCGGCGGGGCGTTCGGCGAATGTCGGCGCGCTCAATCTGGAAGCGGCGGGCGTGAAGTACTCGCGCAAGGGCGTCGAGGTGGACGGCGGGCTGCGAACCTCAAACCCGCGCGTCTATGCCGTCGGCGACGTTGCGGGCGGGCTGCAGTTCACGCACGTGGCCGGCTATCACGCGAGCGTCCTGATCCGTCGGCTGTTGTTCAAGGTGCCCGCGGCCGCGAACGCCGTCATCCCGTGGTGCACCTATACCGATCCCGAACTCGCGCATGTCGGCTTGACGGAGGCCGACGCGAAGGCGAAAGGCATGAACGTGACCATCGCGCGCTGGCCGTTGCACGAGAACGACCGTGCGCAGGCCGAGCGCGAGACGCACGGCTTTGCGAAAGTCGTCGTCGCGAAGGGACGGCCCGTCGGTGCCACGATCGTCGGGCGGCACGCCGGCGAACTCATCCTGCCTTGGGTGATGGCGATCGGGCAGAAGATGAAGCTCTCGACGTTTGCGGGTTCGGTCGCCGCCTATCCGACGCTCAGCGAGGTGTCGAAGCGTGCGGCCGGCGCGTACTTCACGCCGACATTGTTTTCCCCGCGCACGCGCTGGGTCGTGAAGGCGCTGTCCTGGTTCGGGCGATAGCTTACGACGCGCCCTCGCGCTTGGCGCGTGCGGCGACGGTTTCGTCGCAACGGTCGGGCGGGGTGTCGCCCTTCGTCGCGCAGAAGCCCGACACGTCGCGGCCGCCGAGGTAAAGCGTTCCCCAGTAGCGATCGGCGGACACGAGGCCTTCGAACGCGTAGGGGATGCCGTCCTGGCGCAGCGTCAGGCGATTGCCTTCGACCGTCCAGGTGCCGCGCAACGTCTGTTGATAGGGTTCGCCGGTTTCGCGCACCCAGGCATCCTCCTCGTAGGTGCCGGTCGCCGCGATGCGCCACTTGTAGACGATGCCGGGAAACGCTTCGGGGATGATGAGCGTCCAGGTGCCCGCGGGACTCGCGCCCGCGCCGCCGGCTGCCGCAGGGCCGATTGCGGCCAGGAATGCCAAGACCAAGATCTGCAGAGCGGTGCGCGGCATGGGTGTCCCTCCGATTTGCGATTGGGCCTCGCAATCGCGGCGAGATTTTGACCGTTGGTGAATCTGGCCGGAACGAAGGGTTTAAGTTAACCCGGTGACATTTTTCGCGGGCGTGCGCAGGCATGCTATGCGTCTCGCGGCGATGGTCGGAATTCTCAACGACACGCGGGCGTTGTTGCGGCGGCTCGGCTTTACGGGTCTGTCGGGGAAGTTGCTCGTCTATACGACGGCGTTCGTGATGCTGGCCGAAGTGCTGATCTATTTCCCGTCGATCGCGCGCTACTACCACGACAAGCTCAGCGAGCGATTGGCGGCGGCGCAGATCGCGGTGCTGGCGCTCGACGAGGTCGGCGAGAGCGGCTTGTCGCCGACGCTCAGGAAGGAGCTCTTGGCGAACGCGGGCGTGCGTCTGGTCGCGCTCAAGCGCAACAACACGCGCAGGCTCTATCTTGCGGAGGCGGTGCCGCCCGCCTTCGACAAAGAGGTCGATCTGCGCGTCGCGAGCTGGCCCGAACTCGTGGGCGACGGCCTCGGTTCGCTGATCTGGGGCGAGGGGCGCATCCTGCGCGTGCAGGGTTTGCCGCGGCTCGGCGGCGGCGACTTCATCGACATCCTGATCGACGAGGGACCGCTGCGCGCCGATCTCGTCACGTACTCCTTTCGCATTCTGGGGCTTTCGCTTGTGATCGCGGTCGCGACGTCGCTGCTGGTGTTTGCGTCGCTCTACTATTCGTTCGTGCGGCCGATGCAGCGCGTCACGCAGGCGATGGTGCGCTTTCAGGAGCAGCCCGACGATGCGCAGCGCATCATCGTGCCCTCTCAGCGGTACGACGAGATCGGCCAGGCCGAACGGGTGCTGGCCGCGATGCAGACCGAATTGCGCCAGGCGTTGCAGCAGCGCGCGCATCTGGCGGCGCTGGGCACGGCGGTTGCAAAGATTCAGCACGACCTGCGCAACATTTTGGCGAGCGCGCAGCTTGCCTCCGACCGGCTGTCGTCGAGCAACGATCCGACGGTGAAGAAGTTGGCGCCGCGGTTGGTGCAGTCGATCGACCGGGCGATTGCGCTGGCGACGAACACGCTCAAATACGGGCGTGCGGAGGAGGCGGCGCCGCGGCGTTCGCGTCAGCCGTTGCTTTCGATCGCGGACGAGGCAATGCATGCGGCGCTTGCCGCCGGCGACGGGCGGACGGGGTGGAACAATGCGTTCGATCCGACGCTTCTGATCGATGCGGACGGCGAGCAGTTGCTGCGCATTCTGCTCAATATCGGGCGCAACGCGGTGCAGGCGCTCGATGGGCGCGAGGGGGCGGCCTTGACGCTCTCGGCGGAGCGGCGCGACGGGGCGACGATCATCGATCTTTCCGACAACGGGCCCGGCATTCCGGCCGAGGCGTTGAAACATCTCTTCGAACCGTTCGCGCGCAAGGGCCGCGCGGGCGGCACGGGGCTTGGGCTTGCGATCGCGCGCGAGTTGGCGCGCGGGCATGGCGGGGACGTCGTGCTGTTGCGCTCGGGCGCGGAAGGCACCACGTTCCGCATCACGATTCCCGACACGCAGGTGCCCGTCGCGACAT
>CAZLRW010000034.1:28690-34186 GCA_964561925.1 uncultured Flavobacteriaceae bacterium
CATGAGCGTTGCGCTGCTCGCCGATATCGGCGGAACGAATGTGCGGTTCGCGACGCTGACCGGCGACGGGCGGATCGAGGCGGTCGAGGCGTGGCTGACGGCGCTTTATCCTGACATCGGCTCTGCGGTTGCGGCCTATGCGGAGGTGGCGGGGCTTTCGTTGCCGGTCGATGTGGCCGCGGTGTGCGCGGCGGGGCCGCTCGACGGCGAGCGCATCGTGCTCACGAATTGTCCGTGGACGATTTCGCGGGGCGAGATGGCGGCGTTTGCGAAGCGGACGGTGCTCGTCAACGATTTTGCGGCGGTGGCGCATGCCGTGCCGTCGTTGGGTGCCAGCGATCTGCGTCAGATCGGCGGCGGCGCGCCGGTCGAGGGTGCGGCGAAGCTTGCGCTTGGGCCGGGGACGGGGCTTGGCGTCGCGAGCGTGATGGCGGACGGGCACGGCGGTTCGATCGTGCTGCCAGGCGAGGGCGGCCACGCCGACTTGGCGGCGACGAACGAGCGCGAGATCGCGGTCGTCTATCAGTTGATGCGCGAGTACGGGCATGTGTCGGTCGAGCGCGTCGTGTCGGGACCGGGACTGGAGGCGCTCTATCTCGCGTTGGCGGCACTCGACGGCGTCGGACGCAACACGAAGCCCGCCGCGCAGGAGATTGCTGCTGCGGCGCGTGCCAAGAAGGATCCGCTGGCGGTCGAAGCGGTGGCGCTGTTCACGGGCTGGCTCGGCAGCGTCGCCGGAAACTTCGCGTTGACGGTGGGCGCGCGCGGCGGCGTTTACATCGCCGGCGGCATCGTGAGTGCGTGGGGCGATCTGTTCGACGCGGCGCTGTTCCGCCGGCGGTTCGAAGCGAAAGGACGGATGAAGAGTTTCCTTTCGCCGATCCCTTGCTATGTGGTCACTGCCAAGGACCTAGCGTTTCGCGGACTTGCGACGTTGGCACGGCAGTAGGAAGAAGATTGAAACACGAAGGACACAAAGAACACCAAGGCGCTCAGGCAAGCAGAATCGTCTCGAGGTGGCATCAGAGAAGATGCGCTGCGCGCGAAGCGAGTACCCGGCGCGTAGCGCCATTCGAATCCCGAGGCGGCTTCGGCGTTCATGAGAGTTCACGAGCATCTTGGTGTTCTTTGTGTTCTTCGTGTTTCAATTCGCCGATCCCTTGCTATGTGGTCACTGCCAAGGACCTAGCGTTTCGCGGACTTGCGACGTTGGCACGGCAGTAGGAAGAAGATTGAAACACGAAGGACACAAAGAACACCAAGGCGCTCAGGCAAGCAGAATCGTCACGAGGTGACATCAGAAGAAGATGCGCTGCGCGCGAAGCGAGTACCCGGCGCGTAGCGCCATTCGAATCCTGAGGCGGCTTCGGCGTTCGTGAGAGTTCACAAGCATCTTTGTGTTCTTTGTGTTCTTCGTGTTTCAATTTTCTTTCTTAGTCGGCGCCTACGGTGCCTTCGCGTCTGGGGTCGGCGGCGGCGTCGAAGCCGTTTTTCGTGACGCGGATGCCGTTCAAGCCGCTGACGCCGGAGGTAGGTTCGGTGAGCGAGACTTCGTGGCCGAGTGCCTTTAGCGCGGCGACCGTGGGTTCGGGCGTGCGGCCGGACTCGAGTTCGGTCGGGCCTGAGCGCGCGGTGACGTTCGGCTGATCGATCGCGGTCGCCATGTCCATGTTCCAATCGAGAAGGCCGACCAGCGTTTTCGTCACATAGGGAATGATGCGCCAGCCGCCGGGCGAGCCGATCACGGCCACGACCTTGCCTTTGCGGTCGAAGACGATCGTGGGCGTCATCGACGACAGTGGGCGCTTCCCGGCGTCGGGCGCGTTCGCAAGGCGGCGATTGTCCTTGCGCGGTTCGAACGAGAAGTCGGTGAGCTGGTTGTTCAGGATGAAGCCCGCCGCCATCAGGTGGCTGCCGAAGCCGCCTTCGACCGTCGTCGTCATCGCGAGCGCGTTGCCCGCCGCATCGATCACGCTCACATGCGCCGTGCCGGGGCGCGAATGATCTGGCGCGGCGAGGTGGCGGAGCGTGAGATCGGCGCCTTTCGGTTTGCCGGCTTCGATTTTCGTGCGGTCCATGACCGATTGTATCGAGATCAGTTTCGAGCGGCCGCTGAGATAGGCGGGGCCGATCATGCCGGGCAGCGGCACGGGCACGAAGTCGGGATCGCCGAGATAGACGGCGCGGTCGGCGAAGGCGAGGCGCTGAGCCTCCGCGAAGAGATGCATCGCTTGCGGCGAGGCGGGTTTCAGGCGAGGGACGTTGAAGCGTTCCATCATCTTCAGGATCTGCAACGCCGTGACGCCGCCCGAACTCGGCGGACCCATGCCGCAAATCCGATAGACGCGGTAGGTGCCACACAGCGGTGCGCGCTTCTTCGGTTGGTAGTTCGCGACGTCGTCGAGCGTGAAATTGACGGGGCCGCGCGGCGAGGTCGTCACCGCGCGCACGATCGCTTCGGCGATGCGGCCGCGATAGAACGCCTCGCCTCCGCTCGCCGCGATCTCGCGCAGCGTGTCGGCGTAGGCTTGGTTCTTGACGATGTCGCCTTCCTGGAGCGGTTTGTCGTTCGGGCGGAAGTAGGCGGCGGTTTCGGGGATCCAGGCCAGCGCGGGGTCGCGGGCGATTGCGCGGGCGAGGCGCGGGCTGACCGGAAAGCCGTTCTCGGCGAGCGCGATTGCGGGCGCGAACAGGTCGGCCCAAGGCAAGCGGCCTTGTTCTTTGTGCGCGAGCGCCAGCACCGCGATCGTTCCGGGGACGCCGACGGAACGGCCGCCGACGACCGCTTCGACGTAGCCGAGCGGCTTGCCATCTGCGCCCAAGAACAAGTTCGGTGTCACCGATTTCGGCGCGGTCTCGCGGCCGTCATAGGTCTCGAGCCGCTTCTTCTTCGCATTCCAGTGCACCAGGAACGTGCCGCCGCCGATGCCGGACGATTGCGGCTCGACAAGGCCCATGACCATTTGCGCGGCGATCGCGGCGTCGACGGCGCTGCCGCCTTTGCGCAGCATATCGAGGCCCGCGTCGGTCGCGAGGCTGTGCGAGGCGACGATAACGTGCTTCTTCGGCAGCGTGTCGGCGAGCGCCGGCAGCACGAGGCCGCACGCGGCGAGCAGCACGAGCGAATTGCGCAAAAGGCGCGCGAAGGTTAGCGTCGGCTGCATGTTTCGTCCGGGTGCGCGCAATCTCATCACCGATGTCCGTGGGCTGAAAGTCGGGAACGCCGAAGATGCATCGGCGATGACCGGCGTAACAGTCTTATTTGCAGACTCGCGCGCGGTGGGTGCCGCGGACGTGCGCGGCGGGGCGCCGGGCACGCGGGAGACCGAGGCGCTGGCGCCCGAAGGGCTGAACGTCGGGGTCGATGCGATCGTGCTGTCCGGCGGGTCGGTCTTCGGGCTCGATGCAGCCGGAGCGGCGACGAATTGGTTGGCACAGGCGGGGCGCGGGTTCCATTTGCCCGGCGCGCCGATGGTGGCGCCGATCGTGCCGGCGGCGATCCTGTTCGATCTCACGAACGGGGGCGACAAGAATTGGGGCGCCACGCCGCCCTTCAGGTCGCTTGCGGTCAAGGCCTGCGAGGCGGCATCGGCGCCGTTCAAGCTCGGCAACACGGGCGCGGGCTATGGCGGGCGCGCGGGTGCGTATAAAGGCGGGCTCGGCTCCGCGTCGGCTGTTGGGGGCGATGGGATCGAGGTCGGCGCCTTGGTTGCCGTGAACTCCTTTGGCTCGCCGGTGATGCCGGGCTCGTCGACGCTGTGGGCGTGGGCCTTCGAGCAGAACGAAGAAATGGGCGGGCAGATGCCGCCGCGCGCGGCCGTCAGGCTCGACCCGCCGGGCGATCTGAAGCGGCCGCCGCAAGCGTTCGGCAACACGACGATCGGGATCGTGGCGGTCAACGCCGCGCTGACGCCCGCGCAAACGAAGCGCATTGCGATCATGGCGCAGGACGGGCTTGCGCGCGCGTTGCGGCCGATTCACACGCCGCTCGACGGGGACACGGTGTTTGCGATTGCGACGGGCGCGCGGCCGCTCGCCGATCCGGTGCCGGCTTCGCTTGCCGTGCTGGGGTCGCTTGCCGCCGATTGTCTCGCGCGCGCGGTCGGGCGCGCGGTGTTCGAGGCCGAAACGCTGGGGCCGTGGCAAAGCTATCGCGAGGCGCACCCGAACGGGTTCATGGTGCGGTGAGAGGGATCAGCGCGCGTAGATTCGCACTTCCGTGACTTTGAGCGCCGGGTTGGCGGCATTGAACATGCGTATGCGACCCGCTTCGACGCCGAGCGAGGCGAGCGTGTTCGCCACCTCTTGCGCGCGCGCGGTCGCCTCCGGCGCGATCGTGGCGCCGGGGGCTACGCCCACGACGTCGAAGGCCGCGTCGGGCTTGCGCCGCTTTGCGGTCGATACCGCCTGTGCCAGCACGTCGCGATAGGCGACGTTCGCGCGGTCGAACTTGATGGTGACGAACGCGGGCGTCGCCAGCATCGCGGACGAAGCCAGCGTCGGCGGGGCCAGCGTGCCGGCCGCCGGTGCGGCGACGCCGACGGCGGCGAGCGAGGCGCGCTCCTTCGCCAAGAACGCCGATTGCAGCGCCCATTCGTTCGAGATTTCGTTGACGAGGCTGTCCAGCTGGTTCGCGGTCAAGCTGATCTCGCCGCGCAGCGTGTTCAGCTGATCGGTGTCGGGCGCGTTCGTGTCGCGCACGGCGAGCGATTCGCTCATGAGCTTGTTCGCCTCGGCCGCGCCCTTGGCGAAGACGCGCATCTCGCCGTCCAAGGCGGCGGTCGCGGCGGCGAAGCGTTCGAGCGCGCCTTGCGCTTTCGACAACGCGGCCGGGTTCGGCGGGTTCGTCGTCATGCTCTCGCTCTTGGCGATGCGATAGAGCGCGCCTTCGCCGGCGGCCTTCTGGCGCAGCTCCGACAGGTTCGCGTTGCGCGCGGAGAGTTCGCCCTGCAGCGCGACAAGGCGGTTCCTGAGTTCGCCGATGCGGGCGGCCTGCGGCGTGCCGGTCGCGCTGCCGGGCGTCACCGCGACGGGCGCGAAGATCGACGTGCCCGCTTGCGGCAGCGTTGCGGTCGCGGCCGGCGCGACGGGGCTCGGCGGTTTGTCGGGGAACAACGCCCCCGACATCGTCGAGCACGCGGCCAACGACGCGCCGAGGCCCGCCGCGACAAGGACGCGTATGGATGTTCGTGGAAGCATGATCGTCACCCCAGAAGGCCCCGCCCAGGCGAACACGCGCGCCCGATGTGCCGCACGCTTCGCACCGATTTGCGGCGACAATACGCCAGGTGTCCCATCTTGCAACGCCCCAAGGGCGGTGGCGGAACCGCCGAAAATGGCGCAGGTTACCGGCGTTTCATCCCTTGCTTGTGGACGCGCGGCGACTTAAGTTCCGCGCCTTCAAGCGCCAGGCGCCACGCACCCGTAGCTCAGCTGGATAGAGCACCAGACTACGAATCTGGGGGTCAGAGGTTCGAATCCTTTCGGGTGCGCCAT
>CAZLRW010000035.1:0-34181 GCA_964561925.1 uncultured Flavobacteriaceae bacterium
CCGGGAGCCCTGCGAACCAATCGCGGATCGGCGTGAAGGCGCCGGTATAGGTCGCAGGGTTCGACCGCGGCGTGCGGCCGATTGGCGATTGGTCGATGTCGATGACCTTGTCGAGGTGATGCAGGCCTTCGATCTTGTCGTGCGGCGCCGGGTTTTCGCGGGCGCCGTTCAGCTTGCGCGCGGCGGCCTTGTAGAGCGTTTCGATGATCAGCGTGGACTTGCCGCCGCCTGAGACGCCGGTGATGCAGGTGAACGTGCCGAGCGGGATTTCGGTGCTGACGTTTCGAAGGTTGTTGCCGCGCGCGCCAACGACCTTCAACGCCTTCCCGTTGCCGGGGCGGCGCTTCGTCGGCACCGCGATCTGGCGCATGCCGATCAGGTATTGGCCGGTGAGGCTTGCCGGATTGCGCATGACTTCGTCGGGCGTGCCTTCGGCAACGATCTCGCCGCCGTGGATGCCCGCGCCCGGCCCCATGTCGATGACATAGTCGGCCGTGCGGATCGCGTCTTCGTCATGCTCCACGACGACGACGGTGTTGCCGAGGTCGCGCAGGCGGCGCAGCGTTTCGAGCAGGCGCTGGTTGTCGCGCTGGTGCAGGCCGATCGACGGTTCGTCGAGCACGTAGAGCACGCCCGTCAACCCCGACCCGATTTGCGAGGCGAGGCGGATGCGCTGACTCTCGCCGCCGGACAGCGTGCCGGAGTTGCGCGCGAGCGTCAGGTATTCGAGACCGACATCGTTCAGGAAACGTAAGCGATCGCGGATTTCCTTCAGGATGCGGGTCGCGATTTCTTTCTGCTTCGAATTGAATTTCTTATCGACGTTCTTGAACCATTCGTCGGCGGCCTTGATCGAGAGATCGACGACCTCGCCGATGTGCTTCTCGCCGACCTTCACGGCCAAGGCCTCCGGCTTCAGGCGGTAACCGTTGCAGGTTTCGCATCGGCTTTGATCCTGGAAGCGCTCGAGTTCCTCGCGCATCCAAGCCGAGTCGGTTTCGCGGTAGCGTCGCTCCAGGTTCGGGATGACGCCTTCGAACGCCTTCTTCGTTTCGTAACGGCGCAGGCCGTCGTCGTAGACGAACGCGATCACGTCTTCGCCGGAACCGCGCAGCACGACGTCGCGCGCCTTCTTGGGCAGGTCCTTCCACGCGACCGTCATCGAGAATTTGTAGTGTTTGGCGAGCGACTCCAACGTCTGGCCGTAGAGCGTGGACGTCGCTTTCGACCACGGCGCGATCGCGCCGTCCTTCAGCGACAGCGTCTCGTCGGGGACGATCAGGCCCTGATCGAAGAACATCTGCGTGCCCAGGCCGTCGCATTTCGGGCAGGCGCCGTGCGGCGAGTTGAACGAAAACAGGCGCGGCTCGATCTCGGCGATCGTGAAGCCTGAGACCGGGCAGGCGAATTTCGACGAGAAGAGAATGCGCTCGGGTTCGCCGTCCTTCGTCTTCTTGTCGGCGAGTTCGACGATGGCGATGCCTTCGGCCAATTTCAGAGCCGTTTCCAAACTGTCCGGCAGGCGGTTGCCGACGTCGGCTTTCACGGCGAGCCGGTCGACGACGATGTCGATGTCGTGCTTCAGCTTCTTGTCGAGGGCCGGGACCTTATCGATTTCGTAGAATGTGCCGTCGACCTTCACGCGCTGGAAACCGCGCTTCTGCAGGTCCTGCAGATCCTTCCGATACTCGCCCTTCCGTCCACGGACGATCGGCGCGAGCAGATAGATACGCGTACCCTCGGGCAGTTCCATCACGCGGTCGGCCATTTGGCTGACCGTCTGGCTTTCGATCGGAAGGCCCGTCGTCGGCGAATAGGGGATGCCGACGCGCGCGAACAGCAGGCGGAGATAATCGTAGATCTCGGTGACCGTGCCGACCGTAGAGCGCGGATTGCGCGAGGTCGTCTTCTGCTCGATCGAAATCGCGGGCGACAGACCCTCGATATGATCGACGTCGGGTTTTTGCATCAGCTCCAGGAATTGGCGCGCGTAGGCCGAGAGGCTTTCGACATAACGGCGCTGACCCTCGGCGTAGATCGTGTCGAAGGCGAGCGACGACTTGCCGGAGCCGGAGAGCCCGGTGATCACCACCAACTGGTCGCGCGGGATCTCAACGTCGATGTTCTTGAGGTTGTGCTCGCGCGCCCCGCGTATGGAAATGTTCTTTTGCATGAGCCCCTTGAGCATACCCGATCGCGCCACGACTCAGCCCTCCACAAGATTTGCGGGCTGATAGCTTGACTTTCAGAACATAACAAGAACAAGATGCCGCCATCGCCGTGGCAGGCCATCTCTTCCGGTGGTTAATGTCCGCGGTCAAGCGCGAAACGAAAGGTGAGAGAGATGGCTGGCGTCAACAAGGTGATCTTGGTCGGAAATCTGGGTGCGGATCCTGAGGTGCGCCAGCTGCCGTCGGGGGAGCCGGTCGTGAACCTGCGCGTCGCGACGTCGGAAAGCTGGCGCGACAAGAACTCGGGCGAGCGCAAGGAAAAGACCGAGTGGCACCGCGTCGTGATCTTCAACGAGAACATCGCAAAGGTCGCGGAGAAGTATCTGCACAAGGGCTCGAAGGTTTATCTCGAGGGCCAATTGCAGACGCGCAAGTGGACGAACAAGGACGGCCAGGACCAGTACTCGACGGAGGTCGTGATCCAACGCTTCCGCGGCGATCTCGTGATGCTCGACGGGCGCAGCGCCGAAGGCGGCGCGATGGAAGGCGCCTCGATGGGCGGCGGCGGGCGCAAGGCGGTCGCAGGCGGGCGCGGCGAACAACGCGACTTCTCCGCCGACCCGGACGACGAGATTCCGTTTTGATCTCGATTTGACGAAGCCGTGCGTCGGCAACATCCGGCTTTGGGATGACCAAGCCGCTCGTCGTTCACGGGCTTGATCTCTCGTATTTCACGGGGAAGCTCGAGGCTTATCTTCGGGCGAAGGGCATTGCCTATGTCCTTCGCGAGATGACGACGCGCAGTTTTCGCGACTGCGGGCGGGCGACCGGGTTCCTGCAGATGCCGCAGGTCGAGTGCCCAGACGGGACGTGGCTTACCGATACGACGCTGATCATTCGGCACTTCGAGAGCGTGCGGCCTGAGCCCGCGATTTCGCCGCGCGATTCGGTGGTGCGATTTGTTTCGCAGCTGATCGAGGACTTCGGCGACGAGTCATTGTGGCGGCCCGCGCTCTACTATCGCTGGGCGTTCGCGGACGACGCGCGGTTGATGAGCGGGCGGCTGGCGCGCGGCATGTTGCGCGACGTGCCGTTGCCGTTCGCGGCTCGGCGGCAGCTGATCTTGCGGCGGCAGCAAGGCGTGTATCTGCGTCAGGATGGGGTCACGCCGTCGACGCGACATGCGATCGAGCACCTCTACTTCGATGCGTTGACCGCGATGGAAGCGGCGTTGGAGGTGCATCCGTTCGTCCTCGGTGCGCGGCCGTGCGAGGCGGATTTCGGTTTGTTCGGCTCGATGTTCCGGCATTTCTTCTCCGATCCGACGCCGGCCAAAATCATGCGCGAGGTCGCGCCGCGGACGCTGGCGTGGGTCGCGCGGCTCTGGGCGATCGAGCCCGCGCAGTTCGAGCGTTCGGCGGAGATCGCCGCGGTCCCGGCGAGCGCGCGAGCGCTCTTGCGTTTGGCGGCGGAGACGCATCTGCCCTACTTGCAGGCGAACGCTGCGGCGGTTGCGAGTGGTGCGAAGGCTGTGCGGTTCAGTGATCACGGCGGCTCGTTCGAAACGCCGGTCAGCCCCTATCGCGCGTGGTGCCTCGACGAGTTGCAGCGGGCGTTTGGCGAGATCGATGCCGCCGCGAAGGGTTTTGTGGGCGCGTTGCTGGGAGCTTCAGCGATCGCCGTGCTTTCGGCATCGCGGCATGAGGTTGCGTTCAAGGCGCCCGCGCTTCCGATCGGCTCGCGCGAGCGAGGCCGCGTGCGGGATCGAGATTGGCGTTGAGGGGGCTGGTCTATGGATGTGGTCATTCGACCGGAAACTGAGCGCGATCATGCCGCGATCTATGACGTTACGAAGAGATCCTTTGCGCCGATGCCCTATTCGGATGGCGACGAGCAAGATGTGATCGATAGGCTCCGCGCGGCAGGGGCGCTGGCGATCTCGCTGGTCGCAGAGCGCGATGGTGTGGTCGTGGGTCACGTCGCGTTTTCGCCCGCCTTTGCGGCCGATGGTTCGGGCGGCTGGTTTGCGCTCGGTCCGGTTTCCGTCGAGCCGGGGCTGCAGCGGCAAGGCGTTGGAAAAATGCTGATCAACGCCGGCATTCAGATGCTCCGCGAGCGTGACGCGGCGGGGTGCGTGCTTGTCGGGAATCCAAAGTACTACAGTCGCTTCGGTTTCAAACCGTTTCCAGACCTGGCTCCGGACGGACAGCCCGCGGAATTCTTCATGATCCTGCCGCTTCGGGTGACGGCGCCCCATGTTGTCGTTGGATTTCATCCCGTCTTTGGAGGCTAGAGTTTTGTGATCTTGCGGCCAAGATCGATCAGATGACGGCATTGGTTTTCGTGCATAGCCCGTTCGTCGGGCCGAAGACTTGGACGCGCGTCGCGGAAATGTTCGCCCACGCCGTCGTTCCTGCGTTGCGGTTCGATGCAGTGGATGCGCCGTATGCGGCGCTCTCGCGGGCGGTGGCGGATCTCGTTCCACCGGAGCGAGACGCGGCGATCGTCGTTCACAGCGGTGCGGGATCGGTCGCCGGAGCGATCGCCGCGGCATTGGGCTCTCGGGCGCGGGGCGTCGTGTTTGTCGACGCCGTGCTGCCGCATCCGGGGCGAAGCTGGTTGTCCACTGTTCCGGCGGAGATGCGGGCTCGGTTGTTGGCGGGTCGTCGTGAGGGCGCACTGCCGCGGTGGGATCAGTGGTTGCCGGCCGGTGCGCTCAACGTGTTGATTCCGGACGAGGCCTTACTTGCGACGTTTGTCGCCGGTCTGCCGCGCGTGCCGCTCGCGTTTGCCGAAGCGCTTGCCCCCGACGATGCGCTTCGATGCGACGCCGCGTATGTGAGGTTGAGCGATGCATATGAAAGTGAAGCGCAGGCAGCGGAGCGATTGAACTGGCCGGTTGTTCGCGACGCGTCGCATCACCTGGCTTTGCTGACCGATCCCGCGCGCGTGGCGGCGTTGCTGCGAATGGTCCTGCAACGCATGGGCGTCGCTCTTTGATCGCACCGCTGTCCAAAAAACGCGATCGCCGCAAATGTGGTAGATTGGACAGGATGACCAGTACCTGGATACCTCGGAAGGCGGATGCGGCGCGTGTGGGGCGCGCGCGCAAGGCGCAAGCGTTGCGGGCTCTGCGTCGTGGGAAGGCCGCGATTGAGCAGGAAGCGTCACGCCGCGCCGATGAAACGATCGAAGTTTTGAAGCGGTCGCTTGAGCAGCCGGCCAAACGCCCAGACGGCGAATGACCGTCTACATCGCTTTGCTGCGCGCCGTGAATGTCGGCGGCACCGGAAAGCTGCCGATGACCGAATTAAAGGCGATGTGCGAGGCGGCAGGCTTCAGACAAGTGCGCACCTACATCGCAAGCGGCAATGTCGTGTTCGAGAGCGGTGCGTCTGCGGCGCGGGTGAAGGCCATGCTGGAGGCGCGGCTCAAGGACTACGCCGGCAAGCCGGTCGGCGTCATGGTTCGCACGGCTGAGGAGCTTGCCGCCGTACTCAAGGCCAATCCGTTTGCGAAGGCCGCGCCCAATCGCGTGCTCGTCACTTTTCTCGACGCACCCCCACCGAAGGATGCACTTGTGCATGCGACCGGCGTGCGCGGCGAACAGATGCACTTGGGCGCGCGTGAGATCTACGTCCACTACGGTGACGGCATCGGGACGTCGAAGTTGCGCATCCCGGCCGCGAAAGACGGCACCGCGCGCAACATCAACACCGTGGCGGCGCTGGTGAAGTTGGCCAGGGCGGACTGACGCGGATCAGCCCACCCATCCGGACTCCGGCAGGCGCCAATACGCGCCGTCTTTGCGGGCGAGCATCTTGTGCGCGATGAGTTCGCGGCGGAACGTTTCGCGGTCGTGGTGGCGGCGTTCGATCGTCTCGTTCACATCCGCTTCGCTGTAGGTGCGGCCTTCCTCGAAGTGGCGCGCGAGCCAGCGCAGGATCGGGCGGCGCTTTTTCAGCGTCGCGGGGAACGCTTTCAGGCGTCCGTCTTCGGTCAGGTAGTTCTGCAGCACGCGTTCGTCGGACGAGCGCGGCGGCTTCGTTCCGGCCAGCGCTTCGAGTTGGTCGCGCGCGAGCAACGAGCGCGAGAGGCGCGCGAGCGTTTTCTGCTCGAGGCCGTACCAATGCGTGTTGCCGTCCTGGCGCAAACTCACAAGACCCGCCTCGCGCAGCATTGCCAAATGATGGGACACCGTCGGCTCTTTCAGCGCCACCAGTGCGGCGAGTTCCTGCACGCTGTGTTCGCGCGTGGCGACGAGGCCCAAGAGGCGCAGGCGGCTCTCGTGCGCGAGCGCCTTGAAGAATTGAAGCAGCATGGCAGGGTCCTGAGGCATCACATTCGATAGTTATCTAATTAGATCATGATCGAACCGACGACGTGATGCAAGGCCACAGAACCAAGGCGATATCACTCGGATTGGCAAATCGAAATATATCGATATATATTGCGGTGATGAGCGAACCCGACCGCATCTTCAAGGCCCTGAGCGACCCCGCGCGTCTCCGGATTCTGCGTTTCCTGCAGCGGCCGGATGCGGCGTGCTGCGTCCTCGACGGCTGCGTTTGCGCGTGCGACGTGGAACGGCTGCTCGGCGTATCTCAAGCAACGGTTTCCCATCACATGAAGCTTCTGGTCGACGCGGGCCTCGTTCGGGCGGAAAAGCGCGGACGCTGGATGATGTATTCGATCAATGCGGTGGCGTTTGCCGGCGCGGTCGACTGGCTCATGCCGTTCGCGAAGGCGGACGCTGCGGCGTGCGGCCCGTGCGAGGTGGCGGCATGAGCGCGGTCGAGGTCATCGACCCCTGCGCGCCGGAGGTCGTGTGCCGGCCGTCGCTCGGCGACATCGACGAGAAACGTGCCGCGACTGAGATCGTCTTGAGCAAATCCGATGCTGCGTTCATGGACGAAACGATCGCGAGCGTGCATCGCGCGGTCGCGACGCCACTGTTCCAGGAGACCGTACTTGCCAGGGCGCCGGAAATCGCGCGCGTGGCGCCGCAGCGAGTAAATGGTCTGTTCTCGGGCTTCGACTTCCACTTGACGGCGGCTGGCCCGCGTCTCATCGAGATCAACACGAATGCCGGCGGCGCGTTCTATGGCGCGCTGATCGAGGAACAGCGTTGGCGCACGGGCGACGCTGAGGCGCAACCGCTTGGTCATTGGGCGCAACTCTTCGTCCGCCATGTGCGTGCCGAATGGGCGTTGGTCGGACGGACGGCGCCGCTGCGGACGGTGGCGATCGTCGACGACGCGCCGGCCGAACAATTCCTGCGGCTCGAGTTCCAGTTGGCCGCGCGGTTTCTGCGCGAAGCGGGGATCGACGCTTTCGTCGCCGATCCGCGCGAGTTCGCATACCGTGACGGGCGGCTGTGGCGCGGCGGTGAGCCGATCGACTTCATCTACAACCGGCTCACGAGTTTTGCGCTCGAACGCGAGACCGATAAGGCGTTGCGCGAAGCGCTGCAGGACGGCGCCGTCGTTGTGTCGCCCGACCCGCGCACGCACGCCTTGCTCGCGTGCAAGCGCAATCTGGCGCTGTTGGGCAACGATGCGTTCCTGCGCGAGGCGGGTGTCGACCCCGCCGCGCACGGCGTTCTCCTGCGCGCCATTCCGCGTACGGAGGAGTTGACGTCCGCAAGTGCCGGGCGCCTCTGGGACGATCGGGCGGAACACTATTTCAAACCCATGTCCGGCTTCGGTTCGCGCGCGGTCTACGACGGGGCGAAGCTCACGGCGAAGACATGGCGCGAGCTTCTTGCCCACGGCGGCTACGTCGCGCAGCAGCGCATCGACGCGCCGCGGACGCCGGTGACAGGCTCACCCGACATGCGCTTCGACGTCCGCACGTTCGCCTACGGCACACAGCCGTTCATGCGCCTCGCCCGCGTCTACCGCGGCCAGACGACAAATTTCCGCACCCCCGGCGGCGGCTTCGCGCCGGTGCGTGTGCGCGGGTAGGGCGCCTCAGCTTGATCTGGCGCAAAGACGGGCTTGCGTTCGTTTGCCAGGGTGCATCTCGGCGGAAGTGAGGTGTCTCATGTTCGATCGGTGGACGCTCGCGTGGCTCGGCGTCTGTGCGGCGCTGGCCGTGCATTTGGCGGATGAGGTGATCAACGGCTCGACGGGGCTCTACGGCGACTTCGTCCAGTTGTTCTCGTTCCTCTTTCCGTTTCTTGAGTTGCCGACGTTCCGCCGCGAGATTTGGCTGATCAATCTGGGCGGCGCGATCTTCGTGTTGTTCGCCCTGACGTGGATGGTCGCGCGGCGGCGTTCGCCGATGGCGGCCGCCTCCTACCTGCTCGCGGCGTTCGTGACGTTGAACGGTGTCCTTCATCTGACGACCGCCGTCGCAGTTCGCCACATGATCCCCGGCGCGTGGACCGCGTCGTTGCTGGTCGTCACCGGATTGCTGCTGTTTTTGGCCGTGCCTCGCGAGCGTTCCGCCCACGCCTGACGGGGCGAATTTCAGGCGCCGTTTGCCACGCAGATTGACGCAGTCTCGCAGGGTCCCCGAAACCGCGGGAAAGCGGCTGAAATCCGCCGAAAAATGCGGTGGATTGCGATGCAAATTTTCTTAGGTTTTGACCGCCAAAGCCGTTATGGTCCGCGCCTCACGGTAACCTTGAATAGCGACCCCATTGTCCGGCTCAAAAGACGATAAGCCGGCGGCCGGTTCCCCCGGCACGCCAGGCGGCGAGATTCACCCGATCTCGATCGAAGACGAGATGAAGCGTTCGTATCTCGATTACGCGATGAGCGTGATCGTGAGCCGCGCGCTGCCCGATGCGCGCGACGGGCTGAAGCCCGTGCACCGGCGCATTCTCTACTCGATGCACGAGGCGGGCTACACGCACAACAAGCCCTACCGCAAATCGGCGCGCGTCGTCGGCGACGTGATCGGTAAATACCACCCGCACGGCGACCAATCCGTTTACGACGCACTCGTGCGCATGGCGCAAGAATTCTCGATGCGCGTGCCGCTGGTGGACGGCCAAGGCAATTTCGGTTCGGTCGACGGCGATCCGCCGGCGGCCATGCGGTATACCGAAGTACGCATGACGAAGGCGGCGGAAGCGCTGCTTGAGGACATCGACCTCGACACCGTCGACTTCCAGCCGAACTACGACAATCAGGACAATGAACCCATTGTCCTGCCGGCGCGCTTCCCGAACCTGCTCGTCAACGGCTCGGCCGGCATCGCGGTCGGCATGGCCACGAACATCCCGCCGCACAATCTGGGCGAGGTCGTGGACGCGTGCCTGGCCTACATCGCCGATCCTGAGATCGGCATCGAGCAACTCGTCGACATCGTGCCCGGCCCCGACTTCCCGACCGCGGCGCAGATCATGGGGCGCAATGCGGCGCGGCTTGCGCTCGTGCGCGGACGCGGCGGCGTCGTCGTCCGCGCGCGCACGCATGTGGAGGAAATTCGCAAGGACCGCGAAGCGATCATCGTCACCGAACTGCCTTATCAGGTGAACAAGGCGCATCTGCTCCAGCGCATCGAAGAGCTCGTCAACGAAAAGCGCATCGAGGGTATTTCGGACGCGCGCGACGAATCCGACCGCCACGGCATGCGCATGGTGATCGAGCTGAAGCGCGACGCGATGGCGGACGTGGTGCTGAACCAGCTCTATCGCCACACGGCGCTGCAGTCGTCGTTCGGCGTCAACATGCTGGCGCTCGATCGCGGGCGGCCGCAGTTGATGAACCTGAAGGACATGATCACGGCCTTCGTCAGGTTCCGCGAAGAGGTGGTCACGCGCCGCACGCGGCGCCTGCTCAGCGACGCGCGCGACAAGGCGCATGTGTTGGTGGGCCTCGCAATCGCGGTCGCGAACATCGACGAGTTCATCCGCATCATCCGCTCGAGTCCTGACGCGGCGACCGCACGCGCGCGTTTGACGGAGCGGTATTGGCCGGCGTTGGACGTGGCGCCGTTGGTGGCGCTCGTCGACGACCCGCGCCATGCGCTGCAGCCGGACGGCACGCTCAAGCTTTCGGACGAACAGGCCCGCGCGATCCTCGAACTGCGTTTGCAGCGCTTGACCGCGCTCGGCCGCGACGAGATCGGCAACGAGTTGCAGGGCTTGGGCCAGTCGATCGAGGAGTATCTCTCGATTCTGCGCTCGCGCGAGAAACTGATGGGCGTGGTCCGCGAAGAACTCGTCGCGATCCGCGACGCGTTCGCGACGCCGCGCAAGACCGAGATCGTCGACGTCGACTTCGAAGTCGAAGACGAAGACCTGATCCAGCGCGAAGACATGGTCGTCACCGTCACGCATCAGGGCTACATCAAACGCGTGCCGTTGAACGCCTATCGCGTGCAAGGGCGCGGCGGCCGCGGGCGCGGGGCGATGGCGACGAAGGACGAAGATTGGGTGACCAATCTGTTTGTGGCCTCGACGCACGCGCCGCTGCTTTTCTTCTCCTCGACCGGCATGGCCTATGTCTTGAAGAACTGGCGCCTGCCGCTGGCGACGCCGCAGGGCAAGGGCAAGGCGCTGATCAATCTTCTGCCGTTGAAAGAGGGCGAGACGGTCACGACCGTGCTGCCGCTGCCCGAAGCCGAACTCGAATGGGACAAGTTCGAGGTGATGTTCGCGACGAAGTCGGGCGATATCCGGCGCAACGCGCTCAGCGATTTCACGAACGTGAAGGCGAACGGCAAGATCGCGATGAAGATCGAGCCCGGCGATGCGATCGTGGGCGTTTCGATCTCGACGAAGAACGACGACGTGCTGCTGACCACGCGGCTCGGCAAGTGCATCCGCTTCTCGACCGAAGACGTGCGCGTCTTCAAGGGCCGCGATTCGACCGGCGTGCGCGGCATCAAGCTTGCCGAGGGCGACGAGGTCGTCTCGATGGCGATCTTGCGCCATGTCGAGGTGACGGTCGACGAGGCGCGCGCCTATCTGAAGCAGTCGGCGGCGATGCGCCGCGCGGCGGGCGATGAAGGCGAGCCGGGTGAGGCGCAGGCGGACGAAGGCGAGGACATCGCCGCGCCCGAAACGTCGTTGACGCCGGAACGCTACGCCGAACTCGGCGCGCAGGAGCAGTTCGTGCTCACCGTCTCGGAAAGCGGCTTCGGCAAGCGCTCGAGCGCCTACGAATACCGCGTCATCGGCCGCGGCGGCTCGGGCATCGTCGCGATGGCGATGGCGAAGAAGAACGCCAGCATCACCGCGTCGTTCCCCGTCGAAGACACCGACCAGCTGATGCTGATCACGGACGGCGGGCAGACGATTCGCCTCTCGGTCGCGCAGATCCGCGTGGCAGGTCGTGCGACTCAAGGCGTCATTCTGTTCCGTCTGGGCGAGGGCGAACGGGTGGTCTCGGTCGAGCGCATTCCCGAAGGCCAGGAGATCGAGGGCGACGGCGAGGAGCCTAAGGGCTAATCGTTAACGCCCGTGCCTTGTTGCAACGCACCAAGGCTGCGCTAAAGATGGGGCCGCGGCAGTTGTCGCGGCTTCAGGGGCGCTTTCATGGCCAAACGTATCGGGCTCTATCCCGGGACTTTCGACCCGATCACGAACGGGCATCTCGACATCATCCGCCGCGCGGTGAAGTTGCTCGATCACCTCGTGATCGGCGTCGCCATCAACGAGGCGAAGGGTCCGCTGTTCCCGCTCGACGAGCGCGTCGACCTCGTGAAGCACGAAGTCGCCGCAGTCGCGAAAGAAGCGGGCGTCACGATCAGCGTCGAACCGTTCGACATCCTGCTCATGCACTTCGCGGAAAAGATCGGCGCGCAGTTCATAATCCGCGGTTTGCGCGCGGTCAGCGACTTCGAATACGAATTCCAAATGGTCGGCATGAACATGGCGCTCAATCGCGAGATCGAGATGGTGTTCCTGATGGCCGGCGCAAAGCACCAGGCGATCGCCTCGCGTCTCGTCAAGGAAATCGCCTCGCTCGGCGGAGACATCTCGCACTTCACTTCGCCCTATGTCGCCGAGCGCGTCCGCGAAAAATTCACCGCGCGCGGCGTGAAGTTCGCGGCGCAGCCCAAGGTCGTGGCGCTGAAGCGCAACGGGGCGAAGCCCAAACCGAAATCGTGACGGGTGCGCGTTTCCGACTTCGATTTCGAGCTACCTGAGGAATTGATCGCGCTCAGGCCCGCGAGCCCGCGCGATGCGGCGCGCCTGCTTGTCGTGCATGAAGGGGCGACGACGTTCCAGGAAGCCCGCGTGTGCGACCTGCCTTCGTTCCTGAACGAGGGCGACGTGTGCGTGTTCAACGACACGCGGGTGATCCCGGCGCAGCTTTTCGGCGTGCGGCCTGCGCGTGGGTTGAGCGCGGAAGCCGCGATCGAAGTGACGCTGCACAAGCGCGAGGCAGCGAACCTCTGGGCGGCGTTCGCGAAGCCCGGGCGCAAGCTTGCCGTCGGCGACGGCGTGCGGTTCGGCGATCGATTGACCGCGGTCGTCGAAGCGAAGAACGAGGGCGGCGAGGTTCTCTTGCGCTTCGACGCGGCGGGCGCGGCGCTCGACCAAGCAATCGCGGAAATCGGCGTGACCCCACTTCCGCCTTACATCGCGGGGAGGCGCGCCGCGGATGAACAGGACGTGCGCGACTATCAGACGGTTTACGCCGCGCGCGACGGTGCGGTTGCGGCGCCCACGGCGGGTTTGCATTTCACGCCGGGGCTTTTGGCGGCGCTCGATGCACGCGGGGTTCGCCGTGAGACCGTGACGCTACATGTCGGCGCCGGTACGTTCTTGCCCGTGAAGGCGGAGGACACGAAGGATCATGTGATGCACGCAGAGTGGGGTGAGGTGTCGGCGGATGTTGCGGCGGCGATCAACACGGCACGTGCCGCAGGCAAGCGCTTGCTCGCGGTCGGTACGACGAGCCTGCGCACACTCGAAAGCGCGAGCGACGAGACTGTACGTGCGTTCCGCGGCGACACGCGGCTCTTCATCACGCCGGGCTATCGTTTCAAGGCGGTCGACATGCTGCTCACGAATTTTCATCTGCCGCGCTCGACGCTGTTCATGCTGGTCAGCGCGTTTTGCGGGCTCGCGACGATGCGCGCGGCGTATGCGTATGCGATTGCGCGGCGGTTCCGGTTCTATTCGTATGGTGATGCGTGTTTGTTGATACGGAGGCATTGATGCGCAGTCTGGGAGCGCGGGCGTCCCGCCCGCTCTTCGTCAACGCTGCAAGAGCGGGCAAGATGCCCGCGCTCCCAGACTGCGCATGAGCGCGTTTTCCTTCGCGATCGGCGCCACCGACGGCGCGGCGCGCACCGGCGTGATCTCGACCGCGCGCGGGGAGATACGGACGCCGGCGTTCATGCCGGTCGGCACCGCCGGCACGGTGAAAGCGATGCTGCCGGAGAGCGTGCGCGAGACGGGCGCCGACATTGTGCTCGGCAACACGTATCACCTGATGCTGCGGCCGGGGGCGGAGCGCGTGGCGCGACTCGGCGGTTTGCACAAGATGATGAATTGGCCGCGGCCGATCCTGACCGACTCCGGCGGGTTTCAGGTCATGTCGCTCGCGCAATTGCGCAAGCTCGACGAGCAGGGCGTCTCGTTTCAGTCGCACATCGACGGCGCGACGTATCAGCTGACGCCCGAGCGCTCGATGGAGATTCAGGCGCTGCTCGGCTCCGACATCCACATGGTGCTCGACGAGTGCACGCCGTTTCCGGCGGGCGAGGCGGAAGCAGAGACGTCGATGGAACTCTCGATGCGCTGGGCGAAGCGGTCGAAGGCCGCGTTTCGCGAGGCGGAGGGCCGCGCGTTGTTCGGCATCGTGCAGGGCAGCGTCTATCCGCATCTGCGCGCGCGTTCGGCGTCGGCTCTTCAGGCGATCGGCTTTCCCGGCTACGCGGTCGGCGGGCTCGCGGTGGGTGAGGGGCAGGCGCGGATGTTCGAAGTGCTCGACTTCACGGTGCCGCATCTGCCTAACGATCGCCCGCGCTATCTGATGGGTGTCGGCAAGCCCGACGATCTCGTCGGTGCGGTCATGCGCGGGATCGACATGTTCGATTGCGTGCTGCCGACGCGTTCAGGCCGCAACGGTCAGGCGTTCACGAAGCGCGGGCCTGTCAATCTGCGCAATGCGCGGCACACGGACGATCCGCGCCCGCTCGAGGCGGGCTGCCGTTGCCCCGCCTGCCGGCAGTATTCGCGCGCCTATCTGCATCACCTTGTGAAGTCGGACGAGATTTTGGCCTCGATGCTGATCACCTGGCACAACCTCACGCACTATCAGGATCTGATGGCGGGCTTGCGCGCGGCGATCGCGGGTGGGCGGCTGCAAGCGCACGCGAGCGAGGCGCTTGCGTCCTACGCGCTGGGCGACATCGATCCGCCGTGATTGTTCCTGGGAGCGCCGGCATCTTGCCGGCTCTTCCGACGCGTCACCTCTCGAAGGAAGGGCCGGCAGGATGCCGACGCTCCAGGATCACTTGACCTCGCCGAGCGCGCCGTTGAGCCATGTCTTCAACTTCTTCGCCGCTTCCGACGGGTTCGTCGAGTCCCAGTCGCCCTTGTTGTCGAGCATCACCTGGCCGTAGGTGCGGCTCGCCGCGTCGTAGGTGTAGCAATAGAGCGTGTTCTGCCCCATGTCGGCGCCGACGGGACTGGGCTGGGTCGGCGTCGCGTTTGAGGCTTCTTCGATCAGCGGGAAGTGGCGCGCGATCTCTTCCGCCGGAACTTTCTTGCCCGTCGTCATCGCGGACTCGTAGCGCATCTTGAGGTCCGCCTCGCTCAGGCGCGACATGTCCTTCGGCGACCACTGGGGCGCGTTCGCGGCCGGCATGATGTCGTACCGCCAGACATTGCCCGCCATGTCGAGCACCACCCCGCGCCGCTGATAGCCCCAGGCCATGTTCGCGTACTCGCGCCCGCAAAGCCACGTCTGCTGCGTCGACGGCGTCGGCGCGGGCGGCGTGTCGGGACGCTTCTCGATCTCTTCGCAGGCGGCGAGCGCCAAGATCGATGCGGCGGCAAGAAGCGTTGGGCGGAGCATGGGACGTCCTTTCCAATGTGGCGCCAGAGGTGATGCGCGATTGTGGCGCAATCTGGGCCTCATCGATCACGAGCGTGACGGCGGCATTGTAGCGCAAGAAAAAAGGGCACGGGCGCTGTTTGCGCGCGTGCCCCCAAAACAATTTCGGTGTATCCGGCGTCACTTCCCCTTCGCGTAAGATCCCGGCGCGTCTTCGATCACGCTGAGGTCGCCGTCGCCGGGGACGCGTGCCGCCACCTTCTTGCCGGAGAGCTTCGACAGCCACTTGTCCCAATGCGGCCACCAGGAGCCGGGCGTTTCGGTGGCGCCCGCGATCCAGTCTTCGACCTTTTCGGGCAGCTTGTCGTTCGTCCAATGCTGATACTTCTGCGCGTCGGGGTGGTTGATGACCCCCGCGATGTGGCCGGAGCCCGCCATCATGAACGTCACCGGCCCCTTGAACAGCTTCGTCGACTTGTAGACCGAGCGGTAGGGCGCGATGTGGTCTTCCTTCGACGATTGCAGATAGATCGGAATTTTCACCTTGCCGAGATCGAGCTTCTCGCCGGCCAAAACCATGTTGCCCTTGGCCAGATTGTTCTGCCGGTAGCATTCGCGCAGATAGAACATGTGCATCTGGATCGGCATGCGCGTCGTATCGGAGTTCCAGTAGAGCAGGTCGAACCGCATCGGGTCTTTGCCGAGCAGATAATTGTTGACGACGAAGCTCCAGATCAAATCGTTCGAGCGCAGCATGTTGAACGTCGTCGCCATCTTGGCGCCGTCCAGATAGCCGCCCTGCGCCTTCATCGTCTCTTCCATCGACCGAAGTTGTTCGTCGTCGATGAAGACCTGTAGGTCGCCTGCCTCCGAGAAGTCCGCTTGCGCGGCGAAGAACGTCGCGGACTTGATGCGGTTGTCGCCCTTGGCCGCCATGTAGGCGAGCGTCGCCGAAAGCAGCGTGCCGCCGATGCAATAGCCGATCGTGTTGACGTCCTTTACGCCCGTCGCCTTTTCGACCGCGTCGAGCGCTTCGAAAATGCCTTCGCGCATGTAGTCTTCGAACGTCTTCTGCGCGAGCCGCGCGTCGGGATTGACCCACGACACGACGAACACGGTATAGCCGCGCGCCGTCGCCCACTTCACGAACGAATTCTTTTCGCCGAGATCGAGGATGTAATACTTGTTGATCCACGGCGGGAAGATCAGCAGCGGCCGCTCGTATTGCTCCTCCGTGGTCGGCTCGTATTGAATGAGCTGCATCAGATCGTTTTCGTAGACGATTTTGCCGGGCGTGAGCGCAAGGTTTCGCCCGACCTCGAAATAGTCCATGTCGGTCTGGCGGATCGCGAGTTGGCCTTTGCCGCGCTCGAGGTCCTTGAGCATGTTGTTCAGGCCTTTGACCAGGTTCTCGCCGTTCGACTGGAACGTGGTGCGGAGCACTTCCGGGTTCGTGAAGATGAAGTTCGTCGGCGAAAGCGCGTCGGCGAACTGCTTCGTGTAGAAATCGATCTTCTTGCGCGTCTTGTCGTCGAGACCCTTGACGTCGCCCATCGTCGTCTGCAGCCAGCGCGCCGAGAGCAGATAGGACTGCTTGATGAAGTCGAAGATCTGATTCTCGTTCCAGTCCTTGTCCTTGAACCGCTTGTCCCCGGCCGCGGGTTCGATCACCGGCTGCACGTCCTCGCCCAGCATCCGCCGCGCGGTGTGGTGCCAGAGGTTCAAATACTCGTGCCACAGGCGGAAGTTCGCCTCGATGAAGTGGCCGGGGTTACGCATCGCATGGCCCAGAAAGTCGACGAACGTCTGGCCGAGGTTCAACGGGTCGGCCGAGCCGCCGCCGGTTTGGCCGTTCTTGGCCTGCGCCTTCAGGAAATCGGTGACGAGCCGCTGGCTCTGCGCCGCGACCTTGACCATGTTGCGCGAGAATTCGGCCGGGTCTTGAATGCGGTACTCGGTCTGGGTCTTCTGCGGTTCGGCCATTTTCGCTTCTCTCCGGTCCCCGGGGGCGTAGCCTCCCGGCGGTTGGTGTATGCCCCGCCCGCCGCCGGGGCGGCAAGTGCTGCAGGTGCGAGAAAGGCTCTACACCTTCAATAATAAATGTGGCGTTTCCGCCGCCGTTTGCGCAAAATCAGGTGGCGCGCCCGGGGTCCCTTCCCCCGCGAGGTGCCCACCCCTTGTGTCTCGAACGGAGCAATCGGCCCCATGTACCGTCTTTCCCTGCGTGTCGTTCCCGCCGTCGCCGCGAGCGCCCTGTTGGCCGCGTGCTCGTCGATGCCCGAATGGACGAAGCCGTCGACCTGGTACGACGGCGTCACGGGCGCCGAAACGGCCGAGCCCGCAAAGGCCGAATCGAAACCCGTCGCTGCCGACGCGGCGAAGACCGAGGTCGCAAAGACGGCCGAAGGCGCACTGCCGCCGGTCGAAGACCCGCTGGACCCGACGCCGCCCGGACCGCGCATCAAGCCGACCGACAAGCCGACCGAGTTCCCGAATCTGGCCGAGCAACCCGCGCCGCGCGAAGCAACGTCCACCGAGGCGCAGCGTCGCGAAATTCGCGACAGCTTGGTTGCCGACCGCGATAAGGCGCAGTACTCGGCCGAAGAACTTCGCGCGGGCGGTGCGCAACCCGCCGCCGCACCGCCGCCGGCCGCAACGCCTGCCGCGCAACCGGCGGTGAAGCCCGACAGCGAATAGCCTCGCCGTCGCCATCGGTTCGCCCACTTGCCGTGGCCTTGTCGCGCCGTTGAGGCCACGGCACAGGGAGTTTCGCCTTGAATACCGACTTTCTCCGCATCAAGCGCCTGCCGCCTTACGTCTTCGAAGAAGTGAACCGGCTGAAGGCGAAGGCGCGGGCGGCGGGTGAGGACATCATCGACTTCGGTATGGGCAATCCCGACATGCCCACGCCGAAGCACATCACCGACAAGCTCGTCGAGACCGTGCGCGACCCGCGCATGAACCGCTATTCGGCCTCGCGCGGCATTCCTGGTTTGCGCAAGGCGATGGCGGCCTACTACGGGCGACGCTTCGGCGTGAAGATCGATCCCGACAAGGAAGTGATCGCGACGCTGGGCTCGAAGGAGGGCTTTGCCAATCTCGCGCAAGCGATGACGGCGCCTGGCGACACGATTCTGGTGCCGAACCCGGCCTATCCGATCCACGCGTTCGGTTTCATCCTCGCGGGCGCCTCGATCCGCCATGTCGAGGCGTCGTCGCCGGAGCAGTTCTTGCGCGGACTTGAGCGCGCCGTGCGTCATGCGGTGCCGCCGCCGACCGCGGTCGTCGTGAGCTACCCCTCGAACCCGACGGCGCAGGTCGTCGACCTCGACTTCTACAAGGACGTCGTGCGCTTCGCGAAGGCGAAGGGGCTTTGGGTGCTGTCCGACCTCGCCTATGCCGAGATCTACTTCGGCGACAAGGCGCCGCCGTCGATGCTTCAGGTCGAAGGCGCGAAGGACATCGTCGTCGAGTTCAACTCGCTGTCGAAGACCTACGCGATGCCCGGCTGGCGCATGGGCTTTGCCGCCGGCAATGAGCGTTTGATCCACGCGCTTGGCCGCATCAAGTCCTATCTCGACTACGGCGCGTTCACGCCGATCCAGGTCGCGTCTGCGGCGGCGCTGAACGGGCCGCAGGACTGCGTCGACGAAATGCGCGCGATCTACAAGGGGCGGCGCGACGCGTTGATCGACAGTTTTGCGCGTGCCGGCTGGGCGATCCCATCGCCGGAAGCGTCCATGTTCGCGTGGGCGCCGATCCCCGAGGCGTTCCGTCCGTTGGGCTCGCTCGCGTTCTCGAAACTGCTGCTCGAGCACGCGAAGGTCGCCGTCGCGCCCGGCATCGGGTTCGGCGAGTACGGCGACGGGCACGTGCGCATCGCGCTGGTCGAGAACGAGCAGCGCATTCGTCAGGCGGCGCGCACGGTGCGCAAGTTCCTCGCCCAAGGTCCTTCCATCATCGAGGCGCAAGCCGCCAGGAACGCCGCCCAATGAAGCCTCCCTTATGAAACCGCTACGCGTGGGCCTTGCGGGCCTCGGCACCGTCGGCGCCGCGGTCGCCAAGATCGTCGTCGAACAAGGAGCGGCGCTTGCCTCGCGTTGCGGGCGGCCGCTGGAGCTGACGGCGGTGAGCGCGCGCGACAAGGCGCGCGATCGCGGCGTGTCGCTGACGCGGGCCGAGTGGTACGCCGATCCGTTGCACCTTGCCTCTTCCGCGCCGATCGACGTGTTCGTCGAGCTCATGGGCGGGGAGGGTGATCCCGCGAAGGCGTCCGTCGAGGCGGCGCTCGCGCGCGGCGTGCCGGTCGTCACCGGCAACAAGGCGCTGCTCGCGCATCACGGCGTGGCGCTCGCCAAGGCCGCGGAAGCGAAGGGGCTTGCGCTCAACTACGAAGCGGCGGTCGCGGGTGGCATTCCGATCGTCAAGGCGCTGCGCGAAGGGTTGGGCGCGAACCGCGTCGAGCGCGTCTATGGCATTCTGAACGGCACCTGCAATTACATCCTGACGACGATGGAAGCCTCGGGCCGCGCGTTCGGCGACGTGTTGGCCGAGGCGCAGCGCCTCGGCTACGCAGAGGCCGATCCCACGTTCGACATCGGCGGCATGGACACGGCGCACAAGCTCTGCCTGCTTGCCGCGGTCGCGTTCGGCAATGCGCCGGCGCTCGACGGCATCCACGTCGAGGGGATCGAGCGCATCCAGCCGATCGACATCATCTTTGCGCGCGAGTTCGGGTTCCGCATCAAGTTGCTCGGCGTGGCCAGCCGCGCGGACGGCGGCATCGAACAGCGCGTGCATCCGGCGATGGTGCCGCTCGGCACGCCGCTTGCCGACGTCGACGGCGTGTTCAACGCGGTTGTTGCCGACGGCGATCTTGTCGGCAAGTCGGTGTACGAGGGGCGCGGCGCGGGCGCAGGCCCGACGGCCTCCGCCGTGATGTCGGATCTGCTCGACATCGCGCGTGGTGTTCGCCTGCCGACATTCGGCGCGCCGGCGGCCACGATCGCGCGGCCGAAGCTCGCCGCGATGGGCGATCATCAGGGCGCCTGTTACCTCCGATTCACGGTGATCGACCGGCCGGGTGTGATCGCGGTGCTGTCTCGCTGCCTCGCCGATCAGGCTGTCTCGATCGAAAGCATGCTGCAGCGCAGCCGCGCGCCGGGCGAGCCGGTGCCCGTCGTCATGATCACGCACGAAGCGCGCGAAGCCTCGATGACGAAGGCGCTTGCCGCCATCGTCGCCGCCGGCGTCGTGACCGAGCAGCCGGTGATGATTAGGATGGAACGGTTTTGAGTGTGGGCACACCCGGGAGCGCGGGCTTCCAGCCCGCTCTTGCTGCATCGACGCCCAACAGGGCGGGCAGGATGCCCGCGCTCCCGGGTGGGCGCGCAACTGCAATGCTGTGAGTAAGGAATAAGAGGGGAAACATGAAGGACACGCATCACGACGCCACGGGGCTTGAGCGCATTCTGACGCTGGAGCTTGCGCGCGTGACGGAGGCCGCGGCGATTGCGGCGTACGAACAAGTCGGGCGCGGCAACGAGCATGAGGCCGATCAAGCCGCGGTCGACGCGATGCGCACCGCGCTCAATCTCTGCAATTTCGACGGCACGGTCGTGATCGGCGAGGGTGAGCGCGACGAGGCGCCGATGCTCTTCATCGGCGAGAAGGTCGGCACCGGCAAGGGACCGAAGGTCGACATCGCGCTCGATCCGCTCGAAGGCACGACGTTGACCGCGAAGGCGATGGCGAATGCGCTCGCCGTGGTCGCGATCGCGGAGGGCGGCAGCCTCCTGCACGCGCCCGATACCTATATGGACAAGATCGCGATCGGCGGCGGCTATCCCGAAGGCATCGTAGACCTCGACGCCGACCCGCGCGATAACATCAAGGCGCTCGCGAAGGCGAAGGGCGTGCCGCCGCGCGAGATCACGGCCTGCATCCTCGATCGTCCCCGCCATGCCGATCTGATCGCGAAGGTGCGCGAGGCGGGGGCGTCGATCCGCCTGATCTCGGACGGCGACATCGCGGGCGTCATCCATTGCAGCGACCCGGACACGGGCATCGACATCTATCTCGGCCAAGGCGGCGCGCCGGAAGGCGTGCTGGCGGCGGCGGCGCTGCGCTGCGTCGGCGGCCAGATCCAAACGCGCCTCGTCTTCCGCAACGACGACGAACGCACGCGTGCCGCGCGCATCGGCATCACGGATTTCAATCGCAAATACAAGACGCTGGACCTCGCCTCCGGCGACGTGATGTTCGCGGCGACGGGCGTCACCGACGGCTCAATGCTCGAAGGCATTCACAAGGTCGGCAACTTCATGACCAGCCACACGATCGTCATGCGCTCCAAGACGCGCACGGTGCGCTGGATCAAGGCACGGCATGTGATCAAGCCGCACTGAAGGGGAGATCTCGCCGAACGTTTGCGGGTGCCTGTGGCGCCGTCGCGACAGCTGTGCAGAGCGTCTCGTGATGAAATGATGGTCCTCGGGGAGACGTCATGTTCGCGCGACGGATCAGATCACAGGTCGTGGCTGGTGTAGTGCTAGGCGCAATCGCGGCAGCATCACCTGTCGCGCGCGCCGCCGACGACAACAGCACGCTCGCCCTCGTTCTGGAGAACGACGTGTTCTTCGAGGCGGACCACGACTACACGAATGGCGTTCAGCTCTCGTGGGTGACGAAAGGCGGCATCCAAACCGTGGAGGACATTGCCGCGTTCCTCGTGCCGTCCTTCCCGGTGGCCGGCGGCTGTGCGGGCGTCACGTGCGACCTGCGCGCGAACTACGCGCTGGGTCAGAACATGTATACGCCGCGCGACATCTCGTTGACGAACCCGCCGCTGAACGATCGCCCTTATGCGGGGTGGCTCTATGCCTCGATCGGTCTCGTCGCCGCGACGAAGTTCGACAAGACGCTCACGCGCTTCGATCGGTTTCAGTTGCAGGCGGGCATCGTCGGCCCCGGCGCCTTGGGCGAGCAAACCCAGACCGAAGTGCACGAAATCATCGATTCCCAAATCCCGAACGGCTGGGACACGCAATTGAAGGACGAGCCCGGGTTCGTGCTGACCTACGAGCGCAGCTGGCGCTATCGCGACGACGACCTACCGCTAGGACTCGAGTTCGACTTCACGCCCCACTTGGGCGGCGCGCTCGGCAACGTGTCGATCTATGCGAACGGCGGCGCGACGTTTGCGCTGGGATGGGAGCTCGGCGAATACGCCGGGCCCCCGCGCATCGAACCGTCGACCCCGGGCTCGACCTACTTCGAACCGGCGGACGGCGTGAGCTTCTATCTGTTCGCCTCCGCCGACGGCCGCGTCGTAGGTCGCAACATCTTCCTTGACGGCAACACCTGGAAGGACAGCCGCCACGTCGAGAAGGACGTGCTCGTCATCGACGCGCAAATCGGCTGGGCCGTCGCCTACGACCGCGCGCGCCTCGCCTTCAGCCACGTCTTTCGTTCGCGCGAATTCAAATCGCAGAGCGATCCGGACGAATACGGCTCCGTGAGCCTCACCGTCGCGTTCTGAAACGCCTGCCGCTCAAATCTTCCGCCCGGCCTTCTCCCAATACGGATCGCGCAGCTTGCGTTTGAAGATCTTGCCCGAATCCTCGCGCGGCAGTTCGGCTTGGAACGCGACGACCTTCGGTACCTTGTAGCGGGCGAGGTGGTCGCGCAGGAACGACTTCACGTCGCCTTCTTTCAGGCCCGCGCCCGGCTGCGGCTGCACGACGGCGCAAAGTGCTTCGCCGAATTCGGCGTCCGGAATGCCGAACACCGCGCAGTCCGCAACGCCAGGCATCTTCAAAATCTCCGCCTCGATCTCGGCCGGATAGATGTTCACGCCGCCCGAAATCACCATGTGATTGCGCCGGTCGCAGAGGAACAAGAAACCGTCGTTGTCGACATAGCCGATGTCGCCGACCGAGATCAGCCCGTCGCGCTCGGCCTTTGCGCGTTTCGCATCGTCGCCGTGGTAGGTGAAGTCGCTGCCCGTGGTCAGCCGCACATAGACGTCGCCCGGCGTGCCGGCCGGAACTTCCCGGCCATCGTCGTCGAGGACCGCAAGTTTCACGTCCGGTTGCGCGCGCCCGACCGTGCCCGGATGCGCGAGCCATTCGTCGGCGGTGCAATAGACGACCGCGCCGGTCTCCGTCGCGCCGTAGTATTCGTTGATGATCGGCCCCCACCATTCGATCATGCCGTGCTTGACGTCGACAGGGCAGGGCGCTGCCGCATGCACCACGAACTTGAGCGAGGAAAGGTCGTACTTGCGCCGCACCGCTTCGGGCAGCTTCAGCAGCCGTACGAACATGGTCGGCACCATGTGCAGGTGCGTCACGCGATAGCGTTCGATCAACTGCAGCAATTCTTCCGGATCGAAGCGCGGCTGGAGGATCACGTCCGCCCCCGCCCGCACCGAATACGCCCCATAGGCATTCGGCGCCGAGTGATACATCGGTCCGGTGACGACGGTGCAAATCCGTTCCGGCGTCTGCCCGACCAGCACGCCGTCGAAGCCGAACGCGCGCGCGATGAGCTTCGTGAGCGCCAGCGTCTGCGCCGGCGTGGGCGGTCTGCGCTTCACGCCCTTCGGCCGCCCGGTGGTACCCGACGTGTAGATGATCGCCCCCGGCGGATCGAGCGCTTCGGGTGTGCGGCGCGGGAAACTCTCGATCCACGCGTCCCACACCTTCACGCCGGCCTTCATGCTGCAGTCCGACGGCGCCAGCTGATAGGCGGCGGCGATCTCCGGCGGCGTGTCGACCGCGAACACGGGGACCCCGGGCGGCGCCGCCTTCAAGGCGACCGGCAGCAGATCGGTATGCGTGACGAGCGCCTTCGCGCCGGAGTCGGAAACGATGTAACCGGCTTCCTCCGCCGTGAAGTGCCAGTTCACCGGCACGGAATAGGCGCCCAAGAGCCCGGCCCCCATCCCCGCTTCGAAGAAGGCGAAGTCGTTGCGAAGCATCAGCGCGACGCCGTCGCCCCGGCCGATCCCGATCGACGCGAACGCGGACGCCGCCCGCTCGGCCCGTTCCTGCAACGCTTCCAGCGGAAGCTCACGCCCGCCGCTGATCAACTTTCCCGGCATGCCGTAACCCAATCTTTGCCGCCGCGATGGTGCCAACCCCGGCGCGCGCTGACAAGCGCTTACGCCGCAGGCAGCCTCAGCGTCGCGCGCAAACCGCCTTCGGCGCGATTGGCGAGCACGAGTTCGCCGTCGTGCCGCTCGGCAATGGCGCGCGCGATCGTGAGACCGAGCCCATGACCGCCGGTCTCGACGTTCCGCGACTCTTCGAGCCGCACGAACGGCTTCGTGACGTCGCCGAGCCTGTCGTCGGGAATGCCCGGTCCGTCGTCGTCGACCGCGATCTCGGCCTTGGCGCCGGCGACCGCCATCGAAACCCGCGCGCGCCCCCCGTAGCGGACCGCGTTCTCGATCAGATTGCGCAACGCCCGCCGAAGTTCGCTCGCGCGCCCCTCGACCCGCGCGGCGGGAAGAGACGAAAACGAAACCGGGCTCCCCGTGTCGGCGAGATCGTCGCACACCGCCTCGATCAACGACGGAAGGTCGACCGGCCGCGTCGGCTCGCCGCTCTCCCCGCCACGCGCCGCGGCGAGGGCGGCTTCCGTCAATCGCTCCATTTCTTCGAGCGACCCGCGCATGCGCGCCTGCAGGTCGGGGTCCTTGACGAACTCCGTCCGGATGCGCAGCGAGGCGATAGGCGTGCGCAGATCGTGGCCGACGGCGCTGAGCAACGACCGTTGGTCCTCGAGCATCCGCCGCAGGCGCGTCGCCATCGCGTTGAACGCGCTCGCGGCCGCCCTCACGTCGCGCGGCCCTTCCTCCGGCGCGAGCACGAGCGCATCGCCGCGCCCGAGCCGCTCGGCCGCGGTCGTGAGCCCGGCGATCGGTCGCGCCACGCGCCCCGCCGCCCACACCGCGGCCAGCGCGACAAGCACGGCGGCGAACAATCCGGCAAGGATCATCGGCCACATCGCCGAGGGCACGGCCGGCGGCACAGCCGAAACGTTGAGCCACACGTCGGGTTCGAGCGCGACCGAGATGTCGAGGCGCCCCGGCGGCTCGGGCGTCCCTTCCGATTGCGCCGACACGATCCAATCGAACACCGGCACACCGGGCGCAGGCGGCTGCGCCGCAACGGGAGGCGCCGGCGGGACGGGAGGAACGGGGGGCACCGGAATCGCGAATTGATGTTCGACGTTCGGCACATGCAGCGTGCCGTCGGGCAACGACATCGCGGTCAAGGTCTGGCTCTGGCCGCGCGCCACGATGATCGTGCGATGATCGACGTCGACGCTGCGCACGAAGCGCGCGAAGGACCGGGCGTCGGCCGAGTTGTCCCAAGCAACGCGCACGGCGCCGGGGTCGCTCTTCGTCCCATGCGCGAGCGCGCGGCTCAGCGAAGTGTTGCGCCGCGTCTCGTCGACCAACGGTTCGCTGGCAAACTTCACGAAGAAGGCGGCACTGCTCGCCGTTTCTTCGATCTTGCGCCGCGTTTGTTCGTCGGCGTCCTTGGCCAGCGACACAAGCCCGATCGTGCGCCGGAACGCCTCGGCTTCATGCAAGGCGGAGCGCAAATAGGTCTGCTGCCCCGCCAGCAACACGATCGAAACGGTCTGCGAGAGGATGAGCGCCCCGAGCACGATCAGCACGAACCAACCGCGCAATGTCTTCGGTGAGAGCCGGTTCATGCGTGCTCCACGGTGCTCGCAAACAGATAGCCCGCCCCCCAGGCTGTCTTGATCAACTTCGGATTGCGCGGATCGTCTTCGAGTTTGCGGCGAAGCCTACTGATCTGCGTGTCGATCGAACGGTCGAACACGTCGTCGGCGCCGCGCCCCTTCACCCGGTCCAGCAGCTGCTCGCGGGTCAGCACCACGTTCGGATGTTCGAGAAACGTCGCAAGCAGCGCGTACTCCGTCGAACTGAGCGAAACCACCACGCCGTCCGGCCCCACGACTTGCCGCTCGGGCCCGTGCAGAACCCACGCGCCGAAGCGCACGCGGTTGCCCGTCTTCGGCCGCTGCCCGGGCGGCAGCTCGTTCGTCCGGCGCAGCACGGCGTGGATGCGCGCAAGAAGTTCGCGCGGACTGAACGGCTTCGTCACGTAATCGTCGGCGCCGACTTCCAAGCCAACGATGCGGTCGAGTTCCTCGGTCCGCGCGCTCAGGAAGATGACGGGCGTGCCGCGATGCTCGCGCACGCTGCGGCAGAGGCTGAGCCCGTCTTCGCCCGGCATCATGATGTCGAGAACGACGAGGTCGATCTCGCGCTGACTCAAAACGCGCCGCGCCGAGGCTGCCGACTCCGCCATCGTAACCTTCAGCCCGTTGTCCTGCAGATAGCGGCTGAGCGCATCGCGGATGTCGCGATGGTCGTCGACGATCAGTACGTGCGGCGAGACGTCGGCCATGGGTGCGCGCCCATCCTAATCCCGCGCGTTCCGCCGCCAACGTGAAGCGAAGTTAATGTGTGGCAAGATATGTCGTCTCCCGCGCCTTGCAGCATTGCGCCATCAACCGTCCGCGTACAGACAAAAATGCGTGACACCGCCGCGCGACCGTCCGCCTCTCGAACAGGAGAGGGAGACAAGTAATGCGAGTGCGAGTGTTGCTGGCCGCGAGTGCGGCGGTGGTGTTGACTGCATCGGCCGGTGCCGGCGAGACGCGCATCGAGCGCAGCCAGACCTGCGTCTGCACGTCGGGGCAGGGGCCGCACGCGATGCCGCCGATCCCGCCTGCACCACCCGTCCCGCCCGTCCCCCCGATCCCGCCCGTACCCGGCGCCGGTTGGCAGGGCATGGACGGTCAGAACGTGACGGTCTTCGGCGACGGCGGTCACGGCGAGCAGGTCATCGTCATCCGGCGCCACGACCGCATGCACGACAGCGCAGATGCGAACAAGGACGGCAAGGTCACCCGCCGCGAGTTCCTCGATCGCGCCGAGCGACACTTCAAGGAGCGCGACAAGAACGGCGACGGCAAACTCGACGAAAGCGAATTGGCGCCGATGCCGCACCGCATCGTGCTGCCGCCGTCCGCGCAGCAGGAATGACGATCGCGAGGGCTAACGCGCCGACGGCTGCATCGCGGAACCGGGCTGGCCCGGCACCGGCGGGACGAGGCCGCGCCGGCTGATCAGGCCGACGAGGTACTTGCGCACGTCGATGTCGGGGGCTTCGGCGACGCCGCGGCCGGGCCCCGGCCCTTCGCGCAACTCGTTCAGCGCGAAGTCCATGCGCGCGTCGTAGGTGCGGTCGATCTGGTTGCGCAGGAATTGCTGCGCCGCATACCATTCGGCTTTGATCGGATCGTCGCGGCAAGTCATCACTTCGGCCTGCTGCGTCGCCCCCCAGCGCCGCTCGATGCAGTGATAGGGATCGAACGAGAGCAGGAACATGCGCCGGCGCACCTCTTCGTAGCCGAGTTGCACCTCCGTCCCGTTCGACCGCACGTAGCTGACGGTACAGGCGCTCGCCTCCGTGTCGTAGGTCGTGAGCAGATCGAGCAGAAGGTCGGCGCCTTGGTAATGAACGCGCTTGTCGCCGGCGGCGTGCCATTCGACGAAGCGCTGCACCTGATCGCGCAGTTCCTTGAACGAGGCCTTGAGCCGTGCATCGCGCGAAGGCGTCGAGAATTCCTCCCATTCGCCCTCGGTGCCGTAGATGTTGGGCGGCAGCCGCGGCGGCTGGGGCTTCAGATTGATGCGGTTTTGCACCGCAAGATCCACCGCTTCCTTGCGATAGTGCACGTCCTCGCAGTTCGCGCGCATCATGTTGCGCAATTCGGCCAACGGTTCGTAGGCCAACGACCCGCCGCCCATCATCGCGCGCACGTAGTCGTAATAGTCGACCTGCTGACCCTCGAGCATGAAGGCGCCGCTCATCCACTCGCGATCGGCCGGCCGCGCCACGTTGCCGAAGAATTGCTCCAGCGAATAATCGCCAAGCTCCGCGTTCTTTGCGAAGGTGAGTTGCCCGCCGACGAGCACGCCTTCCGCCGTGCGCGTGGCACCTGTCAATTTCAGCGGCCGCCAATTCTTGAAGCCCGCGCCCATACCGGGCGAGGAGCGCACGAACTTGCGCCCATAGGTTCCGCGCGTCAGCGAATTGTCCGGATGCGCGTCGATGAAAAGAATCCGCCCGTCGTCCTCGACCTCATAGACGACCGCCACATGACCGTTCGGGTCGTAGAGCACCGAGCCCGGCCTGATCGCCTTCCGGTCGATGCGCACGGGGTAAAGGTCGGTCCCCTCCATGTCGGGATGCAGCCGGTACATCGCCGAAGAAATCGTGTTGCGCAGGTCGGTGAGCAGAGCCGGCGCCGACGTCGTGCCCGTCAAAATGTTGCGGCGGCTCGCGATGTCGTTGCCGCGCACCGTGTAGCGGATGTCGCTCGTGCCGCCTTTCGGCGACACCGCGTCGATGTATGAAAACGGCAGTCCCCGCTTCCACGCGTAGTAGGCGCGCAGGAAGTAGGGCAGGTCGGCGCAGTCCGCGTACCACATGATGCCCGGCGGATCGGACTTCGCGAATGGATTGGCGGGGCTCTTGAGGCACTTGTCGACGGTGCGGCAGTTCGCATTGCCGATGGCTTTGACGAACTCGCCGTAGCCGCGCTCGTCGGCGTCGCTCCAGGACTCGCGCATGACGCGGAACTGGGTCGACCCGCCTTCCTGCGCGGCGACGGGGTCCGTCAGAGGCAGACAAGCCCATAGACCGCCCGCAAGCAGTCCCAACACGGTGCGGCGCACGCCGATCCCCCAAAAGCGCGACCCGAAGTTACCAGAAAGCTAACCTGCCGACCGACCCCGTCAACCGGCGGGTGAATTGCGGCATCGAGTTCGCCGGCGCCGGTGGCGGCCGGGCCACGTTTTCGTGAGAGCAACCAATTCCGTGTAGGATTAACCCCTTGCATCGCTTGACTACTATGAGCTTCGCAATATATGCGTCTGAATGATACCGATTACGCAGAGTCACCGAGGAAGGACGCACCACGGCGGCCAAGCGGGAGGTCGAAGTGACGTCTGCCGAGGCACACCTGAAAAAGTTCCGGAAGGAACTGCATAGCGGCATTGCCGCCATGGTGCTGCTCGCGCTCCTGGAGAGAACGGGGGAGGAGATGTACGGCTACCAGATCGCCAAGGAGATCGGCGCCAAAGCCGGCGGCGCATCGTTCTTGAAGCAAGGCGCGATCTATCCCGTGCTCCGCTCGCTGCACGCTGCGGGCCTTTTGTCGAGCCGCGTCGAAGTCTCGATGTCGGGTCCGCCGCGTCGCTACTACTCGATCTCCGATACCGGCCGCGAGGCGTTGGATGCCTGGCGCGGCGTGTGGTCCGATCTGCGCGAGTTCGTCGACACGCTCGTAGGCCCGGGAGCCGCCAATGGCTGAAGCAGCGAACGGCGCGCAAGGGCCTGCCACGATCAAAGCCTATCTCGAAGCACTGAAGGTTTGCCTGAAGGGCCAGCCGCCCGCGCTCATCCAAGACGCGCTGGCCGACGCCGACGAGTATCTGCGCAACGAGCGCGATCAGTCGCCGGACGAAACCGAACAACAAGTGCTCGCCCGCGTCGTCGAAACCTATGGAACGCCACAGGAAGTGGCTGAGGAGTACATCGCCATGGAACAAGCGATCAAAAGCCCATTCCCCGCCCGCAGCGACGAGGACGATGCCGATGAGCGAAAGGGGCCTGGCCTGTTCGGCGTTCTCGTCGATCCGCAAGCCTACGGCGCGCTTATCTATATGCTGTTGTCGCTTGCGACCGGCGTGTTCTACTTCTCGTGGGCCATCGCGGGCACGACGATCTCGCTCGTGTCATCGATCTTCATCTTCGGTATCCCGCTTGCGCTTCTCTTCATCGGTTCGGTGTGGGTGATCAGCTGGGTCGAGGGGCGCGTCGTCGAAGCGCTGCTCGGCGTGCGCATGCCCCGGCGTCTGCCGTCGCAGGAAACCGGCGGCTCGATCTGGACGCGCGCCAAGCGCGTCCTCGCCGACGGACGCACGTGGGGCTCGCTGCTCTACATGGTTCTGCAATTGCCGCTCGGTGTTATCTATTTCACCCTGGCCGTGGTCCTCGGCGCCACGTCGGGCTCTCTCATCGCGGGCGGCTTCTATGAGCTGACGACCGGCAAGAACGTCGTCCAGCTTGAGCCCTATCCGGAATGGGACGCACTTCTGAACACGCCTCCGGGCCTCGTCGGCGTGATCATCGTGGGTCTGATCGGCGTGCTGTTCACGCTGCATCTTGCGCGCGTGATCGGCTTTATCCACGGCAAAATCGCCGAGGCGCTGCTCGTTCGGGCCTGACGGCCGCAGGCCGGCGCAGGATCCAAGGGGTCGCCCACGCGGCCCCTTTTTCTTTGCCGCGAAATCCGCTCAAACTGTCCCTCATGAGCAAAGGCAAAGACGGCGACGGCAAGCCGAACAAACTGTCCGACAAGGAATACGAACAGCAGCTCTACGAGCTGCACGTGCAGCTCGTGCGCCTGCAGCGCGACCTGATCGCGAGGGGCACCAGGCTCGCGATCGTGATGGAAGGGCGCGACGGTGCCGGCAAGGACGGCACGATCAAGCGCATCATCCAGCACTTGAGCCCGCGCGACACGCGCGTCGTGGCGCTGGGCAAACCGACCGATCGCGACCGCACGTCTTGGTACTTCCAGCGCTATGCGCCGCATCTGCCGGCGGGCGGCGAATTCGTGCTGTTCAACCGGTCCTGGTACAATCGCGCCGGCGTCGAGCGCGTGATGGGCTTTTGCGACGACGACGAGTACAAGAGCTTCCTGCACGAAGCGCCGCAGTTCGAAGCGATGCTCGTGCGCTCGGGCGTCAGGTTGATCAAGTATTATCTCGACATCTCGAAGGAAGAGCAGAAGGAGCGTCTGGCCGACCGCCGCGCCGACCCGCTGAAGCAGTGGAAGATCAGCCCGATCGACGCCGCCGCGATCAAAAAGTGGAAGGAATACTCCGAGGCGCGCGACGCGATGTTCATGCACACGAGCCACGAGGCCGCGCCCTGGCACGTGGTCAAGGCGGACGTGAAGAAGGTCGCCCGCCTCAACGTCATCCGCCACCTGCTCGCTTCCACGGACTACAAGGGCAAGGACGAGAAGCTTCTCAAAGTCGATCCGGCGGTCGTCTTCCGGTTCAGCGAGAAGGCGCTCACCCAGGATTTGCTCGCGCACTGAGCGCGCGTCGCGGCCCAGCCGCCGCCGCGACGCCCGGGGGTCCAGTCCGAGCGCCGCCGCGGGGCTGGCCACCGCGGCCGGTGGGGGGAACCCACCCGGCCGCTGAACGGCAGCCTGTCGAAAGGCATGCTCTTTTGAGCAGACGCCGCCGCCCCGCGCCTTGCGCTGGATCAAACAGCAGGCGGAGTTGACGCGCATTTCCATGACAGGGCGCCGCGGACTTGGCACAACGGCGCCTGGAACCTCAAAAAAGGGAGAGCCGCAATGCCGCAGTTCCGCTTGTCGCCCGTGCCGGCGGCTTTCAACTGGCCCCTGTCCGGCGACGTCACGCAGACGATCAATCCGTGGACCTGGATCGGCTTCAACATCAACCTCGGCAACGCCGGCGAGCCGGAGATCGAACGGCGCGTTCTTGACGAGGTGGGCAGTTACGGCCGCCAGCTCGGCCGCATCGGCGATGCCTTGGGCGCTCTCGTCCGCAAGGCGCGCGATCCCGCCTATGTCTTCACGCCCGATGACGAGCGCGCGCTGAACCGCTTGCAGGTTCAACTCGACGACATCGAAGGTGTGAAGAATCGTTACCGCACGAAAGCCTGACCCGTATGGTCGAGCAACTCTTTGGCCGGGGCGATGGCCTCGACCTGCTGCGGATCGCGATTGCCGGCGGCGCGCTGCTGTTGGCGCTCGGCTACTTGGCGTTCCTGAATGCTCCGGTCTCGTCGGCGCGCACCGTGTTCAAGACGCTGCCCGTCGCGCTCTTGGTGCTTTGGCCTATCACATATCTGGGTGTCGTCGGCGCCTACACCGGCGCGATCCTGCTTCTAGCTCTGGCGCTTGCGCTCTCGGCGCTCGGCGATTTCTATCTCGCGCTCAAGGACAAGTACTTCGTGCCCGGCCTTGCGAGCTTCCTTGCCGCCCACGTCGCCTATCTCGCGGCGTTCCTGCCGCGCGCGCAGATGCCCGAGGGCGTTGCGCTCGTGGCGATCCTCGCGTGCGTTGCCGCCGCGGGGACGTTTGTTGCGACGCTGGCGCCGCGGCTCGGCCGTCTGCGCGTGGCCGTGTTCGCTTATTTCGCCGTGATCATGGCGATGGTCGCGGCGGCACTCTCGATTCGTGAGGCATCCTGGATGCTGGGCACCGGCGCCGTGATCTTCGCGCTCTCCGATTCGCTCATCGCCGTGCGCAAGTTCAAGACGCCGTTCGCCGGGATCAACGAAGCGATCTGGCTGACCTATATCGCGGCCCAGCTCATGATCGCGGCAAGCTTGCTCGTTGTCCTTATCCCTGCTCAAGTCTGACCCCAGCCTGGAGCACGCACATGCAGGAACGCCAGATCGATATCGCAACGACGGACGGGAAGATGTCGACGTTCGTCGTCCACCCCGAGCGCGGCGGTCCGCATCCCATCATCCTCTTCTACATGGACGCGCCCGCGATCCGCGAAGAACTGCGCGACATGGCGCGCCGTTTCGCGAGCGTCGGCTACTACGTGATGCTGCCGAACCTCTATTACCGCGCCGGCGTGATGGAGCTGGGCCCTCTGCCCGCCGACCCGAACGCACCCGAACGCCAGCGCATGATGCAACTGATGGAAAGCCTGACGATTGCAAAAGTCATGGACGACACCGACGCCCTTCTTGCCTTCGCCGGAAAGGACCCCGCCGCAGGCAAAGGCAAAGTGGGCACCGTCGGCTATTGCATGAGCGGCCAATTCGCGATCAACGCCGCCGCACGCCATCCCGACCGCGTGGCCGCCGCCGCGTCGATCTACGGCGTGCGCCTCCTCACCGACAAACCCGACAGCCCGCACGTTGTGGCGGCGAAGGCGAAAGCCGAACTCTACTTCGCCTGTGCCGAAACCGACCGCTGGATGCCGTTGGAACAGGTCGAACCGCTGAAGAAAGCGCTCGAGGAAGCGAACGCATCCGCCGAAGTCGAAATCTACCCCGGCACCGAACACGGCTTCGCCTTCCCCGCGCGCCCCGTCTACAAGAAAGCCGCCGCCGAACGCCACTGGGAACGCCTGTTCGCGCTGTTTGCGAGCAATTTGCGTTAGCTGAGCCATAGGATCGCGCCGTTGGATCGTCGGATGGCTATCGAGCAACTACAGGCGTGCGGCTTCCACGTCCAAGAACGGAACTGGCGGGACGGCGACACGATACTTGTTGCGGCATTTCTCGACGACGAGCACGAAATAAAACTCTTCCGCTATGCGGAGTACCTAATTCCCGACAAGGGCGGAGCATGGAGGGTCACCGACCTTGGTTTTAGGAAGAACAGCGGCGACGATCGAACATTCCCGTCTCTTGCGGAGGCTGTCGCAGCGATCACCGAGTTGATGCGCGAAATCATCGCTGACGAAGAAACAAAGAACAGGTGAGCCTTACCGCCGGAAGATATCGGGACGATCACGCACGTGTCGCCAGGTTGAGCCGACGCCGAACAAGCTCACGTGGTGCGGATGAACGCGCGCGAACGGGCACGGCTTTCACTCGCGCTGAGTAGGTCGGGCGACTCGTCGACTTGCAGTCACCGCAGCGCAACTCTGCGCAACGCTGAAACAGTGCACGGGTGCGGTGTACCGGGACTGACAACCGGCCGCACCGCGTCCGCGCTTCACGCGCCGTCTTGGGCAGCGTAGGCTTATCGCAACAGACGGCGCCAACGCCGCCGAATTGAAGGGAGAGCGTCCGCATGCGCCGCATCTTGATCGCCGTCGTAACCGCCATGCTTTTGATCGCCGCCATAGGCGGTGTCTACTGGTTCGGCGCGCGCGGCGGTTGGTTTGGCGTCGAGTACGGCCCGGGTGAGA
>CAZLRW010000036.1:0-32987 GCA_964561925.1 uncultured Flavobacteriaceae bacterium
TCCTACTCCAACAAAATCATGCGGCTTCGCATCGTTGCGCAGTTCGTGGCGATCGTCTTGATCATGGCGGTTCTTTGGTTCTGGGGCCGCGGCCCGGGAACGCCATAGCGGAGACAAAAGCCTTGGTCGTTTTGAATCGCATCTATACGCGCACCGGCGACAAGGGCGACACGGCGCTGGGCACCGGCAAGCGCGTCGCAAAGTACGACCCGCGGATCGAGGCCTACGGCACGGTCGACGAGACGAACGCGTGCGTCGGCGTCGCGCGGCTGCACACGCACGGCGAACTCGATCAGATGCTGGCGCGGGTGCAGAACGATCTTTTCGATCTCGGCGCCGATTTGTGCGTGCCCGACGACGGCAGCGAGATCGCGACCAAAGCACTGCGCGTGACGCAACCGCAGGTCGATCGCCTGGAGCGCGAGATCGACGCCATGAACGAGAAGCTGCAACCGCTGCGCTCTTTTGTCCTGCCGGGCGGTTCTGCCGCAGCCGCGCAACTGCACGTCGCGCGCACCGTGTGCCGGCGCGCGGAGCGGCTGATCGTGAAATTGGCGGAGGCCGAGAACGTCGGCGAAACGGCCGTCAAGTATGCGAACCGCCTGTCGGATTTCCTGTTCGTCGCCGCGCGCTTCGCCAATTTGGCACACAGCGGCGACGTGCTTTGGGTGCCGGGCGCAAACCGCACCTAAACTTTGCGTCAGTTGAAATCGTGGAGCCGGGGATTATCTTCCGCGGCCGTTTCGCGCCTTCAAGGATCAGCCCCATGCGCTCTCTCTTTGCCCTCGCTCTCGTCGCCGCCAGCCTCTCGTCGCCTGCGTTCGCTGCGGACGCGCCGGCCAAGGCCAAGCTGCTGGATCGCGGCATCACGCGGGTGGAGCTGATCGACGTTCTTAAGACGCACGGCATGGCGGTGACTGACGCGACGACCTCGGAGGAGGATCCGTGGCTGTCGGCGAAGACGCCGAAGGGCACGGAGTTCTACGTCAATATGTACGACTGCGAAGGAACGGGCGCCGAGGCGCGGCGCTGCAGCAACCTGCAGTTCCTCGCGCAATGGGAATTGTCGCGCAACGCGGGCGTCGACTCGGCCAATCTCTACAATCAAAAATTCGTCTTCGGCCGGGCCTATTTGAGCAAGGACGGCAAGATGTTCATGTTCGACTATTCGGTGAACATCAAGGACGGCGTCACGACTGCGAACCTGAAGCGGCACGTCGACAATTGGCTGCGCGTGCTGGACGACGTGCGGACGCATCTGAAGGTCTAAAAGGCCCTCCCGCTCGCTTTGCTGGGGAAGTACCGCCGTTTGAGGCGCTTTGCGGGCTCGGCTAAGGTGGCGGCCGCGTTACAATCCGCCGCCGAGGGTCCTTCATGGTTTTCCTACCGCTCAAAGACGACAACTCGCTCAAATTCATCTGGTTCCAGTTCACGACGGCGCTGCTGATCGCGGCCAATATCGCGGTGTTCGTGTATCAAGTGTCGCTGGGCGAAAGGCAGATGGCGCTGATCGAGGCGGCGGGGGTGACGCCGACGCTGGTGTTCGACGGCGTGAACTTGCCCGCGTGGCTGGGCAGCCTGCCGATGGAGGTCACGCTCATCACTTATATGTTCCTGCACGGGGACATCATGCATTTGGCCGGCAACATGCTGTTCCTGTGGGTGTTCGGCGACAACATCGAGGATGCGATGGGATCGATCGCGTTCCTGTTCTTCTATCTGATCTCGGGCGTCGCGGCGGGTCTTGCGCATATCGTGATGAACGTCGATTCCGGCGCACCGTTGATCGGGGCGTCAGGCGCCGTCGCCGGTGTCGTCGCGGCCTATGTGCTTCTCTATCCGCGTGTGTGGATGTGGACGCTCGCCTTCATGCGCATCCCGGTGAAGCTGCCCGCGTTCGTCGTGATCGGGGCGTGGCTCGCGTTTCAGATCGTCTACGTGATCATGCCGATGGAGGACGGGTCGGGGACCGCGTGGTGGGCGCATATCGGCGGCTTCGTCGCGGGGCTCGTGCTTGTGCCAATCTTCAAGCGTCGCGACCAGCCCTTGTTCGGCGGGGCGCCGCACCGCTGAGACGAGCAACGTGTATGGGCAGGCCCTGACCAACCTAGCGGCAAAGCCGGGGTGGCGGTTAGCCACAGCCGCCTTAAGCCCCGGCTAGGCTTAACGAACCCGGTTTCGTTGACACGTTTCCCGGTTGCCCGTAATTTGTGCACCGCACAATGGTACGAAATTGGAGCTAAGGGCCCGGCGCACGCCATCATCCGCGCGGCCTCAAATCCACGGGAGAAAACAGCCGAATGAAGGTGCTTGTTCCGATCAAGCGCGTCGTTGACTACAACGTCAAAATCCGCGTCAAAGCGGATCAAACGGGCGTCGACCTCGCCAACGTCAAGATGTCGATGAATCCGTTCGACGAAATCGGTGTCGAAGAGGCGATCCGGCTCAAAGAAAAGGGCGTGGCGACCGAAATCGTCGCCGTGTCCGTCGGGCCGCAGGAATGCCAGGAGACGATCCGCACCGCGCTCGCCATGGGTGCCGACCGCGGCATCCTGGTGAAGGTCGGCCACGAGGTCGAGCCTTTGACGGTCGCCAAGATTTTGGCCGGCATCGCGAAGGCGGAAGCGCCGCAGCTCATCATCCTGGGCAAGCAGGCGATCGACGACGACAGCAATCAGACGGGTCAAATGCTGGCGCAGCTTTTGGGCTGGCCGCAGGGCACGTTCGCTTCGAAGGTCGCGATCGAAGGCGGCAAGGCGGACGTCACGCGCGAGGTCGACGGCGGTCTGCAGACCGTGCGTCTGAACCTGCCCGCGATCGTGACGACGGACTTGCGCCTGAACGAGCCGCGCTATGCATCGCTGCCCAACATCATGAAGGCGAAGAAGAAGCCGATCGACGAGAAGGCGCCCGGCGATTACGGCGTCGATCCGGCGCCGCGCTTAAAGACGCTCAAAGTCAGCGAACCGCCGAAGCGCAAGGGCGGCTCCAAGGTCAAGACCGTTCAGGAACTCGTCGAGAAGCTTAAGAACGAAGCGGGGGTTATCTGATCATGGCCGTTCTTCTGATCGCCGAGCACGACAACAAATCGCTCAAAGATTCGACCGCGAAAGCGATGACGGCCGCCAAGGCGCTGAACGCGACCGTCGACATTCTGGTCGCCGGGCACAATGCGCGCGGCGTTGCGGACGCGGCGGCGAAGATCGGCGGGGCCTCGAAGGTGCTGCTGGCCGACGACGCGCAGTACGCCCACCAGTTGGCCGAGACGATGGCCTCGCTCGTGATCGAGCTTTCCGGCAAGTACGATGCGATCCTTTCGCCGGCATCGACCAGCGGCAAGAACTTCATGCCGCGCGTCGCCGCCGCTCTCGACGTGGCGCAATTGTCAGAGATCGTCTCAGTCGACGGGCCCGACACGTTCACGCGGCCGATCTATGCCGGCAACGCGATGCAGCAGGTGCAGGCGCCGGCGGGCGCGAAGAAAGTGATCACGGTGCGCACGACCACGTTCAAGGCGGCCGAACTGAACGGCTCGGCGCCTGTCGAGGCGATGGGTGCCGCGAAGAACCCGGGCATCTCCGAGTTCGTGAAGGAAGAACTCTCTAAGTCCGAGCGGCCGGAACTCGCCGCGGCGCGCGTCGTCGTGTCGGGCGGGCGCGGCATGCAGTCGGGCGAGAACTTCCACTTGCTCGAGAAGGTCGCCGACCGGCTGAAGGCGGCCGTCGGCGCCAGCCGGGCCGCGGTCGATGCGGGCTTCGTGCCGAACGACTATCAGGTCGGACAGACCGGCAAGGTGGTGGCGCCCGAGCTTTACATCGCCGTCGGCATTTCAGGGGCCATTCAGCATTTGGCGGGTATGAAGGATTCCAAGGTCATCGTCGCCATCAACAAAGACGAAGAAGCGCCCATCTTCCAGGTGGCCGATTACGGCCTCGTCGCCGACCTGTTCAAGGCGGTGCCGGAACTGGACGAAGAGCTGAAGAAGCAGGGCTACTAGGGTCGAGGGGCCGGGGTTTCACATCAACTTCAAGTACCGCGCGGGCGTTCCGCACGGTGCGAGGTCGAGACAGGGTGTCATGAATATCGAACGTATCGGCGTCATCGGCGCAGGACAGATGGGCAACGGCATCGCCCACGTGTGCGCGCTTGCGGGCTACGACGTGCTTTTGAACGACGTGAAGCCGGAGAAGATCGAGGCGGCTTTCGAGATCATCTCGGGCAACCTGTCGCGGCAGGTTGCACGCGGAAAGATCACGGACGCCGAGAAGGACAAGGCGCTGAAGCACATTCAGCCGGCCAAGTCGCTGGACGCGTTTCGCGACGTCGATCTCGCCATCGAAGCGGCGACCGAGGACGAGAAGCTGAAGAAGCAAATCTTCGGCGAGCTTTGTCCGAAGCTGTCGAAGCGGGCGATGATCGCTTCGAACACGTCGTCGATTTCGATCACGCGGCTGGCGTCGTCCACCGACCGGCCGGAGCGCTTCATCGGGCTGCACTTCATGAACCCGGTGCCGCTGATGCAGCTCGTCGAGCTGATCCGCGGCATCGCGACGGAAGACGAAACGTTCCAGACCGTGCACGCGCTGGTCAAGAAGCTCGGCAAGACGTCGGCGAATTCGGAAGACTTTCCGGCCTTCATCGTCAACCGCATCCTGCTGCCGATGATCAACGAGGCCGTTTACACGCTCTATGAGGGCGTGGGTACGGTCGAGGCGATCGACACGGCCATGAAGCTCGGCGCGAACCATCCGATGGGGCCTTTGCAGCTTGCCGATTTCATCGGGCTCGACACGTGTCTTTCGGTGATGCAGGTGCTTTACGAGGGCCTCGCCGACTCGAAGTACCGCCCCTGCCCGCTTCTTGTGAAGTACGTCGAAGCCGGGTGGCTGGGCCAAAAGACGAAGCGCGGCTTCTACGACTATCGGGGCGAGAAGCCGGTCCCGACCCGCTAGAACGAACGCAGGCAGCCGTCTTTTGCCCTTCCCTCGGACCCCGCGGGAGGGGCAAATTCTTTCGGCAACGACTTTGGTGGCCCATGCCCGACTTCGCCGTGCCCACATTGCCCATGCGCAACGTCGACGAGACGCGGGCGTTCTACGAGAAGCTCGGCTTCATTTGCGCGCACCAGCAGGATCCGCCGGACTCGTTCCTGTTCATGATGCGCAACGGCGTGCAGATTCAGTTCTTCGAAGCGCCGGGTATCGACGGCACGATCCGCGATCACACCTGCTACATCTATGCGGACGACCTTGAGGGCACCTATGAGGCGTTTGCGTCCGCCAAAGTGGGCAAGCTGATGCCGATCGAGATGAAGCCGTGGGGCCTGCCGGAGTTCGTGCTCATCGACGTCAACGGCAACATGCTGCGCGTCGGTTGCCCGCGCATGGAAATGTGACCAAGAGCATGCGGGTCGGGGTCATCGGTCTCGGGCAGCGGATTGCCGCCGTGCTCGCCGCGCTCAAGGCGGGCGGCGCCGCGGTCGAGGTCGACGGCTACTTCGATCCGGCACCCGTCGGTCTCGACAGGCTTCGCGCCGCGGGCATCGGCGTGGGCGAGGTCTATCGCAGCGCCGAACAATTGCTGACGAGCGGATCGCGCGACATCGTCATGATCGGGTCGCCCAATCATTTGCATGCCGAGCATCTGATGCTTGCGCTCTACGGGCGGACGCCGGTGTTCGCCGAGAAGCCGATCGTGCGGACGGAGAACGAATCCTACGCGCTGGCGCAGCGGCTGTCGCACGAGGAGACGCCGGCACTGTTCGTCGGGCTGGTGCTGCGGTCGGCCGCGATCGTGCGCGAGGCGCTGTCGATCGTTCGCGAAGGGCATCTGGGCGAAATCGTCTCCATCGACGCGACCGAGCACCTGCCGCCGGAACACGGGGCCTATCTTGCGCGCAATTGGCGGCGCAAACGCGAGTGGGGCGGATCGTTCCTGCTCGACAAAGTGTGCCACGACTTCGACATCTTGAGCGAGATCGCCGGCGCGCGTCCGGCGCGGGTTGCGAGTTTCGGCGGGCGCGGCATCTTCAGGCCGGATCGCGAACCGCGGTCCTTGACGGGTTCGCCGCAGCTCGACGCGTGGCCGGGCGGGTGGTCGGCGATCGACGATGCGTTCCTGACCGACGCGAACGTGACCGATCATCAGACCGCACTCGTGCAGTACACGAACGGCGTGCAGCTGTCGTTTCACGCGAACAGCATGAGTGCGCTGCGCGAGCGGCGGTGGTACGTCGCGGGAACGGAGGGCACGCTGATCGCCGATCTCGCGCGCAACAAGCTGATGTGGCGGCGCATGGGCGAGGCAGGCGCACCCTATCGCAAAGAGTTCGGCGAGTCGGCGCACGACCACAACGGCGCGGACGTCGCGATGGCGCACGATCTGATTGCGGCGCTGAAGGACGAAACCGAGTTTCCCGTGTCGCCGTTCCAGGCAATCGAAGCGGGGCTCACCGTCATGGCGATCGACAAGGCGCAGGCCTTGGGTCAGGTCGTCGACTGCACGGCGATGTGGGCGACGCTGGACACGGCGATGAACGCCGCTTAGCTCGGCGGGGGCGGCGGCGACGAGTTCGCGGCGACAATGGCGGCCAGGTTCTGGCCTTCGGACTTTGCGATCGCGCGCAGCTTCGCGGACAGCGGACCCGAGAGGTCGTTGATCGTTTCGAGCATGAAGTCGAACGCCGAGTCGCGGCGGCCGCAGCGATCCAACCGCTCGACAGCAAGTTCATCGGCCCTGGCAACATCGCCTCGAGCGCGTGCGTGAGCGATCGCTTCGTCCTTTTGGGCGATGACGTCGGTTTCGCCCAAGATGCCCTCGATCGTCAGCGTCATGCGCGCCATGCACTGGTAGATTTCGGCGCGGACCTCCGGATCGGCGATGTCGGCGATGCGTTCGCGATTGCGCTCATACACTTCGAGGTCGCGCTGGCAGCCGCGCACGAGGCGCAGCGTGACCGGCCCGTAAGGGTCGCCGCGGCCGCGCGCGCTTTGGGCGAGCTGCGTCATCACGCCGAGCGAGGTCAGCAGATCGAGGCAGACGAGCGCGATCGAACGTTCCTGACGCTTGCGCTCCATGCGGTCGAGAAGCCAGGCGACGAAAAAGCCGCCGGCGCTGGCCAGCACCGCGCCGATGATCATCGCGGTGAACTGGGCGCCGGCCAGGCCCAGCAGGTCGAAGATCGACGACGTGGTGTTTGCGGCCATCGCTATTCCAGAGGAACGCCGGCGCTCAACACCAAGTCCGCGGCGCGCGCTTCGTCCCACTCGGCGGGGCCGACCAGTCGGCCGCGGTCGCGGCCTTCGCGATCGATCAGGATCGTCGTCGGCAAGCCGATGACGTTGAACGCAGATTGCGCGCGCATCGTCGGATCGACGTAAATCTCCAGGTGTTCGATGCCGTGTTCGTCGTAGAATTCGCGCACCGCGGTCGGCCCGCCGCGATCGAGCGAGAGCGCGATCACAACGACGCCAACGTCCTCAAGCTGCTGCTGCAGGCGGTCGAGCATCGGCATTTCGGCGACGCACGGCGTGCACCACGTGGCCCAGAGATTGAGCACGACGATCTTGCCGCGGAACTTCTCCAAGGTGAGCGTCTTGCCTTCTTCGTCGATGAAGGTGGCCAGCGGCGCCGGTTTCACCTCGCGCGCGGCGATGAAGTTGTCGATGCTGCCCAAGCTCGGCCGCGGCGCGCGGTGGGCAAACCAATTCAAGTAGACGGCCAGCACGCCCGTCGCCAGAATGGCCAGGACAAGCCCGAGAACAAGAAGACGCAAACCCCTAGTCATTCAGACGGCGACTTTCTTCTTCTGCGACACGACGAGGCGAAATGACGACGAACGAAATGTGGGGCGGACGCTTCGCCCGGGGACCGGCCGCCATCATGGAGGAGATCAACGCCTCCATCGATTTCGACCGGCGCCTTTATGCCCAAGATATCGCCGCCTCGAAAGTGCATGCACGAATGCTGGCCCTCCGCGGCATTATCGCGCAGGGCGACGCCGACACCATCGTCCGCGGGCTCGACCAAATCAAAGCGGAAATCGATCAAGGAAAATTCACGTTTTCGCGGGCGCTCGAGGACATCCACATGAACGTGGAGGCCCGGCTCAAGGACCTTATCGGCGAGGCGGCTGGGCGCCTCCACACCGCACGCTCGCGCAACGATCAGGTCGCGACCGACTTCCGGCTCTGGGTGCGCGACGCGATCGATTCACTCGACGCGGGGCTTGCCGCGTTTCAGCGGGGTCTCGTCGCCAAAGCGGCGCAACATGCCGCCACGGTGATGCCGGGCTTCACGCATCTGCAAACCGCGCAGCCGATCACGTTCGGGCATCACCTACTCGCCTATGTCGAGATGGCGTCGCGCGACCGCGCGCGTTTCGGCGCCGCACGCAAGACGACGAACGAATCGCCGCTGGGCTCGGCCGCGCTTGCGGGAACGTCGTTTCCGCTCGACCGCGATATGACGGCGCGCGAGCTTGGGTTCGCGGGTGCGATGCGCAACTCGCTGGACGGCGTGTCGTCGCGCGACTTCGCGCTCGAGTATTTGAGCGCTTGTGCGATCATGGCGACGCATCTGTCGCGGTTGGCCGAAGAGATCGTGCTGTGGAGTTCGCCGGCGTTCCGATTCGTTCAACTGTCCGACGCGTTCTCGACGGGCTCGTCCATCATGCCGCAAAAGCGCAATCCGGACGCGGCCGAACTCGTGCGCGCAAAGTGCGCGCGGGTGACGGGTGCGCTCGTCACGCTGCTCGGCGTGATGAAGGCCCTGCCGCTCGCCTATGCGAAGGACATGCAGGAAGACAAAGAGGCCGTGTTCGACGCAACCGACTCGGCCACGCTTGCGCTTGCCGCGATGACGGGCATGGTCGAGGACCTTTCCGTCAACGAGATCGCGATGCGGCGGGCGGCGGGCGAGGCCTTTTCGACGGCGACAGATATGGCGGATTGGATCGTGCGTGTGCTGAAGAAGCCGTTCCGCGAGGCGCACCACATCACCGGGCGCATCGTCGCGATGGCGGAAACGCGCAAATGCGGGCTCGCCGATTTGAGCCTCGCCGAGCTGCAATCGGTTGAGCCGGGGATCACGGCCGATATACAGTCGATGTTGAGTTTGGACGCTTCGGTCGCCAGCCGTACGAGTTTCGGCGGCACCGCGCCCGAGAGGGTCCGCGAACAGGTTCGCTATTGGCAGGAGCAGCTCAAATGATCGTGCGGTTGTTGGTTGTCGCGGCGTTGATCGCCGGAGTCGGCGTCTCGGCGTGCGGGAAGAAGGGGCCGCTCGAACCGCCGAAAGCGGCGGTGGCGGCGGTGCGCTGAGCGGGCACCGTGGCCCATGCTGCGCGACGGTGCCGCTCGTCGGAGGGCGGCGGATCGTTTGACTTCAGGCGACGCGGCGCCTGGTCGGCTTGATCAGAACGTCCGCCGGGATTCCGAGCTTTTCGTGTAGGCGCCGGATCATATCGATGGACAGCCCGCGCTTCCGACCGAGGACTTCCGAAATGCGCGTGCGGGTGCCGATGATGCCTTCGAGATCCTTGCGCGTCAGCCCTTGGCTCTCCATGCGAAACTTGATCGCCTCGATCGGATCGGGCGGGTCCATGGGGAAGCGCCTGGCTTCGTACGCATCGATCAGCGTTGCAAGCACGTCGAGACGATCCCCTTTCGGCGTGCCCAATTTCGCACCCCAAAGACGTCCGACTTCGGCCAGTGCCGCTTCGTAATCCGCGTCCGTTCGGATGGGCTTGACGTCAGCCATCGTAGTCGACCTCCGCAACGTCGATGTTGTCATAGTCCTTATGCGTTCCGATCCACTTGATCCAAACGATGCCTTTTTCGTAGTCCACCGCGACCACCAACCGGTAGTCGTTGCCCTTGTGCGCCGACAAGGGCGGCACGCTGGAGACGGAAATCGACGGCGTGGGCGCGGACGGCGGCCCGTGCTGCGCGACGGTGCCGCTCGTCGCCGGGTGGCGATTGACTTGAACCGCCGGATGCCGGTTAGCCTTCGTCCAGCAGTTTGCGGACGCGTGGTAGTTCATAGAACGCGACGACTTCCGCCTCGGCGCCGCGACAGTCGCTCCAAAACCCGTCCCCAAGCCGTTTCCTTTTGAAGAACGCGTGCGCGTGCCGGCTGAAGCACGCTCTCAGCGCAATGGGGTGTTCCGCGAGTTCGTTAAGGTATGGCGCGAGCGGTACCCCCGCATGCGCGATACCGCAGAGCAGGGCATCGACGCGCGATCCGTCCCGCCAGGGTTCCTCTACGGTCGGGACTTCAAATTCCGCTATCGTGTCCGCGAACCATCTATCGATGACGCCCCGGACGGCTTTTTGCCGTCGCGCCGGCCAGCCCTGCCAGTCGGCTCGTCTAAGCTTATCCAGAAGGACTTCGGGTGAGGGCCACCATTCCTGCGACGTCGCAATGTCGAGCAGTCGTGGCAAGAAGTACGGAAAGTCCCGCTCGTCACCCATCGTTAGGAATAGCGACGCGCCGTAGTTGCTAAGATCATCGGGTGTCAGGTCGCGCAAGTTCTTGGAGAGCAACTTGCAAATCTCTTCGGGATCGGTGCAGCAAGGGCAGCCGTCGATCGCGCGCGGTTTCGGCACCCGGAATTCGGCGTAGAGCGCTTCGACGGCGTCGTGAAGCTGTGAGGAACGCATCTGCCCAACGTAGTCGACCTGATATCGATGTTGTCGCAACCCTTCATTTCCCACAAGGCTCGTTTGTAAGCCGGGGCGCACGCTGGTATCACCGAGCCATGAACCATTTCGACTATCGTGACGGCGTTCTGCATGCGGAAGACGTGCCGATCCCCGAGATCGCGGCTGCGGTCGGGACGCCGTTTTATTGCTATTCGACGGCGACGCTGGAGCGGCAGTTCCGGGTGTTCGAGGCTTCGATGCCGAAGGGCGCGCTTATCGCCTATGCGGTGAAGGCGAACGGCAACGTATCCGTGATCGCGACGCTGGCGCGACTGGGCGCCGGAGCCGACATCGTGTCGGGCGGCGAGCTCAAGCGGGCGCTCGCGGGCGGCGTGCCGGCGTCGAAGATCGTGTTCTCGGGCGTCGGCAAGACGCGCGCGGAAATGCGCCTCGCACTCGAGACGGGGATCCATCAGTTCAACGTGGAGGGCGAGGAGGAACTCGACATCCTGAACGAGGTGGCGCTTTCGCTGGGCAAGACGGCGGCGGTCGCGCTTAGGGTCAATCCGGACGTCGACGCGCGGACGCATGCGAAGATCTCGACCGGCAAGGCCGAGAACAAATTCGGCATCGGCTGGAAGCGCGCGATCGGCGCCTATGCGCACGCAGCGCGGCTTGGAGGGCTCAAGGTCGTCGGCGTCGACGTTCACATCGGAAGCCAGATCACCGACCTCGAGCCGTTTCGCGAGGCTTTCGCGAAGGTCGCCGACCTCGTGAGCACGCTAAGGGCGCAAGGCCACGACATTCGCCGCGTGGACCTCGGCGGCGGGTTGGGCGTGCCGTACCAAGGCGGCGTCGCGCCGCCGTTGCCGGAAGCGTACGGCGCGGTCGTGCGCGAGGCGGTCGGCGCGCTCGGCTGCGACCTCATCGTAGAGCCGGGACGCTTCATCACGGCCAATGCCGGAGTGCTGGTTTCGGAGGTTACGTCGGTGAAGCGGGGGGATGAAAAAGAATTCATCATCCTGGACGCTGGGATGAACGACCTGATCCGGCCGGCGCTTTACGACGCCTGGCACGACATCGTCCCGGTCCGGAGCAATTCCACCGCGCCGCGCCGGGTTTACGACGTCGTGGGACCGGTATGCGAAAGCGCGGATTTGTTCGCACGGGATCGTGAACTGCCCGCCGTGAAGACGGGCGATTTGATGGCCATCCTGACCGCGGGCGCCTATGGTGCCGTGCAGGCGTCCAGCTACAATGCGCGGCCGCTGGCACCGGAAGTGCTTGTGAAGGGCCGCCAATATGCGGTCACAAGGCCGCGGCAGAGTATCGACGATGCGATCGCCCAGGAGCGCCGGCCCGGCTGGCTCGCCTGAGGGCCCCTCGAAGCAGAGCGAGTAGCGTTGAGCGAACGGGACGAGACTGCGAAGAGCGACGACCGGCCCGGTCTGCCCGAGACCGTGAACCGGCGCGTGTTGCTGAGCTGGGCCTCGCTCGGCGCCGAACGGCTTTGGCCGGTGTTGTGGCCCGCGGGCGGCATCGCCGGTCTGTTTGTCATCCTCGCGCTCGCCAACGTGTTCGTCTATCTGCCGGAGTGGCTGCATCTGGTCAGCCTGATCGGCTTTGCGTGCGCGATCGGTTGGGCCTTCTGGCGCTCGGCCCGCGCGACCGCCGTGCCGACGCGCGATCAGGCGGTGCGCCATCTCGAACAGTCGAGCGGCCTCGCGCACCGCCCGTTGAGTACGCTCGAAGACAAGCCCGCCACCGGGAGCAACGAGGACACAGCGCGCCTTTGGCACGCGCACCGGCGCTGGGTGATGGATCACATCCACCGGCTTACCGTCGCCTGGCCGAAGCTCTCGCTCGCCGCACGCGATCCGCACGCGTTGCGCATGCTGATCGCGATCGCGATCGCGGCGCTTGCGATCGCGAATTGGCGCGAAGTGCCGATGCGGCTCGCGAACGCGTTGTCGCCCGGGCTCGCGCAGGGCAACGTGCCCGCGACGTTCGAAGCGTGGGTGACGCCGCCGGCCTATACCGGCGAACCGCCGCGCCATCTGAGCGCGGCCACCCTGTCGTCGGCCGATGTGATCCGCGTGCCGCAAGGTTCGACGCTGACGGTGCGGACGCACGGCACGGCATCGGCGGTGCTGCGCGTCGCGGCGCGCGGGCGCACGATCCCCAAGCAACTTCGGCCGCCGTTCGTGCCGGCCGGCGGCGATGCACGCGATGCGAAGCTTGTGATCGACGCCGAGGTGTCGGTGAGCTTGTCGCTCAACGCCTCGCAGGCCGCGGCATGGAACTTCTCGACCGCGCCCGACAGGCCGCCGACGATTGCGTTCAAGACACCGCTTGCGATCACGCAGGCGCAATCGATGCGTTTCAACTACGAGGTGACGGACGACTACGGCGTGACCGCCGCGTTCGCGCGCATCACCCTCGTCCACGTGCCGACGCCCGCGAACCGCAAAGGGCCCGCACCGCTCGACTTCGACTTGCCGCTGCCGCCCGCGCCCGCACGCAGCGGCGATGCGACGATCTTCAAGGATCTCACCGCGCATGTGTGGGCCGGCTTGCCGGTAACGATCGGCCTGCACGCACGCGACGAATCCGGGCTGACGGGCAGTTCGAAGCCCGTGCGGATCGTGCTCCCCGAGCGGAAGTTCAACGATCCGTTCGCCCGGGCGCTGATCGAGCAGCGGCGGAGCCTCGCGCGCGATGCGTCATCGGCGCCGCTGGTCGCGAAGGCGCTCGATGCGCTCTCGATCGCGCCGGAGCGTTTCATCCCGGACCGGCGGGTGTATCTCGGCCTCAGGACGGCCTACTACATGGTCTATCGCGCGCGCGGCGGGGCGGAAATCGCCGCCGCGCAGCAGCTGCTGTGGGATCTGGCGCTGCGCATCGAAGAAGGCGACACGCCGCAAGCGCAGGCCGAGCTTCGCGCGCTGCAACAGAAATTGATGGAAGCGCTTGCGCGCGGCGCCAGCGACGAGGAGATCGAACGCCTGCTCGCGCAACTGCGCTCGGCGATCGAACGCGCCGTGCGGGCGATGGCCGAGAAATCGCAGGGCGACTTCCCGCGGATGGGCGGCGGACAGATGGTGCGGCCGCAAGACCTGCAATCAATGCTGGACCAGATCGCCAACCTGTCGCGGCAGGGCGCGCGCGCGGCCGCCCAGCAGATGCTGGCGCAGCTTCAGAACATGCTGGAGAACCTGCGGACACCGGGCGGGCAGATGTCGGCGGAACAAAAGGCCGCCACCGAAGCGCTCGAAAAACTCGGCGAAATGATCGGGCGTCAGCGCAGCCTGATGGACAAGACGTTCCGCGAGCAGCAGGAGGCCGAAGAGACGCTCGGCCGCGACGGGAAGCCGTCGCCGCTCAAGCCCGAGCAGGACAAGCTCAGCGACGAACTCACGGCCATCATCAAGAAGGCGGGGGGCCAGGACGAGGAGGCGATGAAGGCGCTGACGCGCGCCCAGGACGCGATGGACGAGGCCTCGGACCAACTCGGCAACGGAAAGTTGGGGCGCGCTGGCGAGAGCCAGCAAACGGCGATCGACGAGATGCGGCGCGGGGGCGAGGCGATGGCCAAGCAATTGCTGCAACAGATGGCCGGGCAAGGCGCCAACATGCCGGGCGGCGGCGGCGTGGGCGGGGGCATGAACGAGGATCCGTTCGGGCGGCCGCAATCGTCGGACGGCAGGTCGCTGGGCTCATCGGTCAAAGTGCCGACGAAGGGCGACATCCAGAAGGCGCGCGAAATCCTCGAGGAGCTACAGCGCCGCGCAGCCGAACGCGGCAGGCCGATGCCTGAGCTCGAGTATATCGAACGGCTGCTGCGGCGGTTCTAGACGTTACTCGGCCTTCGGCTTCTTCGCGCCGAGCACGTCGTCGACCACTGCGCAGATGTTTGCGATCGTGAAGGGTTTCGAGACCACGCGGTAGACGAGGTCGTTCAGGCCGTGGGCGCGTTCGATCTGGTGTTCGTGGCCCGACATGATGATGATCTTCATCTTCGGATAATCGCGTCCGGCGGCGAGCGCCAAGGCGATGCCGTCCATGATCGGCATGTCGATATCGGTCAAGAGAAGGTCGAACTTGCCCTTCTTCAGGTGTTCGAGCGCGTCCGAGCCGTCCTGCGCCATCGTGACCTTGTGACGGCGCTGTTCCAGCCCCCGGGCGATGAATTCCCGGAGCGCAAGCTCGTTCTCCGCGATCAGGATCTTGGCCATCGGGGTACCTGGGGTCACTGCTCGCTTAGAATAGCTACAAAAGGCAGTCCACGGAATTTGTGGGCGTGGTCCATTCCGTAACCTACGACGAAAGCCGGAGGACACGAAAATCCGACAAAATCCGCATGTTCCTTGTGGTCGTCGGACTTTGCTACGGTTTTATCCAGGAGCACGCACACGCGGACGGCGGTGGCTCCGCGCTCCTTAAGGTGGCGGCGGGCAAAGGCGATCGTGCGGCCGGAATCCAGAATATCGTCGACGATCAGAACCTCGCGCCCCGCAACCGAGATCTCGACGTCGCGCAACAGGCGGACGGTTCCGCTGGACACGGTGGCGGTGCCGTAGCTGCCCAACGTCATGAAGTCGACCTCGGCGCCCACGCCGCGCAGATTGAGCGCGCGGATGAGATCGGCGGCGAAGACGAAACTTCCTTTGAGAATGGCGACAAGCACGAAGCCTTCGGCCATGCGCGCGGCGATGTCGCCCGCGAGCGTTTCAAGGCGGGCGGCAATCACATCGGAGGGATAGAGGGGCTCCAGCCGAGCCACGCTATTCGCCCGCCTTGGCGAAGCGCACCTCGACGTCGGCGGCGTCGGGCGGCGGGCTTTCGAGGCGCGCGTTGAACGTGCCTTGGCCGCCAGGTCCCAAACGATCTTGGTCGGCCGGCACGATCCAGTGATAGAGTTCCTTGCCCGCGTGGTCGCGCACCGCAAGGCGCACCTTCGGGACGGACATCTCGCGATCCGTCTCGTTGATGATCTTGCCCTTGATCGCGATCGCCGGTACGGCGCTGCCGGCCTCGGGCTGATAGGTGACTTCGATGCGAAAGCCGCTCGCATTCACCGGCATGCCAAGCCAGTCGTAGAGGCTCGCCGATTCGGGCCAGAGCTTCACGATTTCCGTCGGCAGGGTGAAGAACAGCAGCGGCAGACCGGCGATCAGCGCCAGCAGCGCGAACACGCCCGCCATCGAGCGCGAGCGCGCGCGCAGCCTGTCGACCGCTTGCGGGATGCCGAGCGACGGCGCGCCGATGCTTGGCGACGGGGGCATTTCGAAACGCGGCAGCGGCTGGGCAATCGAGCCGGAGGGCGCCGGCAACATGCGCGACCGGTCTGTCACCGGACCGATCGGTGCCGGAGGCTCTTCGACGGGGACCGGGATCGGGGTCGGCGGTAATTCGGGCGCCGCATCCTGAAACCAGGTATGGTGACAGCGTGCGCAACGAACCTGCCGTCCCGGGGGCCGGACAACCCCAGTTTCAAGCAGATAGCGAGTTGCGCAGCGGGGGCAGGTAATTATCATTCCAGGCTATTGCCCGTGTCGATTCTGGTCTTGTGGCACAACACTTTAGCACCTGCAAGCAAGCGCGGTCACAGGGTCGCGTTCTAACCCATTAGCTGAAAAGGATTAATTGGTGGTTCGGTTCGAGAATGTCGGGATGCGATACGGGCTTGGACCCGAAATCCTCCGTGACATTTCGTTCACGCTCGAGCCCGGCTCGTTCCACCTTTTGACCGGTCCATCGGGCGCGGGCAAGACATCGCTGCTCAAGCTCATCTACCTTGCCGAGCGGCCGTCGCGCGGGGCGATCTGGATGTTCGATCGCGAGATCGCCGCGACCCCGCGCGATGAGCTTCCGTCCCTCCGGCGCCGCGTCGGCGTCGTTTTCCAGGATTTCCGCCTGCTCGACCACCTGACCGTGTTCGACAACGTGGCGCTGCCCCGCCGCGTGATGGGCGAAATCGAGTCGAACTACCGGGCGGAGGTCGAAGAGCTTCTGTCGTGGGTCGGGCTCGGCAACAGGCTGAACGCGAAGCCCGCAACGCTTTCGGGCGGCGAAAAGCAGCGCGTCGCGATCGCGCGGGCGGTCGTGGCCAAACCCGAATTGCTGCTTGCCGACGAGCCCACCGGCAACGTCGATCCCGAGATCGGCGGGCGCATCATGCGGCTCTTCATCGAGCTCAACCGCCTCGGCACATGCGTGATGATCGCGACCCACGATCAGCGGATCATGGAGCGCGTGCCGGCGCAGCGCCTGTTCCGGCTGGCAGAAGGCAGGCTCACGAATGCCGCGGCCAGCGACGCGTTCTCGGAGGCCAAGTCCGCCTACGCCAAGGCTCCGGCGGACCAGTACGGCAACGAAGCCCGCCGGAGCTACGGCGAAGGCGGGCGCGCGTGAATACGGCCGCTCCCTCCGGCTTGATGCCCGCCGACAGCGCGTCCGGCGCGACGCTGCATACGATCGTTGCGGTGATGAGTTTCCTCGCATGCTTGACGCTGGGCGCGGTGTTGACGCTGAGCCGGCTTACGACCGAGTGGACGGAAGGACTTGCCGGGTCGGTCACCGTGCAGCTGCTGCCGTCGCCGCAGATTTCGCCCGAAGATCAGCTCAAAGAGGCGCTTCGACTGGTAAAGCAATGGCCGGGCATTTTCGCGGCCCGCCCGTTGAGCCGCGGCGAGGCGGAGAAGCTGCTCGAACCCTGGCTCGGCGAGGGCACCGTGCTTGCCGATCTGCCGGTGCCGCAGATCATCGAAGTGACGCTGACGCCCGGGCGGCCCGTCGAACTCGAGGGGCTGGGGCGCGCGCTGGTCGACGGCGTGCCGGGTGCGCAACTCGACGACCATAAACGGTGGAATCAGGAGCTGGCCGCATTCGCCGCTTCGTCGGAAGCGGTGGGCTGGGCGGTCCTGCTGCTGATCGCGGTCGCGACGCTTGCGATCGTCATCTACGCGACGCAAGCAGGATTGCAGGCGCATCGCGAGATCGTCGAGGTCGTGCACATGATCGGCGCGCGCGACGTGTTCATCGCTTCGGAGTTCCAGCGGCACTTCCTGTGGCTGGGAATCCGCGGCGGATTGATCGGGCTCGTCCTCGCCGCCGCGACGCTCCTCGGAAGCAGTTTCTTTTGGGACAGCCGCGAGGCGCCGGTCGGTGCGCAGTATCTGCCGCAGTTCGTGAGTTCTCCGTTCGCCTATGTGTGGCTGCTGTTCGTGCCGGCCGCGATCGGCCTCATCGCGATGTGGACCGCACGCTTCACGGTGCTGCGCGTGCTCGGCCGCATGCCATGAAGCTCGCGATGCTGGATCGCGACGGCGTCCTCATCGAAGAGCGCGCCGACTACGTGAAACATCCGGGCGAGCTGACGATGATCGCGGGCGCCGCGGAGGCCTGCGCGAAGCTCAATGGGGCGGGCATCAAGCTTGCCGTCGTGAGCAACCAGTCGGCGGTCGGGCGCGGGATCGTTTCGGCGGACATGCTGGAGCGGATCCATTCGAAATTGCGCGACGAGATCGGTAAACACGGCGGGCGGCTCGACCTTTTGTTAACGTGTCCCGATCCACCCTGGGCGGCCGGGTCGCGACGCAAGCCCGAGCCCGGCATGTTGCGCGAGGCTTTGGCGCATTTCCGCGCCGGGCCGCATGAGGCGGTGATGATCGGAGACCAGTTGAGCGACTTGCAGGCTGCGCGCGCCGCGGGCGTCAGGCCTATGCTCGTGCGGACCGGAAAAGGCGCAGAAACGCAAGCCCGCGGCATTCCTGAGGACATGCTGCCCGTCCCGGTCTATGATTCCCTGATCCAGGCAGCCGAAGCTTTGCTTGCGGCCCGGTCGTAAGACCGTTGCACGAGGGAGTTCGACGGCGGTGCAGTCCGGAGGTTCAGGAACGATCGGTTGGCTCGGCTTCGCTTTCCGCGTGGCCGTTGCGCTGTTCGTCGCCGCGGCGCTGGGGTTTCCTCTGTTCGTTTGGTCGCTGCCGCGCGCGTCGGCCGACCCCGGCGAAGCCGACGCGATCGTGGCGCTGACGGGCGGCGAAGGCAGGCTCGTTGCCGGTCTCGAGTTGCTGGCGCAAGGCAAGGGGCGGCGTCTCTTGATCTCCGGCGTGAACACCGACACGAAGCGCGAAGAACTGTTTGCCGCCGTGGGCGAGCCAGCGGTGCCCAGCACATGCTGCGTCGATCTCGGCCGGAGTGCCGCCGATACAATCGGCAACGCGGAAGAAACGACGGTTTGGGTTCGCCGCAACGGGTTCCGTTCGATCATCGTCGTGACCGCCGCCTATCACATGCCGCGCAGTCTGATGGAGTTGCGGGCGATGCTGCCCGACACACGCATCGTGCCCTACCCCGTGTTCCCGAACCGCGTGCGCCTGAGCGAGTGGTGGCACGATCCGGAGACGACGGGCGTGCTGACCTGGGAGTATGTGAAGTATCTGGGCTCCGCCGTGCGGCTCGCCTTTGCGACCCGTTTCGGCACCGTTACGTTGCCAGCGCCGGGGCCCGCCGTCATCGAAACGGCACCCGCCTCGCCGGTGGCCGAGACCGGCGAGCTGCCGGCCAACGGTGTCGCGAACTGAGTGTTCGCGGGCGATTTGCCGCCGTTTGACTGTTCCACGCGATGCGTCGTGTAATGCGCCGGTTCGGCTTACCAACGATCGGGGGAATCGATGGTTCAGCTTCCGGTGTTCCGCGTTTTCGGCAATGCGGTCCGATTCACGCTGTGGAACGCGTTCACGATCTTTAGGCTTACGTGGTTGCCGATCGCGTGTTTGGTCGCGATCGGTATGCTGCCACTCGTCTTGGGGCCGGACGCGTTTTCCCAGATCTACCGGCTCGACGATCGCACGCTCGATGAAACCGACGTCTCGCTCTTCGTAGGGATCCAGCTTGCGCTCAACCTCATGCAAGCGATCGTGATGACGTCGGTGGCGGTGGCCATTCACCGCGTGATCCTGTTCGACGAGCGTAGGCCGGGTCATTATTTTCTCTTCGCCTTCGGCAAGACCGAGTTCGCCTTCTTCATAATGGGCGTTCTGACGGTGACGATCGTGCTTGGGGTGTTTGCGGCGATCCTGGGGCCCATCGTTTATCTGCTTTTCGGCGGCGACATCGCGGGCGTGTTCGAGGCGTTCGAGAAGCGCCGCGCGATGCCCCTTGAAGTGGTCGGCGGGTTCGCGCCGCTTGCCGCCGGGTACTTCGCATGCTGGATCATCCTGCTCTTCATCTTCATCAGGCTTGCGGTTTGGCCGCCTTCGGTCGTGGCGACGAACAGCGTGTCGCCCGCGGAAGCGTGGTCACTCACGCGCGGGAATTTCTGGCGGTTCATCGGCCTGTTCGTGCTCGCGGGGTTGGCGATGTACGCCGTCATCATTCCGATTGTGGTCGGCGCTTATCTTCATCACCGCGAGTTCATGATGAGCCGGGAGTTCTTCGACGCGACGCGCGATCTGGAGGTGCGCGAACAGGTGCAGCTGGCAATAAGACCGTTCCTGCCCACTTTCGCCGCGCTCTATTTCCTGTTGCTCATGTATGCGACCGCGTTTTTGGTCGCCATCGTCAGTTTCGCCTACAAAGCGCTGAAAGGCGTGGAGGCGGACGCTTCGATCGGCGACGGCTGAAAGGCTTGCGCGGGGGCTTGGGCCTTGCGCTAAACTCCCGCCCGGTCGTGCCGCCGACGTGCACCTCGGGTCGCTCTTGCTCTTCGTTCGCTCGCTGCTGTTTCAGATCTTCTTCTGGACGTTCTCCACCCTGATCAACCTCGCCTATATCCCGGCGCTGTTGATGGACCGGCGCATCACGTCGCGCGGGATGGAGATTTGGGCCGCCGTCAGCTTCTGGGGCTTGAAGCATATCGCGGGGCTCGACTTCGTCGTGCGCGGGCGCGAGCACCTGCCCAAAGGCCCCGCGATCTATGCGGCCAAGCATCTGTCGATGTGGGAGACGGTGGCGACGCATATCCTGCTCAAGGATCCCGCGATCGTGATGAAGCGCGAACTGCTCGCGGTGCCGGGCTATGGCTGGTATGCGCGCAAGGTCGGCATGATCGTGATCGACCGCGACGGCGGCGCGAAGACGATCCGCACGTTGATCGCGGACGCGAAGCGCTGGCTCAACCTCGGCCGGCCGATCGTGATCTACCCGGAAGGCACGCGCCGGCCGCTCGGCGCGCCGCCCGACTATAAGCCCGGCGTCGCCGCACTTTACGGCGCACTCGGCGTGCCGTGCGTGCCGATCGCGCACAACTCAGGCCTTTATTGGCCGCGGCGCGGCTTTGCGCGCCGGCCCGGCACCATCATCGTCGAGGTGCTGCCCTCGATCCCGCACGGCCTCAAACGCGACGCGTTCATGCACGAACTCGAAACGCGGATCGAGACGGCGACGGCGCGGCTGCTCGCCGAAGGCGGGTTCCGCGGCGACGTCGCGGCGGCCGCCGCCGCCGGCTGATCCTCAGTATACGGAATAATTAATGACGCCGCCAAGCGATGAGAACATTTAAAGAACAAAACATTGCAGGTTCGGACGCCTTCGGCTAGTGTCCGGCCCTGCCCCCGAAGGATGCCTCGATGAATGATTGGCCGGAGATTTCACGCCAGATCTGGGACCTGAAATACAGGCTCAAGGGCGCGGGCGTTGCTGCGGAGGACGCCTCGATCGAGGACACGTGGGCTCGCGTTGCGGCGGCTGTGGCGCGCGCCGAGAAACCGGACGTGCGGACGCGCTGGAGCGATGCGTTTTACGAGGCGCTCGAAGGATTCCAGTTCTTGCCCGCAGGACGCGTGATCGCAGGTGCGGGCACTGGGCGTTCCGTCACCCTCTTCAATTGCTTCGTCATGGGCACCATCGCCGACGACATGACGAGCATTTTCGACAATCTCAAGGAAGCCGCGCTGACGATGCAGCAAGGCGGCGGGATCGGGCACGATTTCTCGACGCTGCGGCCGGCCGGCGCGACGGTCAGGGGCGTGGGCGCCGACGCTTCGGGCCCGGTGTCGTTCATGGACGTTTGGGATGCGATGTGCCGTACGATCATGTCGGCAGGTTCGCGGCGCGGGGCGATGATGGCGACGCTGCGCTGCGACCACCCCGACATCGAAGCCTTCATCGAGGCCAAGCGCGACAAGGACCGGTTGCGCAACTTCAACCTCTCCGTTCTCGTCACCGACAAGCTCATGGCGGCGGTGAAAAACGACGAGGCGTGGGACCTCGTGTTCGACGGCAAGGTCTATCGTACGGTTTCGGCTCGCGGGCTGTGGGACCGGATCATGGCCTCGACCTACGCCTATGCCGAGCCCGGGGTCGTGTTCATCGACCGGATCAACCGGCGCAACAATCTTTGGTACAACGAGTACATCTCCGCGACGAACCCGTGCGGCGAGCAGCCGCTGCCGCCTCACGGCGCGTGTCTTCTGGGTTCGATCAATCTCGTCAAGCTGATCAAAGATCCGTTCACGGAGGATGCGCGTCTGGACAAGAACGCGCTGGAGGGGCTCACGCGGGTCGCCGTGCGTTTCCTCGACGACGTGATCGACGTGTCGAACTATCCGCTGCCTCAACAGGAGCGCGAGGCGAAGGCGAAGCGGCGCATCGGACTCGGCGTGACGGGGCTTGCGGACGCGCTCGTCATGTGCCGGGCGCGCTACGGCAGCGGCGATTCCGTCACTCTGATCGAGCGCTGGCTCAAGACGATCCGGGACGCCGCCTACACAGCGTCGGCGGAACTTGCGGCCGAGAAGGGCGCGTTTCCCGCGTTCCAGCGCGAGAAATTTCTGGACGGGCAGACGGTGCGGGAGCTGGACGAGGACATCCGGGCGCGGATTTCTGTGAACGGAATTCGCAACGCGCTTTTGACCTCGATCGCGCCGACGGGGACGATTTCGCTGCTCGCCGAAAACGTGTCGAGCGGGATCGAGCCGGTGTTCGCCTATACCTACAAGCGCAAGGTGACCCGTCCGGGCGGCGAACGCAGCGACGAGGCGGTCGAGGACTATGCGCACCGGCTTTATCGCGCGACGTTCGGCGACGGCCCCCTGCCCTCTTACTTTGTGAGCGCGCAGGAGCTTGAGCCGGAGGATCACATCGCGGTGCAGGCGGCGGCGCAGAAGTTCGTCGACAGTTCGATTTCGAAGACGGTCAACTGCCCCGCCGACATTGCGTTCGACGCTTTCAAGGACGTTTATCTGAGCGCCTACGAGTCCGGCTGCAAAGGCTGTACGACATGGCGGCCGAACGACATCACGGGGGCGATCTTGAGCGTGGTCGACGAGCCGCGCAAGGCGGCGTCGCGGATCGAGCCGTCGCCGGGCGAGGTGCTGGCCCCGGTGCGGCCGCGTCCGCCGAGCGAAGGCGGCGTCGTCTATATGACGCGCCCGCTCGACCGGCCGGAGGCGTTGCCAGGCTCGACCTACAAAGTGCGCTGGCCCGAATCCGACCACGCGATCTACATCACGATCAACGACATCATCGAAAGCGGCCGCCGGCGGCCCTTCGAAATTTTCATCAATTCGAAGAACATGGAGCACTACGCGTGGACCGTCGCGCTCACGCGCATGATTTCGGCCGTGTTCCGGCGGGGCGGCGACGTCTCGTTCGTGGTCGAAGAGCTCAAGGCGGTGTTCGATCCGCGCGGCGGGCAGTGGGTGAACCGGCAATACGTGCCCTCGCTTTTGGCGGCGATCGGCGGGGTGATCGAGGAGCATATGCTGGCGATCGGGTTCCTGACGCGACCGACATATTCGCCCGCCCTACAGCCCAAGGTCGCCAGCATCGCCGAGCGCATGCCCGGCGGATACGAAGAGGTGCGGGGCAGCGGGGGCGAGAATCTGAACGCCTCGTTCAAGTTCTGCCCGCGCTGTTCCAGCCCCAGCCTGACGCGCATCGAAGGCTGCGACACATGCATGTCTTGCGGCTATTCGCGATGCGCGTGACGAGGCGTTAGGTGAACGGCATCGTCGATAGAGTTCATCTCGCGCTTGCCTGGGTGCGGCGGAGGGCGGCGGCGCATCTGACATTGGTTTGGATTTTTCTCCCGGTGACGCTGCTTGCGCTTGCGCTGGCGGCCTACGGCTGGTGGTGGCAGGTCGTCGCCGGAAGCGTGCGCAGCGCCGTGACCGATTTCCAGAACGAACAGCGCACGCTGGGCCGCGAGGTGAAATGGGATGCGTTCGCGGTCGCTGGTTTTCCCTACCGGATCGTCGGGACGGTGGATGCCGCGCATCTGACGGCGCCGGATCGCGCGGTCGCGTATGACGGCGAACGGATCGTCGTCGAAGTGCATCCGCTCGCCGTGAACCGCGTCACGTTCTCGCTCGAGGGGCAGCAGCGCATCTTCCACGCGCGCGAGCGCTACGTCGAGGCGAACGCGCGGGCCGACACGTCGCGGATCACGCTCGCGAGCGAGCGCGGGACGGAAAACGTCTCGGTCGAGATCAAACGGCTGACCGGCAAAGGCCGACTCGACGACATCGACGTCAATTTCATCGTCGAGGAGGCGGAAGGCGGACTTCTGGTGACCGCGCCGGAAGGACGCGAGACGTTGCCGCGGGTGGAACTGCTGGCGCGGCTCAAGAACGTGGCGCTGCAGGGAAACCTCGACCTGCCGCTCGGTTCGGCGATCGCTTGGATCGACGTCGATGCGGCGGTCAAGATGCCCGCGAACCTGCCGGAGGCCTCGGTGCCGATCCTGTTTTCCGAATGGCGGCGCACGGGTACGCCGATCGAGATTCGCCGTTTCGAATTGGAGTGGGGCGGCGTCAGTCTTGCGGCCTCCGGCGAGGTCAAGATCGATGCGCAGTCGCTGCCCGAAGGCCGGCTTCTGCTGACGATCGGCAACCACCCGCGCATTCTGGAACTTATGCGGGCCTACGGCGCGATCACACAGGAAACCGAGACGCTCGCGCGCAAGGTGCTGGACGTGCTGGCGTTCATGAGCGGCGACAAAAACCGGCGCGTCACGGTGCCGCTGCGCATCGCCGAGGGCACGGTCTATCTGGGACCCGCCGCCGTCGCGACGCTGAGCCCCGAGCCGCAGGTGGCCCAGCCCGTGCCGCAGGAGCCGGTTGCCGTGCCCTGACGCCGTCCTCCGGTCAACGGACCGGCAAGACGCCCGCTCTATGTTCGTGGCAGGATGGGATTGCGGGGTGAGCGATGACGCAGCAATTGGGCGCACAGGACGCGCAGTTCCTTTACCTGCAAGGCGGTTCGACGCTCACGCATGTTATGGGCGTCTACATCTACGATCCCTCGACGGCGCCGGGCGGCAAGGTGCGGTTCAAGGACATCGTCCGACATATCGACAACCGCTCGCACACATCGCCCGTGTTCCGGCGCAAACTCTTCCGTCTGCCGCTCGACATCGATCATCCCTATTGGGTCGAGGATCCCGACTTTCACCTGGAAGAGCACATTACGCATGTCCGCCTGCCCGAGCCCGGCGACTGGCGGCAGTTCTGCATCCAGGTCGCGCGGCATTTCTCGCGCCGGATGGATATGAGCCGGCCGCTGTGGGACGTCTATGTGGTCGAAGGGCTCGACCGGATCGACGGCGTTGCGCCCGGCAGCTATGCCCTGCTCCACCGCATCCACCATGCGGCGATCGACGGCGTGTCCGGCGCGCACGTGTTCGCAGCGTTGAACGACGCCGACGCGCATGGCACACCCGCGCTGGTTCCCCAGACGACGGGTGTCGAAGTCGGCGAGCCGCCCAGCCTTTTCACCGTCGCCACGCGCGCGGTGTTTGCGAACATGACATCGCCGATGCGGATGATGAACACGCTGGTGCGGCTTACGCCTGCGATCGCGTCGGCCGTCCAGAAAAGCGTGATGGACGTGCAGAGTTGGTCAAGACCCGGCATTCCACCGACGCGATTCAATGCGCCCGTTTCGCCGTATCGAATGTTCGACGCTGCGATGTTCACGCTCAAGGAATTGAGCGCGATCCGCACGCTCGTCGATGGTTCCACGATCAACGACGTCGTGCTCGCGATCTGCAGCGGCGCGTTGCGCAAGTATCTCAAGAAGCACAAGGACCTGCCCGACGACACACTGATCGCGGTCGCGCCGATCAACGCGCGGCGCAAGGGCGGCGAAGCGGAGGTGCCCGGCAACAACATCACGGCGATGAGCGTCGCGCTTGCGACGAACGTCGCGGACCCGGTCGCGCGGCTGAAGGCGATCCGCGACTTCACGTCGGATGCCAAGGAGGCGAAGGCGGGGATCAGCGCGCGGGTGCTGACCGATCTCACGCAACACATCCCCGGCGCCACGATGGCAGGCGTCGCACGGCTGCTCACCAGCGAACGGTTCGCACCGCGGCAGGCCAATCTCTTCATCTCGAACGTGCCGGGGCCGCAGATTCCGCTCTACATGAACGGCGCCAAGCTCACGCATCAGTTCGGGCTCGGGCCGCTTGCGAACAATATGGGGCTTTTCATCGCGGCGTTGAGCTACAACGGGACGATCAGCTTTTCCGTCACGTCCGAGCGCAAGATCATGCCGGACGTCGACTTCTTCCGCCGCTGCATCGAAGAGGCGTTTCAGGAACTGCTGAAAGCGGCTTCGACAAAAGCGAGCAAGGCCGGGAAGAAGCGCGCGAGCCGATAAGACTCACGGCTTCTTCGGGTTGCGGCCGAAGTTGGCGCTGGCGGTGTCTTGGCCGGCGTCGATGATCGAGCGGCGCACCGCGCGCGTGCGGGTGAAGAGGTCGAACAGCATGTCGCCTTCGCCCCAGCGAATCGCGCGTTGCAGGCGCGACAGGTCTTCGGAGAAGCGGCCCAGGATTTCGAGCACGGCTTCGCGGTTGTTCAGGAAGACGTCGCGCCACATCGTGGGGTCGGAGGCTGCGATGCGCGTGAAGTCGCGGAAGCCGCCGGCGGAGAACTTGATCACCTCGCTTTGCGTCACCTGCTCGAGGTCGCTGGCGGTGCCCACGATGTTGTAGGCGATCAGGTGAGGCACGTGGCTGGTGATCGCGAGGACCAGGTCGTGATGCTTCGGGTCCATAACCTCGACGCGCGAGCCGCAACCCTTCCAGAACGCCGTCAGCTTCTCGATCGCCGCTTCGTCGGCGCCCTCAACCGGCGTCAGGATGCACCAACGGCCGTCGAACAGTTCGGCGAAGCCCGCGTCGGGACCCGATTGCTCGGTGCCCGCGATCGGATGGCCGGGAATGAAGTGGACGCCGCCGGGGACGTGGGGGCCGACGTCGCGCACGACCGCCATCTTCACCGAGCCCACGTCGGTGACGATTGCGCCGGCTTTAAGCACAGGCGCGATCGTCTGTGCGATCTCGCCGAAGGCGCCGACGGGCGTGCACAGAACGACCAGATCGGCGTCGCGCACCGCCTCGCGCGGGTCGGCATGGGCCGAATGGCAGAAGCCGAGTTCGCCGACGCGCTTCAGCGTTTCGGCGGTGTGGGCGTGGCCGGCAATGTAGGCCGCAAGGCTGCCGCGACGGATCGCGTGCGCGAGCGAGGAGCCGATCAGGCCGAGGCCCAAAAGCGCGACCTTCGTGAACAAGGGGCCGGTGCGGGTCGTCATTTCATGAACTCTTCGAGAGCGGCGACGGCCGCATGGTTCGCCTCTTCGGTGCCGACCGAAATCCTGAGGCAGTGCGGCAGACCATAGGCGGCGACGCTGCGCAGGATGACACCTTTGCTCATGAGAAACGCATCGGCAGCGGCCGCGGTCTTGTGCCCGTCGGGCGGAAACTCGATCAGCAGGAAATTGGCGACGCTGGAGCGGACGTTGAGGCCCGTTGCCGCAATGCGTCCGGCGAGCCACGGCAGCCATTTGGCGTTGTGCTGTGCGCAAAGCTCCACATGCGCGCGGTCGCGGATTGCCGCAACGGCGGCCGCTTGGGCCGCGGAGGACACGTTGAAGGGGCCGCGGACGCGGTTCAGGGCGTCGATGATCGGCTCGGCCGCGTAGGCCCATCCGACGCGCAGCGCGGCAAGGCCATAGATCTTCGAGAACGTGCGCGTCATCACCGTGTTTTCGGTCGTGGCAGCGAGCTCCAACCCGGCGTCATAGTCATTGCGGTTCACGTATTCGGCGTAGGCCGCATCGATCACGAGCAGGCAGTCATTCGGCAGGCCGGCGCGCAGGCGGCGAAGATCGGCGGCGGTGTTGTAGCTGCCGGTCGGGTTGTTCGGGTTCGTGACGAAGCAGATCTTCGTTCTGGGCGTCGCATGCTTCAGCATCGCGTCGATGTCGGTGACGAGATCGGGCTCGGGCACCGCGACCGGCGTCGCACCGGCGGCAAGGGCGACGATCTTGTAGACGAGAAATCCGTGGGCGCTGTAGAGCACCTCGTCGCCCGGCCCGGCATAGATTTGCGGCAGAAGGTGCAGCAGTTCGTCCGAGCCGTTGCCGCAGACGATGCGGTCGGGCGCGATGTCGTGCACTTCGCCGATCGCCTGGCGCAACAGCGCGGCGCCGCCTTCGGGATAGATGTGCATCGAATTCGCGGCAGCCCTGAACGCCTCGATCGCCTTCGGGCTCGGGCCCAAAGGCGATTCGTTCGCGGAGAGTTTGAACACGCGCGCGGCGCCGGCAGCTTCAGCGCGGCCGCCGACATAGGGGGCGATGTCAAGGATTCCGGGTACGGGCTTCATGGGCGCATCTTTAGGCTATCGTTTCGCCGACGCGCAAAGAAAACGTTGACTTGAAAGCGGCTCGGACCCTCAATCCCCGCGCTTTGCACGGATTGCACCGCCCGTTTCATGTCGACCGTCATCCAGAATCTGACCGCTTTGGGCGGCGCCGCGGGCGAGGCGGCAGGGCTTTCGCATTCGTTCGCCGCGCCGCTCAAGCTCGATTCCGGCGAGCAGGTCGCGCCGTTAACGCTTGCCTGGAAGACGTTCGGCACGCTGAACGCCGCGCGCTCGAACGCGTTCCTGCTTTGTCATGCGCTGACCGGCGACCAGTACGCGGCCGGAACGCATCCGGTGACGGGCAAGCCCGGATGGTGGTCGTCGATGGTGGGACCAGGGCTTCCGATCGACACGAACCGGTTCTTCGTCATCTGCGCCAACGTCGTGGGCGGGTGCATGGGCTCGTCGGGGCCGCATGAGCGCAACGCCGCCACCGGCAAGCCCTACGGTTTGAGCTTTCCGGTGTTGACGATCCGCGACATGGTGCGGGCGCAGGCGATGCTGCTCGATCACCTGGGTATCGACACCTTGTTCTGCGTCGCAGGCGGGTCGATGGGCGGGATGCAGGTGCTGCAATGGGCGGCGAGCTATCCTGAGCGCGTGTTCGCAGCGCTGCCGCTTGCGACCGCGGCGCGGCATTCGGCGCAGAACATCGCGTTCCACGAAGTCGGGCGGCAGGCGATCATGGCCGATCCCGACTGGGCGGGCGGGGACTACATCACGGCGGGAACAAACCCGAAGAAGGGCCTTGCGGTCGCACGCATGGCCGCGCATATCACGTATCTCTCGGAAGCGGCGCTGCACCGGAAGTTCGGACGCAATCTGCAGAACCGCGAGGCGTTGTCCTATCGCTTCGACGCGGATTTTCAGGTCGAGAGCTATCTGCGCCATCAGGGGCTTTCCTTCGTCGACCGGTTCGACGCGAATTCGTATCTCTACATCACGCGGGCGATGGACTATTTCGATCTCGCGGCCGACTACGGCGGCGCGCTCGCCAACGCGTTCAAGAACAGCAAGACCCGGTTCTGCATCGCCTCATTCACGTCGGACTGGCTGTTCCCGACGGCGGAATCGAAGAAGATCGTCCACGCGCTCAACGCCGCCGGCGCGAATGTCAGCTTCGTCGAGTTCGAAACCGACAAGGGGCACGACGCGTTCCTTCTGGACGTGCCGGAAATGTTCGAGACGCTGCGCGGGTTCATCGATGCGGCCGCGGCGGCGCGCGGGCTGAAGGCTTGACGATGCTCGCGAAGTCGCCCGCGCTGCGCAAGGAGCTGCTTCGCATCGCCGAGATGGTGCCTGCGTCTTCGCGGGTGCTCGACGTCGGGTGCGGTGCGGGCGAGTTGATCGAGCATCTGACGCGCGCGAAGGGAGCGGATGCGCGCGGGATCGAGCTCAGCCAGGCGGGCGTGAACGCGTGCGTGGCGAAGGGCCTTTCGGTGATCCAGGGCGACGCCGACACCGACCTTGCCGAGTATCCGGCGCAGTCGTTCGACTTTGCGATCCTGAGCCAGACGATCCAGGCGACGCACAGACCGAAGGACGTGCTCGACCAGCTGCTGCGCATCGGGCGGCGGGTGATCGTGTCGTTTCCGAATTTCGGGTTCTGGAAGGTGCGGCTCAAGCTCGCGCTCACCGGGCGCATGCCGCGCACCGGCGCGCTCGACTATGCGTGGCACGAGACGCCGAACATTCACCTGTGCACGATCGCCGACTTCGTGGCGCTGACGCAGGAAACGGGTGCGCGGGTCGAGCGGGCGCTTGCGGTCGAAGAAAGCGGCGAGGTGCGCGAGCTTTCCGCGCCGGGGTATTGGGACAACCTTACCGCCGAAGGCGCGATCTTTCTGTTGACGCGAGGCACGTCGTAACGGTGCGGCTTCACGGTCGCAGGATGTTTCGCCGGATGATGGGGGATACGTGGTCATGTCACCGTATGTCTGTCGGACAATTTTCTGGTTGGCTCTAATCCTGTCGTCGACGCTGCCGCTCCGGGCGGAAGCGGTTGTCGGGCAGCCCGCTGGTGCTCATGCAGTCGGTGTTCGCGTCGTGCAGCAGTCCGGCCCTTCGGGACCGCTGCAGTCATTGATCTGGTATCCGGCCGCAACGCGGGGCGCGACGCTTCGTTATCGCGACTACTTGGCAACGCGGCTTACGGCGCTGCGCTTTGACCTGAGCCCGGATGAACGGAAGGCGATGGCCGCTCAGCAAGAAGAGCGGTTGGTGCGACGGCTGGGCGGTGAGGCTGCGCGACGGCTCCTGAACGCACCGATGCGGGCGTCGCGAGAGGCGAAGGCCGCGACCGGACGGTTTCCGGTTGTGGTCTATGCACCGGGCGTTGGCGGGCCTGCGGATGAGAACGCCGATCTGTGCGAATACTTGGCAAGTCACGGCTACGTCGTGTTGGCGAGCGTGGGCGCGGGCGCCGATGGGCAAGAGGTCGCGGAGACTTTGGCAGGCGTGGAACCGCAGGTGGCTGACATCAATTTCTTGATTCGACATGCGCAGTCGCTGTCGAACGCCGACACCGAGCGCCTGGCGGTGACGGGCTGGAGCTGGGGCGGCATGAGCATTCTGTTCGCCGCGGCACACGACTCGCGCATCGGCGCCGTGATCAGTTTGGACGGCACGCGCGAGCCGGCGCTGACGCGGTTGATCGACGTTAAGCGGCTTAACGCGCCGTGGCTCTATGTCTCGCGCACGCCAGACACCATCCCTCAGATCAACCGCAGCGGCATCGACACCACCTTTAGCCTGCTTAACGAGGCCAAACACGCGCCGGTCATGCAGCTCATCATGTACCCCATGCAGCATGGCGACTTTGTTTCACGGCGCCTTCGCGAGGACAGCCCGACGACTTACGACGAATACAGCCGCGAAGAAGTGCGGCAGGCCTTCGGCATGGTCGCGCTTTATGTGAGGCACTTTCTCGATGCGCATCTGAAAGAGGCTGCCGCCAGCCAAGCGTTCTTGGCACGCAAACCCGTGCGCAACGGCGCCGTTCCGCACTCGATTCGGATCGAGCGAAGCACGCCTGTTGCATCACCCGAATGACGATCCGCCCCGGTTGTTGGGACAATCTACCGCCGCCGGCGCGACCTTTCTATTGACGCGAGGCGCTTCGTGGCCACGGCGATCTTGGGCACGCGCTGTCGCAAGCCGCCGCCCGGCACAACGGCCATCACCTCTTTCGTCGCCTCGGTCAGATGGACGCCCGCGAGTTGCGGCCAGAGCTTCGTGCCCCAGCGTTCCCACCGCGTGCCGCTGCGGACGACGTGGTTCGCGCCGAACGGCGGCATGTGGAGACATCTCGTGGAGGCGGTCGGCGTGAACATCGCGTCGGTCAGGAGGCGGCCGAGCTGCGCGCCCGTGAAGGGGCGGCCGTGACCGAACGGCGTCGTTTCGACTTGGGCCCAAAGGCTCGTCCGGTTCGGCGCGACGACGACGATGCGGCCTGCAGGCGTCAGCACGCGCCAGACCTGGCGCAAGAGCGGGCGAAGCGATTCCGACGTTTCTAGGATGTGCGCCACGATCACGCGGTCGATCGAAGCGTCGGGCAGCGGCAAGGCCGTTTCGTCGGCGAGCGCGGCGAGGTTTGCGGATTGGCCGGGCCAGGCCGCGACGCCCTGTTGGGCGGGCATGAGCGCTATCAGGCGTTCGGCCTCGCCTTGGAAAGGACGCAAGTAAGGCGTGGCAAATCCCAGGGCCAGAACCGTCAGGCCGCGGGTGTTCGGCCACACCTCGCGCAGGCGCTGCATGATCAGGCGGCGTGCTACCAGCCCCAGCGGGCTGTCGTAGAAGCGCTGCAGTTCGGACGCATCGAGGTGCATGACGCGCTCTCAGCCGTCGGCGCCTGCGGCGGTCTTCTTCTTCAGATGCGTGATCCAGCGCGGATGGACGTTCTTGACCGGGAAATAGATGAACACGTCGGTCGTCCCGAACTGATGGTCGATGACAGCCCCATCGCCGATCTGGGCGCCCGATCGCACGTAACCTTTGACGAGCGGCGGCAGCGAACGCAGCGCCTCGGCCTCGTCGATCGCCTCCTTCGGCATCAGGTTCATCGAAACATAGCGCGCGGGAAGCGCCCGTACGCGCTCACCCTCCGGCGCCGCATGGAAGTGATGCAGGTAGGCGAGCTGCAGCGCCAGCGCGTTCGGATCGGTTCCGGGAAGCGACGCACATCCGAACATCAGCTGAACGTCATAGCGAATCAAATAGACGAGCAGTCCCCGCCACAGAAGCTGCATCGTAGGTCCCGTGCGATAGGGCTTGAGCACGCACGAGCGGCCCAGCTCGAGCAGCCGCTGCCCGGCGCGTGCCTTCAGCATCGCCGCGATGTCGTACTCGCCGGCCGTATAGAAGCCGAGCGGCGAGCGCGCGGCTACGTCTTCGCGCATCAGCCGGTAGGTCGCGATGACCTTGTCCCCGGCGCTGCGGTCGACGACGAGCAGGTGTTTGCATATCGGATCGTAGTCGTCGAAATCGCGCCCGCTCGCCAGCATTTCGGGCGAGGGTTGCGCGCTCATTTCCTTGTAGAAGACCTCGAAGCGCACGCGCTGGGCGGCCTCGATTTCGGCTGCCGTCGTTGCCAGACGCACCTCCACCGCCCCCGAAGCATCGAGCACAGCGCTATCTCTGCCGGTGGTTTCGCTCAACGCCGCCTCGCGCGGGGCCTAAGGAAGGT
>CAZLRW010000037.1:0-32958 GCA_964561925.1 uncultured Flavobacteriaceae bacterium
AACACCGGTTCAACGCCGGGGCGACGGTCAAGGTCGTGCGCCACGCCTACGACAAATCGGGCAAGCTCAAATCCTCCGCCGCAAACGACACCGCCTGGGCGCCGCTGTTCCCGACGGGAAGCCCGGCGAGCCAGGACTACGCCCCGGCGAACGTGCTCGACCAATACACGAGCATCACCACGCCCCAGCCTTCGACGGCAAACCTGACCTACGATCCGAACGGCAACCTGATCGGCGACGGCACGTGGACGTTCGCCTACGACGCGGAGAACCGTCTGCTCCAGGCCTCGAAGGCGGGCAGCACCGTCACCTATAGCTACGATGCGCTCGGCCGCCGGCAATCCAAGACCGTCAACAACATGCGGACGAACTATCTCTCCGCCGGCGACGAGGAGATCGCCGAATACGACAACAGCAACAACCTGCTGCGCCGCTACATCCCCGGTCCAGGTACCGATCAACCGGTCGCGATGGTGATCGTCTCGGGCGCGACGAACACGCTGCGCTTCTTCCACGCCGACCGGCAAGGCTCGGTCGTCGCGATGGCGGATGCAACAGGTGCCATGATCGAAGGGCCGTTCACATACGATCCCTACGGCGGCAGCACGAGCCCCACGACGGGCGTTCCCTTCCGCTACACCGGCCGCAGGCTCGATCCGGAGACCGGACTCTACTACTACAGGGCGAGGTACTATTCTGCGTCGCTCGGGCGATTCCTGCAGACGGATCCGGTAGGATATGAAGACGACACAAATCTATACGGGTACGTCGCAGCTGATCCCTTGAACACAACCGATCCGACGGGTCGAACCGGGAAGCCGCCGTCCGCGACGCAGGGTACCCCGCCCCCGCGAATTGAGCGCGATGGGAAGGTTTATGAGAAAGTCTACGACGGCGTGATTGAACCCTGTGTGGGGATTTGCATTCAAAAGCAGGTCTATAGCGGACGTATCAAGGACGGTGAGGTCATCATCGTAACATCTCCCGCCGGTGGGCCTGAAAGACCCCCGATGCAAGGCGAAGTTCAGGACCCGCCTGAAGAGAAAGTAAAGCCGGGGCATCCCGACGGGTTCAGTCGACCCAAGGAATCTCAAAGAACGTCTCCACCGCCACGTCGATACGGCAGGAAAGGGGCTATCGTTACGCCGTCGCGATGGGGTACAGTGAAAGTTGTCATCGTGCCCGGCGCTCCCGGTAGCAGTATTGCTCCGACGCGGGATGAGGCCGCATATGGACCGGGGCGCAACGAGTATAGGACACGAGCGAATAGGGTTCCCGGGAACCACAGCTACGGTAAGATCATAATTGGTCCGATAGAGAATCGGACAAACGAGCCAGTTCGAGTTGAAGTCTTTGTTCGCGTCCAATGAGTGGGTGGATCATGCGATTGGTGTTCTTTTCACTGGTGGTGTTGGGCACGCTTGCTTCCGCGGACCCAAGCATCAAACCGTACGGCAATGCGCGAGACATCTTCTTGAGCGCTAACGGTATGGCCACCTGTACGCTTTCGGTTGACTTGTTAGCGAGGTCACCTGACGTTCAGGCCCCAAAGCGGTTACTGAGAGGGGTGTCGCGTCTCCTATCCGCCCCCCAATTTGCCGACCGCTTCGAAGCTCTGATGCCAGGCCCGCTGACATTGCAGGTTGGCACAATCAACTACGACGCAGGTGCGCGGTTTCGACTGGTTGCCAATCGACCGTGCGGCGACGACCTGAACCGTGCGATTGCCGAGGTGGTCACAAAGAGCCTCCTTGAGAAAGAATTCACAGTCACGCTGCGCGAGTGGCCCGGCCCTTCGATAGCGAATCCACTGTCTGACTTGACCTCCCTTTCAGAGATGAAGCCAGGCGAATTTTTCCGTCTATATCAACCGGAGTTTGGGCCTTCAAAGTGCCTCGTCGGTCTCAAGAGTCAGGAATTCGCCAAATTTGACAATAGGGACGTCGCTATTGAACTGACTAGGGGTTCCGATTCTGTCTCGTCGTCTTTTCGATTTGCTGTATTTGGCGCAATCGTCAAGAACGATACCGTCTACATTCTTTTCTACGATTATTGCAACGATGTGTTGAGAGGTGCCAAAGCATATCTACTTGGTGCGCGGTTGATGGGGCTGCAAGTGCCAAGACGATTTGAGGTCTTTCGCCCAAGTCTAAGCGACGCGGATGTTGACGCGATGTTTGCTCTCGGAGGAGTTTGGACTGACTGAATCTGGGCGGGTAGCGTTGGTGGTATCGTGTTGTTGCGATGTGGGGACCGGGAGGCAGAATTTACGGAGGTAGAAAATGAAGCGGCCATCAGCTGTCCTGAATTCCGGAATTCCGGGGACATCGAATTACGGGGACATGTAACAAACTACTGCAGTTAAGGGTGCCAGCGGCCGCGCACGGATTCGGCGGCCGCGCCGATGGGCACGGTCAACGTCGTCACGAAGGCCGATTACGCAAACACGGCCTTCCCTCTTCTCGCCACGAGGGAGATCGACGCGCTGGACCGCCACATCCTCAACGCCTACGACCCCCATGGCCGGCTGACGCGGGTCGACGGCAAGACGGGCGAACGGATCGACACGGTTTATGATTCGAAGGGGTTCGTCACCTCGGTTCGGACCTACACGTCGTCCAGCGTCTATCGCGCCCTCGACTTCTCCTACACCGCGGGCGGTGAGGCGCATCGCGGGCTGATCCGGGAGGCCTCCGTCTACTCCTCCGCGGCACCGTCGGTGAAGCTGACCTCGGCCTTCGCGTGGGATGCGCTCGGGAATCTGAGACAGGTGAGCGACCCGCGCGGGAACGCGAAGACCGCGGCCTACGACCCGGCGCGGCGGATGACGGACTTCAGCGAATACGAGGGGGCCGTCACCGGCACGCTAAAAGGGCGCCAGGCGTTCGTCTACGATCTTTCCGGCCGCCTCACGCAGGTGAAGCGCGCGAAGGACGCGGCGGGGACACAATGGGCGACGGTCAGCGCCGAATACACGGCGACCGGGCGGGTCGCGAAGATCAAGGACCCCGATCTCGACGAAGAAATCTTCGGCTATGACGACCGCGACTGGCTGACGAGCGCGACGGACGGCGAAGGCCGGGTCACCGGCTTCGTCTACGACGCGGCCGGGCGGCTCACCTGCGAGAAGCGCGCGGTGGGAAAGGATCTCGCGCAAGGGTACAAATCGCTCGGCTACGGCATCTTCGACACGCCCGCGCGGCTTCGCCCGGCGAAGGGATCGGACGCGGCGTGTGGGATGGTCTCGACCGCGTACGACACGACCTACACGTTCGACGAATACGGCCGCGGCAAGACGACCACGTTCGCCGACGGCACGACGACCCAGGCGACGATGAACGTCGCGAGCGAACTCACGGCGCTCAAGACGCGGGCGAACCAGACGCTGGGCTTCGGCTACGACACGTCCTCGCGCGAGACCTCGCGCACGACGCCCACGGGCGCCTACGCCTTCGCCTACGACCGGGAAGGCAAACGCACGAGCGCCTCGTTCACACCCTCGGGCGGCACTGCGGTGACCACGAGCTATGCCTTCGACAATTACGGCCGGGTCACGACCGAAGGCCGCCACGACGGCAAGAACATCCAATACGAATACGACGGATCGGGAAACCGCACCGCGATCGTCTGGCCTGACGGCTACCGTGCCGAATATGGCTACGACGGGTTGAACCGCATGATCGAGGTTAAGGCGGGCACCACGGGAAGCGTCGCCACGATCGCGCGGTATTCGTACGACGTCATGGGCCGCCGCACGCAGCTCGCCTACGGCCCGACAGCGGGGTCGCCGGTCTCGTCGATCACTTACGCCTACGAAGACGACAACGACCTCGTCCGGCTCGAGCACCGGTTCAATTCCGGGGCCACGGTGAAGGTCGTGCGCCACGCCTACGACAAGTCGGGCAAGCTCAAATCCTCGGCTGCGAACGACACCGCCTGGGCGCCGCTGTTCCCGACGGGAAGCCCCACGAGCCAAACCTACGCCGCCAACGCGCTCGATCAGTACACGAGCATCAGCACGCCCCCACCTTCGTCGACCGCGAACCTCGCCTACGACCAGAACGGCAATCTCACCGGCGACGGCACGTGGACGTTCACATACGACGCTGAGAACCGGCTGCTCCAGGCCGCGAAGGCGGGCAGCAGCGTCACCTACACCTACGACGCACTCGGCCGCCGCCAAACCAAGACGGTCAACGGCACGCTGACGAACTACCTCTCCGCCGGCGACGAGGAGATCGCGGAATACGACGGGAGCAACAACCTGCTCCGCCGCTACATCCCGGGCCCCGGCACCGACCAGCCCGTCGCGATGGTGATCGTCTCTGGCACGACGAACACGCTCCGCTTCTTCCACGCCGACCGGCAAGGTTCCGTCGTCGCGATGGCGGACGCCGCCGGCGCCATGATCGAAGGCCCGTTCACGTACGATCCTTACGGCGGCAGCACGAGCCTCACGACGGGCGTTCCCTTCCGCTACACCGGCCGCAGGCTCGATCCGGAGACCGGACTCTACTACTACCGCGCAAGGTACTACTCGGCGGCGCTCGGGCGGTTCTTACAAACGGATCCGATCGGGTACGAAGATCAAATGAACTCGTATGCCTACGTTCGAAATGATCCAACAAATGCGATTGACCCAAGTGGAAAAGACACGGTCACGTGCAACATTCGCGGCACTAGTATGGCTTGCAATTTGAGGAGGGACAACAATCGCGATACACTCAAGATTTTCCAAGGTAGTAGAGTATACTCGATTTCTTACACGTCCGATCGCAATCTATCCAGATCGGCATGGTCCGCGGAAATCGGTCGTATCGCCAATTGGTTGCGTCTGCCAGTCATGGATGGAACTCTGACAGAGTATTTCTTCGACAGCGACTCTCTTGCAAAGATCATGACGATTCCGGTTGGCGTTCGTCGATCTCAAATGAGAGTCCGGCCGGGTACGAATTCACCTGCCGTCATTGGGGGTAGACAGTATTCAGGTCATGCACTTGATAGAATGCAAGAGCGCGGTATTATGCCGTCAGTAGTTGAACATGCGATCAGGACCGGCGTGCGCAGTCCGGGAACAACCCCTGGCACAACAATATACAAGGATCCTGTCACTACCGAATATTCGAATCTTTCGCCATCGGGCGTCTTTCGTACCGATGATGGAGACCGCCGAGAATGCTGACGGAAATGATCTCACCGTCACGTTCGATCGCGCGCCCATCCGGCGCATCTTTGCCGAGCGAAATGTGCGTGCGAGTCGCGTTGTAGTGGTCGGCAAATTCGGAAAGGGTCCGGGGCAGATGATTTTCGCTCTGGATCACGACATGATCCAAACATTCGCGCCGGATGGTCCCGATGACGCGCTCGACGTACCCGTTCTGCCAAGGGGACTTGAAGCTGGTTGGTCGATCACGGATGCCGAAGGCGCGCACGGTGCGCTTGAAGGCGTCGCCATACTTCTTGTCGTTATCGCGAACGAGGAACCTTGGCGCCGAGTCCCACGGGAATGCCTCGCGGATCTGCTGAGCGAGCCAGAACGCGGTCGGATGGTTCGTGGCGGTCACGAACACCAGTCGGCGTCGGCGCAGCGAGAGGATAACGAGCGCGTAGAGTTGATCGAACTTGACCGTGGGGACGGTCATCAGGTCCATCGCAGCAATGCCATCCAACTCGTTGACAAGGAAGGTTCGCCACGACTGGCCGCCGCCACGATCTTTCGCACGTTGCATGTACTTGGCGACGGTCGACTCCGCGATCTCGATACCGAGTTTCAAGAGCTCACCGTGGATGCGCGGCGCGCCCCAGAGGAAGTTCTCTCGCGCCATGCGTTTGATGAGCGCAATCGTCGCTCGGTCGATTGCTGGCCGGCCAGGCTTCGCGCGGCTCTTCCAACGCCAGTAGGCGCGGAAGCCCCGCCGGTGCCAGCGCAGCAATGTGCCTGGTGAGACGAGGAGCGAACGTTTTGCTACTTCCGGCCAGAAGCGGAAGAACCATGTCAAGAAGCCGCGGTCGACGTTCGTCAGGTCGATCCGCGCGCTTTTTCGACGGCGCAACACTGCATTTTCGTGGCGCAGGAAGAGCAGTTCGGCGATCAGCACCACGCGGTCGCGACATGCGTCGATGACCAGTTGAACGACGAGCGCCAGGATCATTCGCAATCAATGTCGAGGCTCGCAGGGCTGGCAACGGAATTCGTGGCGCGGTTGTGATCGAAGTTCTGGAAATCGACCATGCATGCTACGATGTGCATGATTGATGCGCGTCGGCGAAAGATTCGAATATTCGGTAGGCACAGCTCGAGGCAGCGCTCCTCGTACGGCGCGCGCGTGCCGGTGACGGCGAGCGTCGCGGGCGCGCCCGCGCCCAGCGTCTGATACGTCCCGTCGATCAGCTTCACGAACTGGCGGGTCGAGTGGCCGATCGCGACGGTGACCACGTTGCCCGACAGCTGGCGCACCCACCACGCGTTCGCGAGCACGCCCGCGACCTCGCGCGTCGAAGAGGGCGCGCTCTTGTAGATGTCCTGCGCCGCGGCGAAGGCCGCGATCGTGCCCACCGCCGCGCGGATGTCCGTCTGCCCCATCGCCTCGTGGCCCAAACCCGAGACGGTCAGGTTGTTGTGCCAGTTCGTGGTCCAGCCGGATTTCTACTTCGACCCCATTTCTGCGCCACGACTGTCATACTCGTGTCAGCGGCGCGTCCGACATACCCCAAACGGATCAAGCGTGAGACGCGGGTGATACAACCAAGCAAACGCCGCCCCCTCTTTTCTAAGCACCTCGCTCAAATTTCCGACTTTCGTAGCCATCGCGATCAGATCGCGCTTTTGTTCCGAATCGAAGTAAATCGCCCTTATGCCAATCGATGGGTCGTACTCATAGACAGTATGGGGCGCTTCCTTGCTTCCCATGACGAATACCGTCCCGGAGCCCGCGGGGTGCAAATCACTGGCCTGCTGCTCATCGAACCTAGCCACAACTTCCGTCTTTACGCCTCTAACAAGCCACCAATCACCAACCTTGATAGACCTAGCCGCCTCACAGGACCTTGGAACAACCAATCGCACTATTCTGCCAGTAGCACAAAAGAACTCATCCGTGGAGCAATCGACCAACCGGCTTCTAATCGGCCCAAAGACTTCAAGCTCTCGCTCAAAATCCAGCACAATCGTACCGAATACGAACACCCCTCTGGGGGACCAGTTCAACTGCTCACCGGCCCGAGTTGGAGTTGTAAGCCAGCACATCAGCACAAGCGTGAACCAAAATGGCGCCCAACAACGATCAGCAATCCGCACTCTACTCATCATCATACCCAAATGTTGGATTCCCCAAGATCGGTTCGTCAATCGAATCGGCAACACCTTTCGCAATGCGATTTGCCATACGCTCGTTGTTCCGGAACCACTTGGACATTTTATACCCGTAGACATCATTTGGCGAGCCACCGCTCTTCCCCCAGTCACTCCAGTTCGCAGAACTGGAAGCGACCCCCGCGCTGGTGTTGTGCGCAAGCTCATGCAGCAACAAAAAGTTGGCGCCTGCATCTCCAAACTTCAGGTACCCCAAAGCAGTGTCCACTCGCACCTCGGCGATCTGTCCGTAGTTAGCCCCACCGCTGTTGGGTCCGTAGTTTTCCGTTGTATCAGTGATTTTTATGGTTGTACTATTCCAAGCATCTTTGACTTGTTTACCAGTTAAAACGGTGCCGTCTTTCATAACGACCTTCTGGTCGTCCTTAAGTGCGTTCACCTTTTTGTCAAGGGCATTGGCTCGATCTTGAAGAGCTCTTTGCGCTTGCTGCGCGTCCTTATAATTTGCGGAGCTAGGGTCCACACCATTTAGAACCACGCAGTTCCCTTTCTCATCCCTCGTGCCACACGCGAGCCCTGAGGGATCAACGAAGTTTGTGGGACTGTTGGAAACGTAAGCGTATAGATTCAACTGCTCTCGGTAGCCGATCGGATCGACCTGGAGGAACCTTCCCAACGCCGCTGAGTAGTACCTTGCCCTGTAGTAATAAAGCTCGGTCCCCGGATCGAATCTGCGGCCCGTGTATTTGAACGGCACGCCGGTAGTTGGGGCGCCGTTGCCGTAAGCATCGTAGGTGTACGGACCTTCGGCAATCGTGCCGTTGTCAGCCGACATCGCGATCGTCGAGCCCTGCCGGTTCGAGTGAAAGTACTTGCGTGTGTTGCTGCCGCCGTTTGGGGTGATCATGGCGATTGGCATGTCGGTGCCGGGGCCAGGGACATATCGACGAAGGACGGCGCCCCCGATGTCGTAGTCCGCGATCTCTTCGTCGCCGTCGTGCAAGAACGTCGTCGTCGTGCCGTTTTCGATCAACATCTGGCGGCGGCCGAGCGGGTCGTATTGGTAGCTCGCCGAGCCTCCCGACTTCGTCGCCGAGCGCAGCATGTTCCGTGCGTCATAGGCGAACGTCCACGCGCCGTCGCCGGTCAGGTTGCCGTTGGCATCGTAGGCCATCGTCACAGCCGGATTCGCTCCGACGGTAATGGTCACGTACTGATTCAGGTTGTTTGCGGCGCTGTAGGCCGTGGTCTGGAACGTCGCGGGGACGTAGCGCCAGGCGGCATTCGATGAGTTCTCGCTCGCGAGCTGGTGCGCCTTCGTGAACGTGTTCGTATAGGTGTTCGTCGTGCCGGTGAGCGTGCTCGCGAGGGTGAGCATGTCGCCCTGAGTCGTGTAGGTGTAGCCTTGGGTCGTGCCGTTGCCGTAGACCAACGAAGTTCGGCGACTGAGGTAGTCATGGACATAGGTCGCAAGCAGGAACGTTCCGTTCTCGCTCGCCGTTGTCATGCGGTTCAGCGCGTCGAACTGATAGGTGACGTAGTACCCGTCGGCCCAGTTGGTGCGCGTCTTGTTGCCGTTCGGATCGAGCACGTAGGAAACGACTCGCGTGCCGCTGAACGTCGGCGCAGCCTGTGTCACAGCGGTCGGGCGTTTCGCGCTGTCGAAGCCATAGGTGAGACTGTGCCCCGTGTTGTCGCTGATCGAAGTCGTGCGCCCCGCAAGGTCGTAGGTTGTCGTCGTGAGGGTCGCGGGCGTGGGTGATGGCTGGGGCACCAGATGGGTCACCATCCGATCGAGCGGATCGTAGGTGTTCACGATCAGCTGCCCGCCGCGCGTGAGCTTCGAGGTGACGTTGCCCTTGAGATCGTAGGCCAATTGCTCGAACGTCGCGTTCGGGAAGATGGTCTTCCTCAGCCGGTCGAATTCGTCGTATTCGTAGGTGGTCTGGTTGCCCTTCGCGTCCTTGATCCAAGCTTGCTTGCCGTTCGGGGTGTAGGACCGTTCCGCATAGACCTGCTGCAGCGGCGAGGCGTCGCCGCGGATTTCTTGGAGCATCTGCCCGGCGAGGTCGTAGACCTTCCGCACCCGCCGAGATTCCGGATCGATGGTGACGAGCGGGCGGTCGAGCGCATCGTACAGCATCCGTGTCACACGCCCGTCGGCGTCGGTGATTTGGGCCTTCTGCCCGGTCGGCGTATAGGCGATTTGCGTGACGTGGCCCCAGACCGGGTTGCCGCCGCTGGTGCCCGTCGCGCGTTCTTCTTTGATCACGCGCCCGACCGCGTCATAGGTCGTGCGAGACGCGGCACCGAGCGGCATCGTGGTTACCAGCTTGCGCCGGTTCGCGTCGTAGGTCGTGGCCGTGGCGTTGTTCCGCGGGTCGGTCACGCTCGTGACATTGCCGACCGTGTCGTAAGCCATCACCGTGGTGATCGCGAGGCCGGCGGGGTTCATGATCGTCGAAAGCAGATTGCCGTTCGTGGCGTCGTAGCTGTTCTGCGTAACGAGGCCGGTCGGGTCGGTCGAAGTCAGCAGCAGGCCCCGGTTGTCGTAGGTGAAACTGTACGTCGGCCGTGTGCCTGCCACGGAGGGCCGCAGCGCGGTCGCGATCAGCGACTTGCCGTTGCCGGTTTCGAAATAGGTGAAGTCGCTCTGGCGGCCCATCTGGTCCTTGACCCAAAGCGGCTTATTCCACGTCGTGTGCCAGGCGGCGGTGATCTCCTGCGAGCAGGCAACGGTGCAGCCGGGCTTGGCGACTTTCGTCAGCTTCGTCGGGTTGTTGCGCGCGTCGTATTCGAGCAGTTCCTCGTCGAGCTCGGGATAGACGTACCGCACCGGCCGCCCGCGGCCGTCGTAGAACACCTCCGTCTTACGGCCGATCTCGTCGGTGTAGCGCCAGGGTTGGCCGTCGATGTCGTAGGTCACGACGAAACTGCCCCCCGCCGGATCGACCCGCTCGCCCCGCGTTCCGTCGGCGATGAAGAATTGGTACGGCCCGCGGTTCTCCCATTGCAGCGCGGTCGCGTCCTTGACCTCCTTCACCCGGCCGACGCCGTCGTACGTGTAATGAACGTTCGGCTTCGTCGGGGCGTCGGCGGTGAACACCTTCTCGAGACGGTGATAGGGCACCGGGCGTTGCGTCGCGGTGGCGGTGACGGGGGCGAGGTAGCTGTACGTCGTCACCGCGCCCATCGGGTCGGTGTGGCTTGCCGTCGGTATCCCCATGACGCCGGGGACCGGCACGGGCGTGAGAATCGCGCGCGCCGGCGACAGCCCGTCGTCGATGCCGACGAGCTCGTACGGCGCATACGGATCGTAGTTGAAGCGCAGCTTGCGCCCGACGTTGTTCGTCACCTCCTTCAGCCGGTGATAGGGGCTCAGATAATCGCCCGCCTCGTAGCTCAGGTTCAGCGTCACGCCTTGCGGGAACGTCCAGGCGTTCAGCCTGAGACCCTTGATCGTCCCGCAATAGCCCATCCCGTCGTAATGATTGACCCGCCAGAAGCCGAAGCTCTGCACGTCGCCGCCCGCACCCGTCACCGCGAACGTCGCGTTCGCATAATCCCACCCGCGCGTCACCGCGTAGGGCTGAGCGATGTTCGTGGCGGTGCAGATCTCGTTGTAGGCGCTGCGCCCGCCCGTCCACACCAGCGTCGAGGGCGCGCCCGCGCCCAGCGTCGAATACGTGCCCGTCGCAAGCCGCACGAACTGCCGCGTCGACGAACCCACCGCAACCGTGACCGTGTTGCCGCTGATGTCCTTGGCCCACCAGGCCTGGGTCAAGACGCCCGCGATCTCGCGCTGCGCCGAGGCGGCGGCCTTGTACACGTCCTGCGCCGCCGCGAACGCCGCGATCGTGCCCACGCCCGCGCGCACGTCGCTTGCGCCCATCGCCTCCATGCCGGAGGAGGAGACGGTCAGGTTGTTCTGCCAATTCGTCACCCAGCCCGATTGCGGCTGGCTCGGCGTGACCGGGCCGAACGTCTTCGTCGGCAGCACGCCCGCGCGCCACGCGAGCGAGGCGGAGAGCTCGTACGGGAACTTGCCCGAGCCCACGCTGAGCGACGCGGGGCTCGTATAGGACATCTGCCCGTTCGACAGCGTGACGCCCAGCGCCGACGACTTGTCGACGAAGCGGGCCTTCAGAACGTCCGCCGCCTCGTTCGGATCGTATTTCAGCTTCGCTTCCGGGTCGTTGCCCCCGCCGCGAATGGCAAAAAAACTCCATATATCCGTTAGATCCGTTTGGACGGCGGATTTCCGCCGTTCTATCCGTTTGATATCCGTTTGATATCCGTTTGATATCCGTTTCCGGGGCGGCTTTTGCCGTTTGAGACCCAAGCCATGCAGGCCTCGTCGAGCGCGCGCCGCTACGCTTCGCGCCGTCACGCGAGAACCGGTTTTCACGATGCGAATGTCAAGTCGCAGCGCCGCCTTGCAGGGCAGCGAAATCAGTGATACTTATATGTCTTTGATCCGGCTACCGTCAATTGCCCCGAACCGACCGTGCCCACTGGAAACGTCGAAAGTCGCAAATGCACTGTCGTCGCAGACGACGGGAATACGTATCATGTCCCTGCGTTCCCGATTCTTACGTTGCCGCCGCGGCGAAAGCTCCAGACCGCTCGCCCACGACAACAAACCCAACGACAGGATTGTCGATCCATTAGCATGCAATTGGCATCGCCAACACAAACAGCGTCGATGCAATTCAGGCGTGTGCTCGGGGCTTGCGCCCCAGCGAGTTTGTGACCTCGCTGATCGCGTCGGTCACGCCCTCGTCGAGCACGAACTCGCCCGAATTGTTCGTGTTCTGCAGATAGGTCAGCGTGAGCGAGGGACCTTGCGGGAAGGTCCAGCCCGTCAGGCGGAAACCCTTCTGATTGCCGCAATAGTTCTCCCGTCCCGGTAATGCGACTTCCAGTAGCCGAAATTCTGCACTTCGCCGCCCGCGTTCGTTACCGCGAACGACATGTTCTGATAGCTCCAGCCGCGCGTCAGCCCATATTGCGGCGGGATGGAGCTGTGCCCGAGGCAGCGCCCCTCGTACTGCGCGCGTGCCGGTAGCGGCTCGCGCGCGCGCCCGCGACCAGCGTCTGGTACGTCCCGTCGCGCTTGTGATTTCGAACGCGCCGCACAAGCTTCCTCGATGCCAGATTTTCTTTTCCCGCATTAGCTTGACCAGCGCCGATCGCAGCGAAAAGCCCAACATCATCGATCGCGCTAGAACCGCCGGCTTCTTGCCGGATTCCAGAAGCGGAACAGCTTCTGAATTAGGCACCTTGCGGAAGGTCTAGCGTTTTCCCATTCGACACTCCCCCGCTCATTTGGATGCGCAATTTAAAATCTCATCTAGGAAGGGTTGCCTGAGGATCGCCAAACAAAGCCAGACCTTCGCATTCTCGTGCCTCCACCGCAAGATCTAGACGTAGCGATCGCTTTAGATTTTGAATGTAATACAAAAACTCTTGACGGCCAGTTGACCGAAACAATGCAGCACAGAGATTTAACTTAACAATGTCATCCGCTTCATTATAATACCGCTCCAGCAACTCCGAAGAGCAATCTTGGTTATGAAGAACAATAAGTCGAGCAGCAGTTTGACGGACCAAATCTGCTTTGTTATGCCCTAAGAAGACTAACAATGAAGGCATGGGAGCTGTTTTTAATCTCTTATGAATCAAATCCAAAAAATTTATATCTTCAGTTGAGGTGCGATCTAATCCTACAGCAGCTAACACAATATCATCTACATCAACATCTGAGCGAGCTAAAGCTAAATCGATTGCCCCAACAGTAACAGCCTCATTCTTTCGCCGTAGCAACGCCTCCGCGAGAATATCTGCGACCGAGTGTGCAGATAGAAGTCGACCCATTTCGTTGAGTATTGGAGTGTCATCATCACCAACCACATTGCTATCGAATAATGAAACGATAAAAGAATGGAAGTCTCCATCGTCACAAGATGAAAATCTCACCGCGTTATTGCCCACAAGATCCGTTCTCCATGTCTATCCTAGTGTCGCACCTAACCCCGACGACCCATTCGTCATCAAAACTCCAATTGCTATTTTTACTTTTATTCTTCAGAGAAGGCCTTTCTCCTTGTGCAGAGTCGCGAGAGTAACTCAAAATTTCGCCCTCCGGCACGACATCGCAGGGAAGGTTCTGGCAAATACGATCCATTTCAGCGGCATTGTCCCTCTCTTCCTTCTCTTCGATCATCGCTTCGATAGGTATTGGGAACGGCAACATTCTAGGACCAACTCCGCGTGGGACGATTCGCGGAGCCCCGCCCTTACGACCAGTTGCTCCTCCCTTCTGTACACGGCTCTTACGTATCCCACGCGCCTTGTCATCCGCCTTCAAGATCCGAAGAATTTCGTTCCTTCGCTCAACCGACTTTCTGTCGCTCTTTCCCTTCAGCCCTTCCAACTCTGTCTCCAATTGCTTTCGCGCATCAGGATCAATCCTTTTGTTGTTTCCTCCCCGTTGAGAGGCCATCTCCCCGAAAGGGTCTTCCAAATTGTAAGGGTCGTCATGCACAAAGGCATATAGGTTCATTTGATCTTCGTATCCAACAGGGTCTGTTTGGAGAAACCTGCCTAGCTCAGAAGTGTAATACCGTGCCCTAAAGAAGTAGAGGCCCGTTCCCGGATCGAGCCTGCGCCCCGTGTACTTGAACGGCACGCCGGTTGCTGGCGCGCCGTTGCCGTAGGCATCGTACGTGTACGGGCCTTCGGCCATCGTGCCGGCGTCGGCGGACATCGCGATCGTCGAGCCTTGCCGGTTCGTGTGGAAGTATTTGCGGCTGTTGCTGCCGCCGCTTGGCGTGATCATCGCGATTGGCACGTCCGTGCCGGGGCCGGGGACGTAGCGGCGCAGGAGCGTTGACGTGCCGCCGCTCTCGGCGTAGTCGCCGATTTCCTCGTCGCCGTCGTGCAGAAACGACGTCGTAATGCCGTTCTCGGTCAGCCGCTGACGCCGTCCCAATGGGTCGTAGTCGTAACTCGCCGAGCCGCCCGCCTTCGTCGCGCTGCGCAGCATGTTGTTAGCGTCGTAGGCGAATGTCCATGTCCCGTCGCCGGTGAGGTTGCCGTTCGCGTCGTAGCTCATCGTCACCGTGGGGTTCGCACCCACCGTGACCGTGACGTATTGGTTGAGGTTGTTCGCCGCGCTGTAGCTCGTCGTCTGGAACGTTGCGGGGGCATAGCTCCACGCCGCGTTGGAAGCCACTTCGCTCGCCAGCTGATGCGCCTTCGTGAACGTGTTCGTGTATGTGTTCGCGGTACCGGTGAGCGTGCTCGCCAGCGTGAGCATGTCGCCCTGTGTCGTGTACGTGTAACCCTGACTCGCGCCGTTGCCGTAAACGAGGCTCGTGCGCCGGCCCAGCGTGTCGTAGATGTACGTCGCCAGCAGGAACGTGCCGTTCTCGCTCGCCGTCGTCATGCGGTTCAGCGCGTCGAATTGATAGGCGACGTAGTAGCCGTCCGCCCAGTTGGTGCGCGTCTTGTTGCCGTTCGGATCGAGCACGTAGGAGACGACCCGCGTGCCGGTGAAGGTCGGCGCCGCTTGCGCGACCGAGGTCGGACGTTTCGCGGTGTCGAAGCCATAGGTGAGACTGTGCCCCGTGTTGTCGCTGATCGAAGTCGTGCGGCCGGCGAGGTCGTACGTCGTCGTCGTCAGGATCGCCGGATTGGGTGTCGGCTGCGGCACCAGATGCGTCACCATCCGGTCGAGCGTGTCGTACGTATTGACGATCAGCTGCCCGCCCCGCGTCAGCTTCGAGACGACGTTGCCCATGACGTCGTAGCTCAGCTGCTCGTACGTCCCGTCCGGGAACGTCGTGCGCTCCAGCCGGTCGAACGGGTCGTAGCCATAGGTCGTCTGGTTGCCTTTGGCGTCCTTGATCCAGGCTTCCTTGCCGTTCGGCGTGTAGCTGCGTTCGGCATAGACCTGCTGCAGCGGCGAGGCGTCGCCACGGATTTCTTGGAGCGTCTGCCCGGCGAGGTCGTAGACCTTGCGAACCCGGCGAGACTCCGGATCGATCGTCACGAGCGGGCGATCGACCGCGTCATACAGCATCCGTGTCACACGCCCGTCGGCGTCGATGACTTGGGCCTTCTGCCCGGTCGGCGTATAGGCGATTTGCGTGACGTGGCCCCAGACCGGGTTGCCGCCGCTGGTGCCCGTCGCGCGTTCTTCTTTGATCACGCGCCCGACCGCGTCATAGGTCGTGCGAGACGCGGCACCGAGCGGCATCGTCACGACGAGCTTGCGCCGGTTCGCGTCGTAGGTGGTCGAGCTCGCGTTACCGCGCGGGTCGGTGACGCTCGTGACGTTGCCGACGGCGTCGTAGGCCATCACGGTCGTGAGGCTGAGGCCGCCGGGGTTTACGATTGTCGAGAGCAGATTGCCGTTCGTGGCGTCGTAGCTGTTCTGCGTGACGAGACCGGTCGGGTCGGTCGAAGTCAGCAGCAGGCCGCGGTTGTCGTAGGTGAAACTGTACGTCGGCCGTGTGCCTGCAACCGAAGGACGGAGCGCGGTCGCGATCAGCGACTTCCCGTTCCCCGTCTCGTAGTACGTGAAATCGCTCTGCCGCCCCATCTGGTCCTTGACCCAGAGCGGTTTGTTCCACGTCGTGTGCCAGGCGGCGGTGATTTCCTGCGAGCAGGCAACGGTGCAGCCGGGTTTGGCGACCTTCGTCAGCTTCGTCGGGTTGTTGCGCGCGTCGTATTCGAGCAGTTCCTCGTCCAACTCGGGATAGACGTACCGCACCGGCCGCCCGCGCCCGTCATAGAACACCTCCGTCTTGCGGCCGATCTCATCCGTGTAGCGCCACGGTCTTCCGTCCGTGTCGTAGGTGACGACGTAGCTGCCCCCCGCCGGGTCCACCCGCTCGCCCCGCGTGCCATCGGCGATGAAGAACTGATAGGCCCCCCGTGTCTGCCACTGCAGCGCCGTCGCATCCTTGACTTCCTTCACCCGCCCGAGCGCATCGTAGAGGTACTCGATGCTGGGCTTCGTCGGATTGTCGGGCGTGAAGATCCGTGCCAATTGGGCGTAGGGCATCGGCCGCGCGGTGGCGGTCGGAAGATAGACGGCGCTGGTCCACGTCCACGTCATCGTGTTACCGGAAGGGTCGGTGCCGATCGTGATCGAGCGCGCGGGCGTCAGACCGTCGTCGATCGTGTAGCTCGTCGTCGAATAGCGCAGCTTGCGCCCCAGCGAGTTCGTGACCTCGTTGATCGAGTCGGTCCCGCCCTCGAGCCCGAACTCGCCCGAGTTGTTCGTGTTCTGCAGATAGGTCAGCGCGATCGAGGGTCCTTGCGGGAAGGTCCAGCCCGTCATGCGGAAACCCTTCTGATTGCCGCAGTAGTTCTCCCCGTCCCAGTAGTAGGTTTTCCAATACCCGAATTGCTGCGTATCGCCGCCGGCATTCGTGACCGTGAACGACAGGTTCTGATAGTTCCAGCCGCGCGTCAGCGCATAGGGCTGCGGGATGCTGGCCGTGGTGGTGCACTTCTCTTCGAAGGGGACGCGTGTGCCGTTTTGCACAAGCGTCGCCGTCGCGCCCGCGCCCAGCGTCTGATACGTGCCGTCGATCAGCTTCACGAACTGGCGCGTCGAGTGACCCAACGCCACGGTCACGACGTTGCCGGAGAGTTGCCTCACCCACCACGCGTTGGTGAGCACGCCGGCGATGTCGCGCGGCAGCGACGGCGAGGCCTTGTAGATGTCCTGCGCCGCCGCGAACGCGGCGATCGCGCCGACGGCAGCGCGGATGTCCGTCTGCCCCATCGCTTCGAGGCCCGAGCCCGAGACGGTGAGATTGTTGTGCCAGTTCGATGTCCAACCGGATTGCGGTTGTGAGGGCACCGATGGACCGAAGTTCTGCGGGTTCGGCATGCCGGCCCGGAACGAATAGCGCGCAGAAAGTTCGTAGGGGAACTTGCCGCTGCCGACCGTCAGCACGGCCGGGCTGTCGAAGCTCATCTTGCCGTTCGCGAGAGTGACGCCGTGAACGCTCGACTTGTCGATGAAGCGCGCCTTGATGATGTCCGCGGCCTGGTCGGGGTCGTACTTCGCGCCGGCATCCGGCGTGTTGCCGCCGCCGCCGCCCTTCGCGAATTGCGACGCGCCGCCCGTGTGCAGAACCATATGTGCAATCTCGACCGGTTCACCGGCCGCGTAACGTGTGGCGACGAATGCGCCGCCGCGTTGCTTGGTGCCCTTCGGCGTGTATGTGGCATTCCCGTTCGCCCACTCGATCGTGCCGCCGCGCTGCCCGGGCCCAAGGAATCCTTCCTCGCTCGACGCGATGCTGTAACCGGCGTTTGCGTAGGCCGTGATCGCGTTTGCAAGAATGTTCCTGCGCGCTTGGACCGTTGCGTCGCTCAAGATCGGCTGCTGGGTCGACCCCACCATGTCCGTGAGAACCCCGTTCGACGTCTGCCCTTCCGCAACGACGATGTTCGGCGCCTGCGACGCGTTCGCCGCGGTGAATTCCAGAAACTTGCGTGCGCCGGCGCCGGAAGGGTCCTCCGCTGCCGGTGGGGCATTGCCCCACTCGAATCGCGTCGCGGTCGACGACGTGTCCGGCAAGTCGTTCACTTGGGCGGCGATCGACCCTTCCAAAGCTGCGATGGTGGCTGCAACGGCATGCACCGCGCCGCGGCGCGCCGTCGCGTCGGCCGTCTTCGACGTCAAACTGAACGCCGTATCGACGTCGATCCGATCGAAGTTGTCGGACACGCTGAACTGCACGAACGAATCGCTGATCGACCGTTTGTAGGTTTGAAAATTCACGTCGCCGTAGACGATGCCGACGCTATGGTGGTGCTGCATGACCGACTTCGCGATCGCCGCGTGCAGTTTCGACGCTCGCGTCATTTGCCCAAGCCAATTGGCACCGGCCTTCACCCGCGTGAACTCGCCCGCGGGCTGCAAATAGGTATTCTGGCAAGGCGCCGTGCCGTTCTCACAACCCCACGCCGGGACGACGTATTTGGGAAGCGCATAGTCCGAAATGCGCTCCTCGGCATACTTGGCGGTCAGCGCAGGACTGACATCGCCCCACCCGTGCACGATCGACAATCCGGTCACCAGCCGTGCGGCCTTCTCAACCGTCGCATCCATGTAGGCGCCGTTTGTCGTGGCAGACCCGTTCGCGGCTGCAGCATAGGGGTGATTGGCCGTTAACTTCACTTCAACGACCGAAGGGCGGGCCGAGTACTGCACCGCCGGAGGAGTCGCCGTCGCTGGCTGAATCAGGAAAATTCCTTGCGACTGCTGATCCAGCATCAGCCAGACCTTGTTGTACGAGTAGCTGCTGACCTGTGTCAGCATTCCCTGAACAAAGTCGGTCTGCAGTTCCAACGAGCGGCCATAGATTTCGTCGACGAAGAACGTCTTGTCGAACATGGTGTCGTAGACGACGTTCCCTTGCGCGGCCTGTGCATGGTTCTGCGTTCGCGCGAAGACCCGCAACGTGGTGCGGTACTGGTCCGGAATCCCGCCGCTCCAGCTATACAGCGTGCTCGCCGTGTAGGGCAGGGACGCTTGACGAAGTCCGCCACTCGGCGACGTATAGTTCTGGATCTCGCCGCCGCCGACCACATCCTCGAGCGAAGCAGCCGACAGATTGCTGCTTTGGAGATAGGCCAGCAGATTCGTGGCGTAGGTCTGAAGAGTCGACCCCAACTGCGTCATGTTGAGATTGCGAACGAAACTCACGCTCGACGAGACCCCGGACGTTGCACCCGTCGTCGCTTGCGACAGCGCTTGGCCTGTCGTTATTCCCGTTGCGGCGGCCAAATTGATACCGGCCTTCCAGGTATGCGGTTTGTAGGCCGGATCGAACACGTACGTGGAGCCGGAGATCGTGACCGCCACCCAAACATGCGCCAACTCCACAGAGCTGATCGGCGTGCCGCTGCCATAGGCGCACGTGGCGCTGCTCGAACCGTTGACGGCACCGGGAAAGCCGCCGCTTGCCAGCAACTGGCACGCCGCCGTGGCATCCGATATCCCGGTCCAAGCAGCAAACTGCGCGCCGGTGAGCGTGATCGTGCCGGCCTTGTAGGTGGCGGTGTAACCGGCCTGCCTCAAGAGTTCGACCATCAGCATGGCTTGGTCGAACGCGGTCCCCGATTTGTCGATCGACGTGCCCAGCGCGCCTTTTTGCAGCCCGTAGAGCCAAACGACGTCGATGTTGTTGCGAACGTATTCGTAGATCAAATCGGGGTTGTTGCGCAGTGCCCGCGCCAACTCCACGATCTCCGGCGGGCGCACCGTCGCACCCGTCCCGTTCGTCGACGTGGTTCCGCTGCCGTAGAATATGTTGGCATTCGACGGCGAGATCAGCGCCGCGGTCCCGATCTTGACGGAAGGTATGTAGGCCTGCTGCGCATGGCCGGGCGAGACCAAGCACAGCAGAACGACAAGGAAAAACGCGACCAATCGATAAGACATGGGCCGCGCCCTCCTTATGTGTTGCCCGACCCGTCGATCACGCAGACGATAGGAGCTGTTTGGGGCGTCTCCCCTTCCTCGACCCTGTGCACCTGGACGATCTCGCCGCTGGTGCGCGCCGCCAGGATGACCGCCGCGTCCGCCGCGCTCGCGTAGAACGTGGCGCCGTTACAAGATCCGACGGCAGTCGGATGCGACGCGTCTGTCACGAGAACGACAGAGACAAAACTCGCACTGCTCTCGTTCTTGAGGTTGCGCATCGAAAAATAATACGCCGGCGCAACTTCCTGACTGGCGGCCGGAAACGCGGCTGCCGCCAAGGCGGCACCCAACACGACAAACGTCGATTGTCTGAGCATAGCGGAAAATTCCACGAACAGAAGATCATGGTTACCACATCAAACACCATGCTCCCACGTACCGACAGAGGTCAATCCAGTTGTCATGTGGATTCAGACTTTTCTCCGATCGACTCCACCTGGAGGTGTCTCGCACGTGCACTGAGAACAATCGGTTGAGATGTGCCATCGAGGCGTCAGCGTATGACAGAGGATTCCTGATTTCTAACTTGCCTTTGCTCGGTAAGCGTAGTCATCTTTAACTTGGCCAAAGCGGAGACCAAAATGCGCGCGACAGTCAGGAACGTGCTGGTCGCAGGTACTGCGCTGGCGTTTGCGCTCGCGACCGACCTGCACGCCTCGGCCACCTACACCTACGACGAACTCGGGCGAATTCGCGCCGTCACTTACTCGGACGGCAAGCAGATCATCTACACCTATGACGCTGCTGGAAATCGGACGCAGCACGTCGTGTCCGCTACGACGTCCAATCGCCCGCCGGTGGCTGTTGACGACGCCAAGTCGGCAACGGAAGGCGTCGCAACCACCTTCGATCCTCGCACGAACGATAGCGACCCGGACGGCAATGCGCTGACGGTCACCAACGTGTCGCAGGGCGAAAATGGTACGGCGTCGGTAACGGGCGGCGGCGCTTCGATTACGTATACGCCGACGCTGGGTCGCAGGAGCGCCGACCTCATTACTTATTCGATCTCTGATGGCAACGGTATGAGCGCGAGCGCGGTGGTGAACCTGACGGTTCTGAACGGCCCGCCAATTCCCGTCTCAGACACGCTCACGATTAATCAACTCATCTGCGCCCCGGGCCATTCGCTCGATCCGCGCGCCAATGATACGGACCCCGGGCAAGATCCGTTTACAGTCACTGCAGTCACGAACGGCGCAAAGGGAAAGGCAACGTTGGGCGCGGGCGGTACTTCAGTCTCGTACCTTCCCAATGGGGGACAGCTCGGAGCAGACAGCTTCAGCTACACCATCACCGATGATGAAGGCGCATCGGCGGCCGGTACCGTCGCGGTAACGATCAACATAAGTGCACAGAATCCAACCGCCGGCGCGGACGAACTGGCCTGGACGGTCATGAACAACTATGACACGTCCCGCACTCTCGACCCGCGTTGGAATGACACCGACCCCGAGGCTCATCCATTGGTTGTCGTCGCCACGACGAACGGCGCGAAGGGCATAACCGAAATCCTCTACTCCGGTACACAGGTTCGGTACACGCGGACGAGCGATTTCCCGACCTCGGCCGTGCGTGTCAAATACGACACCTTCACATACACCGTATCCGACGGATGCGGCGGCAGTGCCGTTGGAACAGTCAGTGTCACCGTGCGCTACAACAGTGGCAGCGGGCCGCCAGGCTGCGGCGGTAGCCCGTGCCCATGATCAGGAGAGCAATTGAGTTGGGGCGAACGGGCCTCGACCGCGTTCTTGCGTTGAGCGTCAAGACGAAGCTTGCAGTGGGTGGCTCGGTGCTGGCAGCAATAGGCGGCCTCCTTCTCTTCATGGGTGGTCGCAACTGTTCGTCGCACGAAGATGTCGAAGCGCGCGTGGCCGAAATTTCCTCCGCATTCCAGCGAGCGGCCGCAGAGGGGAGGCTACAGGTCGCCGATCTCGCTGACGGCGTGAAACGCCTGAACGCTGCCTCTACAGCCTATGAAAGCGACAAGGACGCCGGTGCGTTCTGCGAGGAACTCGACTTGCTCGCGAAGGAGGCGCGACTCACTGAGGCTTCATCTCGATGATGGGTTGAATTGCGCGGGGGCCGTCGCTCTCGCGTTACAAAACCAAGATGGGCTGACCAACAAACCGATGCAGTCCACCCTTCACAACGCACTCGATTGCAACGGCGGCGGCGGCGGCCCATGTCAGTGATCGATCGGCTCGCGATGACGTTGCGCAATGCCATAACAGGCTTGCGCATGCTCCCTTTGCGACACAAACTTGTCGCCGCGAGTGTCGCTGTCGCGGGCGGGCTTGGGTTGATCTGGCTCTCCGGCGCCGGTACCGGCTGTGCCACACGCGGCGAAGCGGAGGCGCGCGCCTCGCTCGTGTCGTCGGGTCTGCAACTGGCGGCAACACAAGGTTCGCTCGAGATCGAGCGCCTCGCGGCCGGCGTGAAGCGGATGAACCAAGCGGCCACCGCTTACGAAGCGGACAAAGACCACGCTGCGTTTTGCGCAGCGCTCGACACGCTGAGCGACGAATTCAGCTTGGATCGATAGCAACCCTCGCTACGGGGCGGGACAGACGTCACTTCTCATCTCCGCCGGCTCCACCGACAGAATCCAAAACGGATCGCGCGCGTTGCCGGTGACGCGGAGGACGGCGCGCTCGGCCCGCCTGAGGTTTCGCTTTCTGTCGTCGACCTCGGCGGTCACTTCGAAGACTTCGCCTGCGGAAACCGCGGTGCCGGAGACGACGCTTGTGCCGGGCGGCGACGCGTTCGTATCGGCGGGGCCAGCGCCTGCGGCTTCGCGCACCAGCGGCGACGCGGTCGCCAGATCGACGCTCGCCCGCTGCGCATGCACGGTCAGGTGCGGGCGGAGGCAGGTGAACAGTTCGTCGGTCACGCCGAGCACGCGCCGCAACTCGTCGACGGATTCGAACGGGCCGTTCGCGGGTGGATAAGCAACGCCCGCCGCTTCGTACTCCGTCCGCTCGGCGCCGCCGACGTGGAGCAAGTCGTCCGCATCGCGCCAGTCGAGCACCGCCGACGCGAGCGCACTTGCGCGGTCCGCGTCGGCGCCGGCCACGCGGAACATGCCCATGAGCAGCGCGACGTCGGCGAAATTGAGGTCGATCTTGCTCGCCTCGGGTCGCGCACGCACGGTGACGGTGAATTCGCCGACCTCGATATCCTGCGGCGCGGCGAGGACCTGAGGCGCAAGCATCCTTCCGGCGATGAGCTGCAGGACGGCGACGTTCATGGCGCCCTCGACCGCCGATTGAGCCTGCGCACGCAACAGGCGGCGCGCCGCGCCGTCGATCGACGTCCTGGCCGCGCTGACGATCCCGATCGCGATGAGCGACATCACCGCAAGGAATCCGAGCACCGCTATCAACGCGACGCCCCGCTGACGCGATACCGCGCGCGGGCTAACCACGGCGGCACTCGAACGATACGGGGTCGAACATGCAAGGCGCCGCACGGTTCACGCGCGGCATGACGATGAGATCGGGCCACCGCCGCGTCCCCTCGGCGAACGTCGCGCGCACGCGGATCAGCAGTGGCAAGCTCCGCCGCGCCTGCCAGGCATCGGTCCACACAACCGTTCCGTCGGTCGTCTCCGCGTACGCGATGTCGATCTCGCGGGCGCCCGCGAGCAAGACCTCCCTCCTCTCGCCGTCCGGCGCGTTTGGAATCTCCAGATGGAGCGAAGCTTCGCCGCCGGAGCGTTCGACGGTGAGCGCAAGTTCGACGACGCCGCGCCCACCGACGGCCTCCGATGCCGCGCTCAGAAACGTCAGCCGGTCATGACCGCCTTCGAACGCGACGATTGGTTCTTCACCCGGTTCGCCGGTTTGGCGCGGATAGGCCGCGGCGAGCAGGGTTCGCAGCAACTGGTGTCCGCCGATCGCAACTTCGGCGTCGTGAACCTTGCGCTCCGTACGCTCCCACGCGCGATTGCCGAACGACACGCCGCCCGCAATCGCAATCGAGATCAATCCCAAGAGTGCGAGAACAATGAGCAGCTCGACGAGCGAATAACCCGCTTGAAGTCGACGTCGCATCTCAACCTCCGGATTCGCGCCGGACAAGCAGAATGTGCTCGAGAACGATCGCACGGCGGCGGCCGTTCTCGTCCCACTCGAGCGAGAGCCTGATCCGTTGCGCGCGCAGCGGCGCGAGCGCCGTGTCGGGCGGTTCGGGCGCGCCTTCGGGTACCAGCTCGAGCCGCCAACGGTACGGCGCCCCCTCGACTTGCCCCTGCCCTGCTGCCGGCAACGCCCGTGCCGCCGTCCATTGCGCGAGTTGCGACTGCGCGATCAGCGTCGCCTCGTCCACTCTTCCGGAACGCGCAAGACCCATGACGCTCGTACCGACGGCGCCGTAGATCGCAACCGCCGAGACGGCGAGAATCGAGAAGGCGACTAGAGCCTCGACGAGCGTGAAGCCGTTCCTTTCCTTCATCGGGTTATCTCCACGCGGCCGCTGGTCGCATTGAACGCAACGCGGATGGACGAGCCGCCGCGCGAAAGCCGCAACACGCCGTGCGCCCCGCCGCCGGGCCCGATCGTCAGCTTCGGCCCATTCGCCACGTCGATCGACGTTCCTGTCGACAATTCGAATTCGTCGCCGTGCGACGCGCTGAGCCGATGCGCGGAGTGCGTGACCGCGATGCGCATCTGTCGATCCATCGCAATCTCGCGCCAGGCGCGGAGCCGGGTTGCGAGCGCCCGCGCGTCCGCCGTCAGCGTCGCACGTTCGACCGTGCCTGCGACCATCGGCACGGCGACGGTCGCGATCAGTCCCATCACCGCAAGCGCGACCAAGAGTTCGACAAGCGAATAGCCGGACGCAGCAGTGAACCTACGATCAGAGCGCGAGGTCATTGGCGGCCAGGATCCCCGAAACGACGCCGGTCATGATTACGGCCACGATCGCGCCCAGCACGATCGTGACCGCGGGCAAAAGCAACGCCGACAACCGATCGATCTGCGTTCGCACGTCGCGGTCGAGCACGTCGGCCGCCTCGTTCAGCATCGGCCCGATGCGCCCGGTCTCCTCGCCCACGGCGGCAAATTCGATCGCGAGCCGCGGAAACACATCGGCGCCTTCAAGCGCGGCATGCAGGCTGCGGCCTTGGCGGACATCGTCCAAGAGTCTTGCCATCGCGCCGCGCATGAATCTGTTCGACACGGCCGCCTCCGCCGATTCCAACGCACGGTTCAGCGGCATCCCGCCGTCGATCAGCATCGCGAGGTTCCGGCAGAACTGGGCCGCCTGATAACGCCGCGGCAGATCGAGCGTGAAGCGCGACGACAACGCGAAGCGATCGAGGGCCAATTTCGATTCCGGCCGGCGCAGCGCCTGCCAGACCACGACCACGCCCACCGCGATCGCCGCCAGCAACCACCAACCATAGCCGTTCACGAGATGCGAGATCGCGAGCAGCACCGCGGTCGGCCACGGCAATGCGTCCTGCGACTGCGCGAACAACGGTTCGAGCCGCGGCAACACGACGGTGAAGATGACGACCAAAACCCCAAGCATCACGACGACGAGAAGCGCCGGATAGATCAACGCGGACACGACCTTGTCGGCAAGTTCTCTCGCGCGCGCGTGCGTCTCGGCCAGACGCGCCATCACATCGGGCAGGCGGCCGCTCGCCTCGCCTGATGCCACCAGCTTGCGCACCGTCTCGGGAAACAAGTGCTCGGCCCGTTGCATTGCGACCGAGAGCGCCTCCCCGCCGCGCAACCCGTCGAGCATGTGACTCAATGCGGCGCGTACTCTCGCCTTCGTTGCAAGACCCTGCATGGCGACCAACGCGCGCTCGACGCCAAGCCCCGCACGCAGGAGCAGACTCAACTCGCGCAGAATTTCGAGGCGGTCCGATGCGAGACCGAAGCCCAGCGTCAGTCGCCCGGCGACCGCTGCGCCGCCAGCCGCGGCGCCGGCTTGTTCGACGAGCCGCACCGGCGTCTGGCCTTTTGCCAAAAGCCGTTCGACGGCGACGCTTCGGCTCGGCGCGTCGATCGTGCCGCGCGTTGCCCCGCCGGTCGCACTGGTTGCGTCGTAAGCGAAGGTTGGCACGGTCTTCCTCGCGGTCGGCGTCGGACATTATCTCAGCCTCGAATGCCTCGCGAGCCACTTCGCTCGGCAACTCCTGCGCGCGCGCTCTGTTCACTTGCCTATTTTTGCGGGTGTCGAATGTCTACTTTTCCTGTCCTTTCCCATCCACGGTCTGATCTAAGCTAGGCGGACTTGCACCGGCAAAACGGTCGCTTCATGGCAGAGCAAACGATCACCGTCGACTTGGGCGCGCCTGCGCGTCTCGCCGACGTGCCCGAGCTGGCCGGGCGCGTGGTCGCGTGGTGGCTTGGCGAACTCAAGGCGATGTCGCCGGCTTGGGTGTTGGGTTTCCTGCCGAGGGAGCCGACGGCCGCGACGCTGCATGTGCGCGGCGACGTTTGGCGGGTCGCGTGCGGCGGCGATGAGGGGCGCGCCTTCGAACTCGATGCGCGGGCGGACGACAAGGACCTTGCCGACCAGATTTTGCGTGCGGCGCCGGATTTCAGCCTGTCGAAGCTCACCGTGGTGCTGCCACACGCGCGCGCACTGAAACGCCGCGCCACGTTTCCTTTGATGAGCGAGCGCGAGTTGCGCTCCGCGGTCGAGCTGCAGATCGATCGCTTGACGCCGTTCAAGGCCGACGCCGTGCGCTTCGACGTGCGCACCGCCGCGCGTGATGCTGGCGCCGGCACGCTCGAGGCCGAGATCGCGATCGTTCCCGACACGGCGGTCGCGGCGGTCGAGAAGCGCCTGACCGGCCTCGGACTGAAACCGGCGGCGGTCGACATCGACGGCGGCAACGGTGCGCCGGCGGGCTTCAACCTGCTGCCTGCCGCCGAGGCGTCTGCGCCGCCGCGCACGATACTGATCAATGCGGCATTCGTGTGCGGGGCGGCGTTTGCCTGGTACCTTGCCGGCGCCGCCTGGGATATGTCCCGCACGCGCGAGACGGAAGCGTGGCAGGCCCGCATCGCCGAACTCGCACCGGCCGCCAAACGCAGCGCCGCGCTTAGAGCGCAACTCGATGCGATGGCCCAGCCGTTCGCCGTTGCGCGCGCACACAAACCCGGACTCACGCTCGACGTGCTGAGCGAACTCACGCGGCTGATCCCGGATACGGCGCGCCTCACCGAATTGCGTCTCACCGGTTCCTCCGTCGATATCGTGGGTCTCGCGCAAGATGCGCCCGCCCTCATCGCGAAACTGGAAGCGTCCTCGCTGTTCAAAGAGGTCAAGTTCCGCTCGCCCGTCATGCGGCGGCCGGAATTGAACAAAGAGCGGTTCGAAATCACGATGGCGCTGGAGGGCCGCGCGCGATGAAGTTCGAGCTTTCGCCCCTTCGCCAACGTTGGCTCGCGGCGGGCATTTTGGGCGCGATCGTGCTCGCCGCCGCGCTCTTCGTCCTGTGGCCGATGTGGACGGCGTGGGCGCTGCATGCGGAACGCGTCGACATGTTGAAGCGTCAGGCGCGCACGATGGAGGGACTGGCGGAGGCGGCACCGCGTCTCGAGGCGGCGGCGAAGAAACTCGGCGACAATCCGGATGCGCGCCTGCTCACGTTCGCCGCGCCGCAGCCGACGCTCGCCGTCGCGCAGCTGCAAAGCCAGATCGGGCAGTTGATGTCGTCGGTGTCGGCGACCGTGATGAGCAGCCAGGTGCTGCCGGAGGCGCGCGACGGCGCGCTGACGAAGATCAGCGTGCAGACGATGATCGAGGCCGACGTCAAAGCGTTGGTCAAAGCGCTGCACGGCGTGGAGGGCGCTCGACCGTTGCTCAGAGTCGAAAAGCTGGTCGTGCGCGACCCGGACGGCGATTGGAACGTCGCGCCGCAGACGAACGCACCGAACAAACTTCAGGTAGAGATCGTGATCTCCGCCTTTGCGCGCGCGCCATGATGCCCTTTCCCGCCATGACGCGGTTTCGCCGCGCGGCGGCGCTCGTGGGCGCCGCGGGCGTTGCCTTCGCATTGATTGCGTTCGTGCCCTCGCCGCTGGCCCTGCTCGATCTCTTTGCGCGCGTGCCGGTGCCCGAGGTGAAGGCGCCGCCGCCGTTGAAGCTTGCGCCCCTTGCCGCGGTCGAAACCTTCGCGGCCGTCGCGGAGCGGCCGCTGTTCAACATCGATCGCAAGCCCGATCCGCTGCCGCCGCCGCCGGAGGCCGCCAAGCCCGCGGTGACGTTGGGCGACCTTTCGCAATACCGGCTTCTGGGCGTGACTGGCGACAAGGACACGCAGCGCGCCGTCATTCAGAAGAGCGGCGGTGCTTCGCATGTCGTCAAGCCGGGCGATGCGTTCGAAGGCTGGACAGTCGACAAGATCGACGCGGCCGGCGTTGCAATTTCTGGTGGCGACCGGAAAGAAGTTCTTGCAATTCCCAAGGCGCAAAATCGCGCAACATCGCCTTGAAAGAGAAATGTGCGCGCGCAGTCGAGTTGCGTGCAGTGATGCGCGTGCATTTCACTTGACGCAGTTTGCTTTTTCTCTTTCTTCACTCGTCATGTTTGTTTGTGGCGAGGCGAATGATGCGCCGGCCTGAGTTCGGATCATCCCGGAAGTTCGTGTCGGCAGCCGGCTCCGTGGCCGCGGCGATTGCGCTTGCCGGATGCGCGACGAGCGAGCCCGTCGCGGTTCCCGCCCCCTCACCCGCCGCGCCTGCCGCCGGTGCGCCCGGTGCAACGGTCGTTCTCGACGGCGAGGCGAGCGAACGGCCCGCGCTGCCCAAGACCGAAATCTATTCCGGCGACGACAGCTTCGTGAAGCCGCCGCCGCGCCGCGGATCCGGACAGACGAAGGGCGACGTCATCCTCGACTTCGCCGACGCCGACGTGAAAGACGTGATCCGCACCGTGCTGGGCGACGTGCTGAAGGTGCCCTATTCGATCGACCCGCAGGTGCAAGGCAAGGTAACGATCAAATCGTCGAAGCCGTTGCGCAAGGAAGACGTGGTCGCGGCGCTGGAAACCGCTTTGAAGGTGAACGGCGCCGTCATCGTTCTCGCCGACAACGTCTACAACGTCGTGCCTGCGGCCGAGGCGCAGCGCCGCGTCGACGGGTTCGAGGTGTCCGGCTCGGCGCGTTCGCGCCTGCCCGGCTACGGGATCGAGATCGTGCCGCTGAGGTTCGTCGCGGCGGCCGAGATGCAGAAGATCCTCGCCCCTGTCGCACCTACAGGCGGCGTGCTCTCCATCGATGCGGGGCGCAATCTGTTGTTCCTGGCCGGCACCGCGCAGGAGCGTGCGGCGATGCTGGACACGATCCGCCTGTTCGACGTCGACTACATGAAGGGCATGTCGTACGCGCTGGTGCGGCCGGAGCATATGGAGGCGAGCACGCTGGCCGACGAGTTGAAGCGCGTGTTCGACAATACCGCCGGGGCGAATGCGTCGCTCTTGCGGTTCGTGCCGCTCGGGCGGTTGAACACGCTGCTGGTCGTTTCGCCGCGATCGTCTTATTTGAGCGAAGTGACGAAATGGGTGGCGCGGCTGGACGTGCCGCAGACCGGCCCGGGACGACGCATCTATTACTACCGGATGCAGAACGCGAAGGCCGAGGACGTCGCGCGCTCGCTTGCCGCGATCTACGGTGGGGCGGTGAATTTGGGCGATGCGGGGACATCGTCGAGCGACGTGCCCGGCGACGGCGGCGCGCCGCCGTTGCCCGGCGATGCGCCGCCCGGGCCGCCGCCGGCGCCTTCCGGCGGCTTCAACCGCGGACAGTCGAACGGGCAAGGGCCGCAGATCGCGCTCGACCCGTCGGCGAACGCGCTGATCATCCGCGCGGACGCGACGGAGTACGCGACGCTCGCGCGCTTCCTGAAGGAGATCGACGTCGCGCCCGATCAGGTGATGATCGAAATCACGATCGCGGAAGTGACGCTGAACGACACGCTGAAATACGGCGTGGAGTGGTTCTTCCGCAATGCGAAGAACCAGACCTACACGCTGTCGAAGACGGGCGAGGTGTCGTCCGCGTTTCCGGGATTTGCGTTCACGTATACCGTCCCCGATATCGACGTGGCGGTCAGCGCGCTCGGCGCCGTCACGGACATCCGCGTGCTGTCGTCGCCGAAGCTGCTCACGCTCGACAACAAGCCCGCGGTGCTGCAGGTCGGCGATCAGGTCCCGATCATCACGCAATCGGCAACCGGCGTGCGCGACGCGAACGATCCGACGATCGTCAACTCCGTGCAGTTCCGCGACACCGGCGTCGTGCTGCGCGTGACGCCGCGCATCGGCAAGAGCGGCAACGTCTTCGTCGAGGTGAACCAGGAGGTGAGCTCGGCGATCCCGACGACGACCTCGGGCATCGACTCCCCCACGATCCAGCAAAGGAAGCTCTCGACGACGGTTGCCGTTCAGGACGGCGACGCGATCGCGCTCGGCGGCATGATCCGCGAGAGCGGCACGGTCAGCGACAGCGGCGTGCCGGTGCTGAAGGACATTCCGTTGCTGGGCAAACTGTTCTCGACGACGAGCGACATCAACGACCGCACCGAACTCCTCATCTTCCTGCGCCCCCGGATCGTTAGCACCCCCGCCGCCGCCCGCGACATGACCGAGCGGCTGCGCAAGGGACTGACGGGACTTGACGCGATGATGGGGGAGAAGGAACGGAGGAAATCGACCAGGTAAGCGCCGGCGCGTTGTGGTAGGGAGCGCGACACAGATTTGAAAGCGGACAAGTCGATGTCTCACCCTGATGCGCTGGATGCGCATTTCGCTCTTGCAAATCGATACGCCGAGGCGTTCGCGGCATACCGCAAGCGGGGCGTCGATCAGACTCTGGATCCCAGTGACAAGGAGTGGCCGGACAACGAACCTGGGCGCCGTGAGCACTATTTTCGTGTTGGCGCCGACGCGCTGCGGCTGATTGTAGCAAACCTGCTGACTCACTCGCGCGAGCCTCCACGACGCATTTTGGACTTCGCTTCAGGTTCCGGCCGCGTTACCCGGCATCTGCGCGCATTCTTCCCGGACGCGGAAATCTGGGCGTGCGACATAGTGCAGGCACATATCGACTTCTGTACGAAGCAGTTCGGCACGAAGCCGAAGAAATCTCAGGACAATCTGCGAGAGCTGGCGTTCGAGACGGAGTTTGATCTTGTGTTTTGCGGTTCGCTGCTCACCCACTTGTCTCTGGAGGGGGCGCTCAATGCGCTCGGCACGATCATGCGCGCACTTAGTCCGACAGGAATTGCCCTGGTGACGTTGCAAGGCCGTCACTCGATGTTCATCCAGCGCCACAGGTGGAAGTACCTTGAAGACAAGTCGTTTGCGATTGCCGAGCGAGACGCTCAGCGGACCGGGTTCGGCTTTGTCGATTACGAAGGTGAGTTTCGTGCGCGCTTCCCCAACCGAACGCCCTACGGAGTGGCGCTGGTTCGACCAAGCTGGATCACCCGACATATTGAGGTGAACCCCATGGTGCGCCTACTTGGCTACACCGAGCGGGCGTGGGACAGTCATCAAGACCTGTTGGTGTTCGGACGACCGCCGGTGAACGGCGAATAACCTGTCGCGAGCTTTGTGGAGCCGCTCGCGGCGACGCTCCTACGGACCAATCGTCACCGAGACGGTCGCCGTCGCCGTCGCGTTGCTTGGGTCCGAGATAGTGTACGTGAAGCTGTCGGCTCCGGACTGCATCAAGTGGGGCGCCAAACGTGGTGGGGGCAGGTTCCCGTCAAGCGGGAGCGTCAGGCGATCGTCGACATCCTTACCGAGCGGCCGGATACCCCATTGTTTCTTCACCCGTATAATTGAGGCGGTCGTTGGTGCGCGGGAAGCAAGTAAGCCTGTTCTTGACCAAGAACGATCTGGCGGAGTCTGAGAAAGCGCTACGTTCTGCAGTTTCTGCAGTAGTCTTCCTTAGGGACCACTCTCGGTCTTCGCAACCGGAGATGTTGTCCAAGATTTCGGAATTGGAGTACGGCGTGGACGTCTTGCGCGTTCTAATCGCGCGCTGGCAGGACCTCAACAAGCTCGAGTACACACTCATTCCCGCACGAAGTGAATTCTTCTGCAGCCCGATTGAAAACCCGATCATCGAGTTCGGCCGACCTTATGTCACCAAGGAATTTATCCGCGCCGGCAGATTGTACTTTATCCCTTCATACTGGGGAGAGAGCAGCAAAATTACCAAGCCCCCTGATTTCATTGAATGGGCGGACTCGATCATCGGGCTTGCAAAGCGAACTCTGAAGAGGATTCCCGAGAAGGGATACGCCGGTCACGAGGCGCTGCAACTTCAGGAACAGGGCGTGCGTTTGGACTATGCATGACACACAGCGTGATCACCACCTGATACATTGATGAAGCGCAACCTTTCAGAGGATTTCCGAATTGCGGCGGTCGCCCATGGCTTGGGCACCAGGGAGGGTCGTCCTGAAGATACGAGCGCTGCATACAAGCTCAAGCTTGCGGTATTGGCGCAGCTCCGCAAACTGCCCGATCGCGGACAAGCCATTTTTGAGTCGCTTCTGGAGGACCCAGATCCTGCAGTTAGGTCTGCAGCGGCTTGCCAGCTGCTTCCTTTCAACGAGGAGCTCGCCATATCCGCGCTAGAAAAGGTGGTGGCGATGGGTGATCACCCATTGATCAGGTTTGGAGCGAGGATGATCCTAACCGAGTGGCGCGCCGGACGACTGAAATTGCCATAGCGGCGGCGGAGAGCCGTCACCGCGATCTTCTGCAGCGTTGCTTGCGCTGCAGCCCGTTGTCGCCGAAACGCAGTACACCTACGACACCGCCGGCCGCCTCACGCGCGAACGGCGCAACGACTGGAACCAGAACGTCGACTACCAGCTCGACGCGTCCGGCAACCGCACGCGCATCACCTGGCCGGATGCGTTCTATGCCGCGTACGTCTATGACGGCCTCGGCCGCGTCACGTCGGTGGCGACGCCGGCGCTGACCTTGCGCACCTGTACCTACGAGAACCGGCCGCTCGACGCGCTCTACCCGCTCGCCTTCTTCGACGCCATCCGGGTGAAAACCCGCGACAGCGGAATCGTCCTAAGTATGACTGGCGGAGCCGGAGGCTTCTAAGCCGCAGTTTTCAGCGGTGCGCTGG
>CAZLRW010000038.1:0-32746 GCA_964561925.1 uncultured Flavobacteriaceae bacterium
ATCAAATCGGTATCGTACTGTTGTGCAGACAAAATTATTGGGTTTTCACCCTAGAACGTCATCTTCAGCGTGAGCATTCCGGCGTGGCTTTGTTCGTCGCCGGCGAATCTTCCTTCGTAACTCGCGGCGATGGCCATGCGGCCGTCTTTGACGAGCGTGAGACCGGCGGTGAGTTCGACGCCGCTCCGGCCGGTGCTCGGGCCGTCGATCGCGAAGGGAGCGGGGTTGACGCTGTCGCTTGCGACGACGCGGCTCTTCACGTCGCCCATGGTCGTGAAGGCGCGGGCGCCGATCTCGACGCCAAGGTCGAGACCGGGTTCGATCTCGTAGCTCTTGCCCAACGTCGCGCCGAGGGCGAGGCGGACTTGTTCGCGCGTCGCTTTGCGAACGCTCAAGGGGGCGAGACCGCCGGTCTCGGTCGTGGCGGGAGAACTCCAGCGCAGTGCGTTGACGCGGGCGTGTGGGGTTAGCGTGAAGCCGTCGACGGGGATCGCGTAGCCCGCTTCGATGCCTGCGCCATAGAGCGTCGCTCGCGCCTTCGCGCGCGAGGTGCCGCCGCCGGCGAGCGAGATCCCGGTCGTCTCCACGTCCTGCTCGCCGCCGATGACGGCGCCGTGCAGACGCCAGGGGCCTGGCGTGTAGCGGGCGAAGGCGCCCAAGCGCCAGAGATCGCCCTCGGCGCGTTCGGGGACGAATGTGTCCGGGTGTTTGTAGCTCCAGTTGCCGGCTTCGAAAGCCAAGCCCAGATCGAGGTTCTGGTTGACCATGCGCGAGACGCCGCCGCGCAAGGCAAGGAAATAGTAGCGGTCGTTGCCGGTGAGATCGCCGTTCGCGCCGGTGCCTTCAAGGAACACACGCCAGCGGGCGGCATCGCCCTTCGGCCCGAGCGGTTGTCCGAAGCCTGCCGCGCCCGGTGTCGTGAGGCGCCGCAGGAAGCGGTCGCCGAGGGCGAGGCCCACCGTCTGCGCCGCCGCGTGAGCGGTGCCGTTCGGCAGCGGCGTCAGCGTGACGTCGTAGAACGACGTGCCGCCGGTCAACGTGCGCTCGACCGTGTTCGTGATGTAGAGCACGGTCATGCTTCGGAAGATTGGTGCGCTGGTCCCGGCGGGCAGCTCCCACCGGACGCCGCCAGCACATCCCGTATGGGAGTCCGCGGTTGGGCACTGAGAACGGCTGCCCGTGATTGTGAATGATCCGACTCCGCCTATCTGCTTGAAGAGCCCCAGAAACAGTTCATCCCGACCCGTGAGAAGCTGCGACACAACTCTGTCGGTTGCTTGAATTGGCCCCCCGCCTGTCAGTATCTGGGAGGTGATGAAGAAGCGGGGGCCCGTCGCGCGCGCCGTGGACAGCAGGTCTTGCCGCGCGTCTTCTATGTCATCGGACACGACGGAGATTGGCGTGCCATCCGGCAACACCGAAGCAAGCTTCACCTGACCCGGAGAGCCCGACGTGTTGTCGATGATCGTCCCGATAACTGTGTCGAAGACGCGATGCTCTCCGTTCGAAATGCCGAAGAGCTGTCCAGTAAAAGGTGAATCGCAGTTCCGGGGCTGGTTGTAGAAGCTAGTGTCGTTCGATGTTACCGTCGTTCCGTTCGCGACCCAGGGTTGCGGGCTGCCGGCGGGACAGCCGTCTTGAATGGCTTGGTTGAGGTTGGCCGCCAACGTCGCCGCTTCCTGAGTGTTCAGCGTGGCGACGTCCGGGAGTGGCGGCACAGGCTCCGAAAGGCCGCGCTCAGACGAGATGATGGATTGAGCGTTCGCGCTTGCCGCGACAAATGCAAAGCAAAGAGTCGCTAAGAGGCGCGCGCGGCGCAATGTCTTCGGCGTTCTTGAAATGCGCATCGCACCCATCCTCAAAACGTCATCTTCAATGTCAGCATTCCGGCGTGGCTTTGTTCGTCGCCGGCGAATCTTCCTTCGTAGCTGGCGGCGATGGCCATGCGGCCGTCTTTGACGAGCGTGAGGCCGGCGGTGAGTTCGACGCCGCTTCTGCCGGTCGCCGGTCCGTCGATCGCGAAGGGGGCGGGGGCGACGGCGTCGCTCGCGACGACGCGGCTCTTCACGTCGCCTATTGTCGTGAAAGCGCGGGCGCCGATCTCGACACCGAGGTCGAGGCCGGGTTCGATCTCGTAGCTCTTGCCCAATGTGGCGCCGAGGGCGAGGCGGACTTGTTCGCGTGTCGCTTTGCGCACGCTTAGAGGTGCGAGACCGCCGATCTCGATCGTGGCGGGGGAGCTCCAGCGCAGCGCGTTGACGCGGGCGTGTGGGGTTAGCGTGAAGCCGTCGACGGGGATCGCATAGCCGGCCTCGATACCTGCGCCATAAAGCGTCGCCCGTACCTTTGATCTGGAGGTGCCGCCGCCGGCGAGCGAGAGGCCGGTCGTCTCCACATCCTGCTCGCCGCCGATGACGGCGCCGTGCAGGCGCCAGGGGCCGGGCGTGTAGCGGGCGAAGGCGCCCAAGCGCCAGAGATCGCCCTCGGCCCGTTCGGGGACGAATGTGTCCGGGTGTTTGTAGCTCCAGTTGCCGGCTTCGAACGCGAGGCCCAGATCGAGGTTCTGGTTGACCATGCGTGAGATGCCGCCGCGCAAGGCGCGGAAGTAGTAGCGGTCGTTGCCGGTGAGATCGCCGTTCGCGCCGGCGCCTTCGAGGAAGACACGCCAGCGGGCGGCATCGCCTTTGGGCCCGAGCGGTTGTCCGAAGCCTGCCGCGCCCGGTGTCGTGAGGCGCCGCAGGAAGCGGTCGCCGAGGGCGAGGCCCACCGTCTGCGCCGCCGCGTGAGCGGTGCCGTTCGGCAGCGGCGTCAGCGTGACGTCGTAGAACGACGTGCCGCCGGTCAACGTGCGCTCGACCGTGTTCGTGATGTAGAGCACGGTCATGGTTCGGACGATTAGTGCGCTGGTCCCGGCGGGCAGCTCCCACCGGATGCCGCCAGCGCATCCATCAAAGGAGCCCGCGGTCGGGCACTGAGCACGACTGCCTATGGTTGCGAATGATCCGCCACCGCCTATCTGATCGAGGAGACCCAAGAGCAGTTCATCCCGACCCGTGAGAAGCTGCGACACAACCCTGTCGGTTGCTTGAATCGGCCCTCCGCCTGTCAGTATTTGGGACGTGATGAAGAAGCGGGGGCCCGTCGCGCGCGCCGTGGACAGCAGCTCTTGCCGCGCACCTTCTATGTCATCGGACACGACGGAGATCGGCGTGCCATCCGGCAACACCGAAACAAGCTTCACCTGACCCGGGGAACCCGACGTGTTGTCGATGATCGTCCCGACAACCGTGTCGAAGACGCGATGCTCTCCGTTCGAAACGTCCAGGAGTTGCGTGGAAAAATCGCAAACACCCGAGTTGTACAGGGTCGTCTCGTTCGACGTTACCGTCGTTCCGTTCGCGACCCAGGGCTGCGGGCTGCCGGCGGGACAGTCGTCTTGGATATCTTGGTTCAGGCGAGCCACCAACGTCGCCGCTTCCTGGGCGTTCAGTGTGGCGACGTCCGGGAGTGGCGGCACCGGCTCCGAAAGGCCGCGCTCAGACGAGATGATGGATTGAGCATTTGCGCTTGACGCGACAAACGCACAGCCAAGAGCCGCTACGAAGAGCCATGCGCGGTGCCGTGTTTTCAGTGTCCCCGAAATATCCATTCCCCAACACTCCCAGCGCGGCCGGTCTTCGTGCCGGGGATGCCGCGCGACGCGCACGCACAAATGCGAAGCTGGTATCCCCAAGCGGAAACGCCGCCGACTTTGCTTAGGAATGTCATCCGTGGCATCCCTCTGATCAGAGGGAGCCCTCCTCGATTCTGGGGCCAGGGTAAACTGGACCGGCCGGTGCGACTGAGGTTGCCTACAACAAGCCCGCTGCGATCAGCCGCGCCACCGCTTGTGTGCGCGTTTTGGCGCCGAGCTTGCGCTTTGCCTTCTCGATGTAGAAATGCGCCGTCGCTTCCGTGATGCCGAGCTTCTCGCCGATCGCGGCGTCGGCGTGTCCTTCAGCGACCAGCGCCAGGCAGTCGCGTTCGCGCGGCGACAGCGCCGGAATGCCCGACTCCGGCGTGGGGAGAAACGCCATCATGCGATCGAGCAGCGCAAAGCTCGCGAGTTCCACCGCCCGCCGTTCGCGCGGCTTCAGTGCGTCGCGCGCGAAGGCAACGGTGACCCGGCTTGTAACACCCGCCGGCCAGAAGATGTGCACGGCGGTGCCTTCGCCGATCCCGAACGACGAGAACGCGTCCCAGTAGTCGGCCCACATCGGGTCGCCGTGCGGCGAAGCCTCGCTCCACAAGAACGCCGGCCGACGTATGCGCCGCACTGCTTTCGGCAGAGGATCAAGCCGTTCAATGAACCGCGCAGACGCGCTGTTGCTCCAACCAGTGGGCAGAACTTGCGCGAACGCGCCCGGCGCCAACTTGGTCGACGTGCTGCCGCCGGTTGCGTCATACGCGCGTGCGCCGAAGCCGCGCGCGCCGAGAGGCCGCAACGCGTCGAAAAACGCGCGTCCCGCCGCCCCCGGCGACTTGGCCGCGTCGATTCGCTCGACGATGTCGAGCGCGATTGACAGTGACGTCGCCATCCTTGGGGACAGTGTCTCACGGTGTGTGAATTCGGGCAACGAATGCGTGACGCGCTACGAGGCGGGCGAACCGGTCGCAAGCTGGGCGGCGGCGTTCGTGGCGGCGTGAGCCTGCCCATTTCACGCGCCGGTGCACGAGCGAATCGACGGACTTCGATCGCTTGCGCAACGCAATCGAAAACCGGCTAGAACGTGATTCACGTCATCGCGATGTGCGGCGTCATCAGGAAATCACTGCGGCTTCACACGCCGTTGATGCGCAAGCGCGATCTCTCGCGCGCCGCGCAGGACCCCCGCGCGCTTACCGGAGACAGAGACCATGACGAAACTTTCAGCCGCCGCCATCGCGTTTTTGGCGAGTTCCGCCCTGATCGCCGCCGCGCAGGCGAACGACGGTTTTCGCACGACGACGAACATCGACGTGTTCTACGGCGATCTCAACCTCGACCATCCCGCGGGTGCGGAGAAGATGATGAACCGGATCAACCGTGCCGCGGCTCGCGCCTGCGGCGGCACGCCGGATTCGCGCGACCTTCGCGAGCGGCACGCATTCCGCCAGTGCGTCACGGCGGCGACGGCCAACGCCGTGCGTCAGTTGAATGCACCTCTGGTGACGGCCTTGTACTTCGGCCGCGCGGCGACCGATCCGCGGGTCGCCGCCCGCTGACTTCTCCATGAACGCGCGCGGAAGCGATGACGCCTCCGCGCCGCCGCCTCAGAAGATCTTCTGAAAGCAACGCAAAGTCGCGCGGCCTAAGCCCGCACACACGCCGCCACGCGAACGATTTCTTCGTGCGCGAAGACGACGCCGCCTTCACCCTCGACATTCACCATCACGGATTTGCCGAGGCGGCGAACGGTCTGAACGGCGTAGTTCAGCGCGGCGGGTTTTTCGCGAAATTGCCGCGTGTCGAGGCCGTTCGGCGTGTCGCAAACCACAGCAAACATCGCCAATCCCCCAAAATTGTTGAAGCACTTCATAACAGTTTTTCGACGGCGTTCGGAGACGCGAAAAGGTCACATTCGCCGAAGATGCTCGCGAGCACTTGGCGATTGCTGCGGTGATGTGACCTCATGCTGCACAACAAGCGTGCAACGCAAATGACGCGTTGCCGGATCGAACACAAGGGGAGAGCGTCGTGACGCAAACGACTTGGAGCAAGCCGTGGTACCGCTCGCGCGGCATATGGGGCGCGATCTTGGGCGCGGCCGGCACGCTCTATGGGCTTTGGGCGACGGTGTTGCCCTGCGGCTTGGAACAGTCCGTTCACAACTATGCTTCTTCGGCCGTGACGATGTACGGCGCCTATCTCGCGTTCGTCGGCCGGAAAACGGCATCGCAGCCGGTGCATTTCTTCTGGCGCCGCAAGGTCGAAGCGCCGGACTGAGCGGCGGCCCAGCCGGCGCTCGCGTCGACTACTTCATGTGAACGTAGCGGCCCGGAGCCGCATCGAGCGGCGGAAAGCCGGTGGCCTCGGCGCCGATCTGGGGCGGTGCAACTCGTTTTGCCGTGCCGCGATCGATCAACCAAGCGCACCACGCCGGCCACCATGACCCCTGATAGCGCGGCGCGCTTGCCGCCCAGATGTCCGGGTCGACATAGGGATCGCCCGACCGGCGATCCTTCATCCGGTAGTGACGGTGATCGTGGCCAGGCTCGCTTACGATCCCTGCATTGTATCCCCCGTTCGTCAGCAAGAACGTGACGTCGCCGCCGGCGAACAGGTTGATCTTGTACACGGAGCGCCAAGGCGCGATGTGATCCTTCGTCGTACCGACGGCGAAGATCGGCGCCTTAAGGTCGCGGAGCGCGACGACGCGCCCCTCGACGGCGTAGCGGCCGGCGGTCAGCCTGTTTTCGTGAAACAACGCGCGCAGATACTGCGCGTGCATGGCGAACGGCAAGCGAGTTCGATCGGCATTCCACGCCATGAGGTCGGTAGGCCTTTGACGCTCGCCGAGCAAATAGGTGCGCGTCATTCGCGACCACACGAGATCGTTCGACCGCAGCAACTGGAATGCGCCGGCCATTTGACCCGTGTCGAGATAGCCCTTCTTCCACATCAAGTCCTCGATGAAGGCAAGCTGGGCCTCGTCGACGAAGAGCATGAGTTCGCCGGCTTCGGCGAAGTCGGTCTGCGCCGCGAACAGCGACATGCTGGCCAAGCGGCGGTCTCCTTCCCGCGCCATGGTTGCGGCCGCGATGGCGAGCAGCGTTCCTCCCAGGCAGTAGCCGCACGCGTGTACTTTGCGTTTGGGAAGAATCGCGCTCACCGCGTCGAGCGCCGCCATCACGCCCTTGACGCGGTAGTCTTCCATCGTCGTGTGGCGATCGGCGGCCGACGGGTTCTTCCATGAGATCATCAGAACGGTGTGTCCGTTCTCGACCAAGTGGCGCACCAACGAGTTGTGAGGCGAGAGGTCGAGGATGTAGTACTTCATGATCCAGGCCGGCACGATCAGGACAGGTTCGGCATAGACGTCGGCGGTCTGCGGCGAATACTGGATCAACTCCATCAGCTCGTTGCGGAAAACGACGTGGCCCGGGGTGACGGCCAGATCGCGGCCTACGGCGTAACCTTCCAGACCGGGAGCCTCCGGCTTCGTCAGGCTCCTGCTGACGTCTTCCCAAAGATACCGCGCACCGCGCACGAAGTTGCGCCCGCCTTCATCGATCGTGCGGCTCGCGACTTCGGGATTAAGCCAGGGCATGTTGCTCGGCGCCAAAGCGTCGAGAGCCTGGCGCGCCAGGAAGCGCGTCCGTTCCTGGTGGCGACGTCCGCTACCGCGAATTTCAGTCGTCGCGTCGTTCCACCACTCTTCTGCGAGCAGGAAAGACTGCGCGACGACGTTGTAGGGCCAACGGTCCCAGCCCTCATGCGCAAATCGGGCGTCATGGCCGACTGGGACAAGCGGGGTCGCGCTCGACTTTGTGCCGGTTTGCCCGAACAAGGCTTGATGAGACGCTTGGGCCGCATATCCGGAAAGGGCGACCGTATTGCGCGCGGCCTTTTCGAGCAATTCCATCTGCTTGCCAGGCGCACGGGCGAGGTGCACCGCCCAATCGCACCAGGCAAAGGCAAGTGCCGTCGGAGAAAGGCCTCCAGTCGCGCGACCCTCGAGTATGCGAACCCAGCGATCGAGCGCGTTCACCGCCGTCTGACCGCTTTCGGCGGCGACTTTGCGCGCGGGCTCGGCCACCGGCGCAACGAGCATGGCCGGCGCGGTCTGCGGAGCGTCCGCTTTCGAGCGTCGCTCGGATATTGTCGATGACGGTGGCGCTTCTTGCGCCTCGAGAGCGGCCGGCGGAGGAGTGAAGGCTTCTTGTGCGTTGCTCATGCCGCCTTTGTCGCAAAGCGGAGTGTCAGTTTCATTGCAGTCGCACCGCCGATCCCAACCGCGGCAATTGCGACGAAGACATGACACTTGAGTACGACGAGCCGTGCGCCGAAACTACGCTTTCCCGTTCGGTCGTTTACATCGGAGGCCTGCCTTGTGGACGCCAGCCCAGTGGACTCCCGTATTCTTGTTCATCGCCGGCGTGATGCTTGCGGCCACCCTTGTTTGGATCCGGGCGGCTGAGATGGGCGCATCGTGGCTGGTCGCGATCGCCGCAGGTGCCACGGCCGGAATCCTCGCTGCGGTCGGCTGGATTCTGTCGCCGCTGCTTTTTGCGGCCACCATACTCTGCGGAACGGCCGCGCTTGTCGTCATCGGCGCCGCGGAGGCGAGCGCCGGCGTCGGACTGCTGTCGTCGGCGGTCGCGATCGCCGTTTGCGCCGTCTGGCTTCTGACGTATCAGGGCGTCTATGTCGCTTCCGTCGCGAAACCCAGGCCGCACGGGGCGGTGGAACGATTCGGTGACGAAAGAAAGAACGGGCGAGCGCTCATTGTTCACCATCCGAGTCCGGGCGGTTTTCTGACCGGTCACTTGCGCACGTTTGCACGTGCGCTCGCCGAGCGGGGTTGGCAGGTCGAGTTGACCGTCGCCAACCCCACCGGAACGACGCCGCACGACAAGCACGACGTTTTGGTGTTGGCATCGCCCGTCTTCAGCTTTCGTCCGCCGCGCACCATCGTCGAACAAATACGACGGCTTGCGCTAACGGGCGAAAACACGGTTTTGATCGTGTCGGGCTACGGCATCACGGAACCGGCGATGCGCTTTCTGCAACGGCTTGCCGCGCGCAAGGGCGCACGCGTCATCTCGTGCGTCGAGATTTGGACGACCCGCCCGAATTCGGAGCGCCACGGCATCGACGACATTTCGGAAATCATGCGCCGCACCGCCGAGACCGTAAGCCAGACGGCCATGACGAAGAGCAAAGCCGCCTAGACCAACTTCAGGCCATGATATGATAGCCGGCGTCGACGTAGTGGATGTTGCCGGTGATGTTGCGCGCCGCGTCGCTGGCCAGAAATGCGGCGAAGGCTCCCACGTCGTCGATCTCGGCAAGACGTTGGCTGGGTGCGCGCGCCGAGGCGTGGCGGATCATGTCGTCGAAGTGGTCGATTCCCGACGCAGCGCGGGTTTTCAATGGCCCGGGCGACAGAGCGTGCACCGTGATGCCCCGCGGTCCGAGGTGAGCGGCGGCGTAGCGCACGGAAGCTTCGAGTGCGGCTTTCACCGGTCCCATCATGTTGTAGTGGTCGACGACGCGTTCGGAGCCGAAGAAGCTGACGGTCATGCAGGTGCCCCCGCCATCCATCAAGGGAACCGCTCGACGGATCATCCGCAAGAACGAATGACACGAGATGTCCATGGCCGTCAGAAATCCATCGCGCGAAGCATCGACGATGGGCGCCTGCAAGTCGGCCTTCGGGCAAAAGGCGATCGAATGCAGCAGAAAGTCGAGCCGGCCCCACGTCCCTTCGATGCGCTCGAACACACGCTCGACGCTGTCGTCGTCGGTGACGTCGAGCGGCAGGATGATGGGCGCATCGACGCTCTTGGCCAGTGGGCGGACAAAGGGTTCGGCCTTCGCGTTCAGGAAGGTAACGGCCAACTCCGCGCCTTGCCGGTGAAAGGCCTGCGCGCACCCCCAAGCGATCGAGTGCTCGTTGGCGATGCCGGTCACGAGCCCGACTTTGCCCTTCAAGGAAAACAACGCCATTCCTCAGTGTCCCCGTATGTTGAAGGGAATTGCGCAATCTGACCTGGCCCCGATTTGACTTGAATCAGGGCATCGCCTTCCCAATTGGTGGAATCTAGAAGCTAAGCGCAGTCTGGCAGACGCCGATGTCAGTTTCGTTGCAGCCGGATTCGCGGTGGGGGAGATGAAGCGAGCATGGTGAAACTAACGCCGACGACAATCGGCATTGCCTTGGTGGGCGTCGCCGCGGTCGCTGCGGTCGCGGCGCTGCCGGCCGCGCGACAAGCGTTGCGCCCCGCTTTGAAGTCCGGCGTCAAGGGATTGGCCGCGGCCTCGCTTGCGATCAGACGGCAGTTCGCCGAATTGGGCGAGGCATGGGACGATCTGCTGGCGGAGGTTGGGATGGAACTCGCCGCCGAACAAGCCGCGAAGGCGAACGGAAGCGCAGAAGGCGTTGAGCCGCCCCCGGCCGAACAACCCCGCAAGCGGCGCGCACGCAAGGCCGCTTGATATGACGCGCGCCGTCGTTGCGCACGACATGAAGGGTCGAACGCGTTTTCGTTTGGTCGAACGTCGCGGCGACGTCGCGTTCTTCGCGGCGGCTGTCAAATCGCTCGGCGCGCTCGACGGCGTGTTGAGCGTCACCGCGCGGCCCGAAACCGCAAGCATTCTGTTGCACCACAGATTGTCGGCGGCGGCGATCGCCGCGTTCGCGGCGGAGCGCGACCTCTTCCATGTGGAACAAGGTGCCCGGCGGCAGGCTTCATCTGCGGACAGCGCACCGACGTTCGATATCGGAAAGCTCGAAGCGTCGGCGGCGCTGGGGTTTCTCGCGATCGCGGCCTACCAAGCCTCACGTGGACTGATGTTTGGTCCGGCGATCTCGCATCTCTTGGACGCCGTCGAACTGGCCCGCCGCAGCCGTCGCTAACCTGCCGTGCGGCGCCTGTGCGCCGCCTCGCGATAGAGGAACGGCAGCACCGACGAGATGGCCACCGCCGGAACGTCGCTCCAGGACAGCGGCGCAATACCCAACAGGCGTTGCACGGCCGGCACGAACAGCGGCAGGGCCTGAACCCCGACGGACGCCGCGATGGCGAGATTGAGCGGCGTGCTGCCGAACAGCGGCGGCGTGACCGCGCCGATGCGCTCCGGCCCGCGGCACGTATAGGCGTAGAGCAGTTGCGACATCACGATGCTGGAGAACGTGATCGCGCGCGTCTGCGGCCCTGCGCCGTAACGCGCCAGCGCATAGAGATGCGCGCCCATGGTGCACGCCCCGATGATCGAGCCGTCGATCATGATGCCGCGGAAGTCTTCGTTCGAAAGCAACGGCGACTTGGCCGGCCGCGGCGGTTCGCTCATCGTGTCGGCGTCCGGCGGCAGCATGGCGAGCCCAAGCGCGGGCAGCACGTCGGTCGCCAAGTTGATCCACAAAAGCTCGAGCGGCGTCTCGAGTTCGTTGGGTCCGTGCAAAGCCTCGCCCATCGTGATGAAAATCTCGCTCAGATTGGTCGCAAGCAGAAAGCGCAGGGCTTTGCGGATGTTCGCGTGGATCGTTCGTCCCTGCGCGATCGCGTCGACCAGCGTCGCCAGATTGTCGTCGCTGAGCACGACGTTGGCCATGTCCTTGGCCACGTCGGTGCCGTTCAGTCCCATCGCGACGCCGATGTCGGCAGCCCGCAGCGCCGGGCCGTCGTTGACGCCGTCGCCGGTCATGCCGACGACGAACCCCGCGTCCTGAAGCGCCTGCACGATCTTGAGTTTGTGCGCCGGCGTCACACGCGCGAAGACATCGGCATGACGCGCAAGCTCGCTGAGCGCTTTGGTGGGCAATCCTTCGACCTCTGTACCGGTGACGACCTTGGGCGATGAGGTCGCGCTGAGTTTGAGTTCCCGTGCGACGGCGGCCGCAGTCGTCGCCTGATCGCCGGTGATCATGACGGTGCGAATGCCGGCCGCATGGAAACGCTTCATCAGTTCCGGGGCTTCATGCCGGATTGGATCGGCGAGACCCGCAAGCCCGAGCCACGTCAGGTCTTGTTCGGTTTCGAAGCCGTCGGTTCCCCTGAAGTCGCGCGTCGCGAAACCCAGAACACGAAGCCCTTCGGCGCCCAGGCTCACGTTCGTCGCGAGGATCTCGGCACGCTGTGCGTCCGTCAGCGGTCGGATCGACGTGCCGTCGTGCATGGTGCTGCAAAGACTTAGCACCTCTTCCGGGCTGCCCTTCATCGCCATCACGTAGGTGTCGGCGGCAAGCCCGCGATGAATGGTCGTCATCCGCCGCCGCGTGCCGTCGCGATAGGCGGTGCTCAACAACGGATAGGCGGAGCGCACCGCATCGACGTCCATGCCGTGATCGGCGGCGAGCGCCAGCAGCGCGGACTCCGTCGCCGAACCGATCGCATGACCGTTGTCGTCGACGCCGTTGCGCGCCTCATTGCACAGCACCGCCGTTCGCAGCATCGCGTGGAGGCCGGGTGCGAGTTCCCGCGGTTCGGGCTGCTTGTCGCGCTCGCTGCGCTGTGCGTCGATCCGCTGCCCGCCGGCATGCAGCGCACGGACCGTCATCGTGTTCTGAGTGAGCGTCCCGGTCTTGTCGAAGCAAACGACCTGCAACGCTCCCAGCGACTCGACCGCGTCGAGCCGGCGTATGAGCGCGTTCTTCCGCTTCATTTCGTTGAGCCCGAGCGCGAGCGTCGTGGTGGCGACGGTGGGCAGTCCCTCCGGCACCGCGGCAACCGCCAGCGCGATCGAGTTTTTCAGCATCGCCAGCCGCGAGTAACCGCGCAGGACGCCGATGCCGAACATGGCGGCACACACGGCGCCTGCCATGTAGACGAGCCGCCGCCCGAGCGCCTCGAGTTCAAGCTCGACCGGCGTCACCGGCCGTTCGGTAGTGCCCGCCATCATTTGAATGCGCCCGATCTCGGTCGCCTCGCCGGTGGCCACGATGACGGCCTCGCCGCTGCCGCCCGACACGGATGTTCCCATGAAGACCATGTTCGTCCGGTCGGCGAGCGCCAGGTTTCCGGACGTCAGCGCGGTGGACGTTTTGAGCACCGGCACGCTCTCGCCGGTCAGCGCCGACTCGTCGACGGTGAGATGATGGCTTTCGATGACCCGCCCGTCCGCCGCGACGAACTGGCCGGGCGTGAGCAGCACGATGTCGCCGGGCGCGACACGGTCGCCGGTGATGCTGACGCTCCGTCCGCCGCGGCGCACATCCGCGCTGTGCGAGGACGGCGCCGCAAAATCGCGCAAGGTCTTCTCGGCTTGGCCTTCGGTGGCATAGCCGACCACGACGTTCGTGCCGGCGACGGCCAGCGTGACGGCGGCGTCCGCCACACCGCCCGTGGCGGCCGATACGACCGCCGATCCGCCGAGCAGCATGATCGGCAACGAAGTCATTTGCTCCGCGAGGATCGCAAGCTGCGACCGCACGGCGGTGCGTCCGATACGGTTGGGACCGTGAATTTCGAGGCGGCGCTCCGCCTCGGCGGGCGAGAGCCCCGTTCCGCCGTTTGTTTTCAGATGCAGAAGGACGTCGCTTGCGGACATTGCGTGCGGCTCGAACACCTCGTCAGGCGGTCGGCTCAATGGATCCGGAGTGCTCCGAACACGGTGGCTTGGTCCTTGCATCGCGCGACGGGACGCGGCCGGCTTCGTCTGACGCGGCGCCGGACGGGAAAGTGCCCTCTCGACTTGCGTTGCGATCGCGGCCGCTTGGATCGCCGGCTCGAAGTGTAGGAGCACCGTATTCGTCAGCGGCGAGACGCAGGCGTCGCGAACGCCCGGGATGCGCAACAAACGGGCACGCAGGTCACTCAGGTCAGCGGCCACCGTCGGTAGGCGCAGCCGAAGCCGGCCGCGCACCGCGCCATGAAGTACCGCAACCCGTTCGCTCGTCACCTGGCACACCCCGCATGTTGGCGAGCGGCGCAAGTCTGCGTGACATGTTTGTCGATTGCTAGTGCTGTGTTGCGGCCCTCTCGAACCTCAGTTTTTCGGGCATTTTCTTCGACATTCGACGTCAAAACCCTGGCTTGCATCGCGACGGACACGCCCGCGAACGAGAGGTTCCGGCGGCGGTTCGCGTCAGAACGCGTAGCGGCCGACCAGCTGAAACACCGGTCCCGACTTCTCGCTCTCGCGTTCGAATTCATCGAGATCATCGATATTGCCCGACAATTGGTCCGCCAGCGTGTCCCACTTGAAGAACGTCTCGTCCTTCGATGCGTCGAGCAAGTTCGAGCCGGTCAGGCGTAGGACGAAGTTCTCGCCAAAACGTCTTTCGAAAAAGACTTCGAGGTCGCCGCTGTATTCCGTCTCGACCGTTCGGCCGAACACGCGGTTGAACTGGCGGCCTTGGCTCCGATACGAGGCGCCGAAGGCGACATCCAGCGACGGCAGATCCTGGATGAAGCCGGCGTTGAACACGTACTCCGCCTGGTCGTTGAAGCGGCGCTTCTCGCCGGTCACCGGATCGGCGATCTCGCTGTCGAGCCAGGAGTAGTTCATGAACACGCCGGTGTGATCCAGGCCGGCGAACGTCAGCGGCGTCGAGAGGTCGAACTCGAGCCCCCACACCTTGCCGTCACCGATGTTGTCGTAGGTCAACACGAACCCGTCGCCCGACGACGACACGAGGCCGGTGCTGGTCAATTCGATGCGGTCTTTGACGTCGCGGTAGAAGAAGTTCACGCCCACGACGCCCTGGCGGCCGAGCCTGCGCTCATAGCTGACGTCGAAGCCCCAGGCGTTTTCCGGGTCGAGATCCGGATTGCCGCGCAGATCGTTGTCCTCCGTCGGCTCTTCTTCCAGCAAGGCCGGCGAAAGCTGATCGAAGTTCGGCCGGCGCACGGTGCGCGCGGCCGAGGCGCGGAAGCGGTCGTCCTCCGTCAATTTGTAGAGCACGTGCGCCGAGGGCAGGACGAACGAGTAGTCGTTTTCGAACTTTCCGTTCTCGTCCTTGATTTCCGTCTTGGTGTTTTCGAGTCGAACGCCGGCTTCCCATTTGAGCTCGCCCGCTTCGCCCCGCACAAGCGCGTAAGGATCGAGCCGCCCCTCCTCGATGGTATAGTCTGCGCCGGGCTCCGGCGGATCGGGCGGCGGAAACGACGGGCCGCCCGCGTTCTCGGCGACGACCAGCGACGACTCGCGCTTTTTTCGCGTGTGGTCGATGCCGACCTTCAGCGTGAAGCCGTCGTACTCCAGAACCTCGGCCAGCGTCGCGAAGAACTCGTCGTCCGTCTGATCGGTGAATTCCCGCGTTCCCTCGCGTTCGTCGATCACGCCGGCGTCATATTCGTCGACGAGTTCCGTGGAAACGATATCGTCCTTGAACGCGGCATAGCCCACTCTGATCTTCGCTTCGCCGCCCAAGAACGGGGCGTCGATCTTCGCGCGCAGCGTATAGTTCTCTTGGAAAATGTCCTCGAACTGATACGAAAACTCGTTGAGATCGGCGACGGCGACGCTCGTCAGATCGCCGTACTCGAACGAGTTCTCCGTTTCGGTGCGGTCCGTGCGAACGTAGACGCCTGAGATGTCGATCGTCGCGTCGCCGAGCGGAAAGATCACCGAGCCGTTGAACGAATAATCCGTGCCGTCACGCACGTCGGACTGATCCTCGCGGTTGTCGAACGCGAGCGCGCCGGCATCCGGCTCGAAGCGCAAGCTCGACTTTTGCTTCGGATTGTGGCGGCCCTGAACGTTGCCGCCGAGCAGAACGCGGCCTTCACCGAGCGGCGCGCCGAGGACGCCGCCGACGACCGGCTTCAGTTCTCCGTCGTCGAAGTACAGGCCGCCCGCCTTCACGTAACCGCCGTCGATCGAGTACGCGTCGCGCAGGATGATGTTGATGGCGCCCGCCAACGCGTCGCCACTGCGGTCGGCGGAGGAACTGCGCACGATTTCGACACGTTCGATCAGCTCGGCCGGAATACGGTCGACGAAGAACGAGCGATCGACGCCCGATCCCGGCACCTTTTCGCCGTTGATCAGGATTTGCGTGTAGCCCGGATCAAGGCCGCGCAGCCTTACGCCGTCATACTCCAACACGTCGGACTGGAACGTGACGCTCGGCACCCGCTTCAACGCGTCGCCCACGGTCAGCGGTTCGAATTTCTGGAAGTAGTCGAGGCCGTAGTCGAGGATCGGCGCCGTTTCGTTGCTGCGGTTGCGGAATTTCGTGCCGTAGACGACGACCTTTTCGGCGGGCGTCGGCGTCTTGTCCGCATCCGCCTCGGACGGCGCCGCGTCTTGCGCCGGCACGGCGTCTTGTGCCGACACGGTTGTGACATATGACAGAGCTATAACGGCGCCCGACACGCCGCCCAGCAACAGAGCCTTCACACGAGACCGCATTTCTTCGTTGCCCCCAATAACGATGCCAACCAGCGGTAGTGCGTGTGCGCAAAGGTTTCGTGACTTGCAGACTCCCAACTTGTGACAGTGACCTTCCGGCGACGCCGGTTCTCACAAATGCAACGGTCAAGAGAGGACCATGAAGCGTTCCATGATGATCTTGGCGGGAGTCGCCGCCCTTCAGTTCACTGTGCAGGCGAGCGACGTGAAGACCGTGCCGGCTGTGCGCGAAACCGAGCCCGTCGGTGTTGCCGGCGATGCCGCGGACGATCCCGTCATCATTATCGGCGCGACGCCGAGCGACACCCGCATCATCGGGACTCAGAAAAAAGGCGGGCTGTTCGTCTACGATCTGTCCGGCAAAGCGGTGCAGGCCATCGCCGGCGGGCGGCCGAACAATGTCGATGCGCGCGAGGAGTTTCCCTGGCCGGAAGGCGCGGCGCCGATCGTCGCCACAAGCGATCGCATCGACAACACGGTTGCGCTCTATCGCTTCGATCCGGCAACGCGGCAGTTGGAGCCGACACCGCGGCTTCGCATCGCCACGGGCTTTGCGGAGGTCTACGGTATCGCGCTCGGGCGCCATCGGGGCGCCTTCGTTGCGGTTGCGACGAGCAAAACCGGGCAGGTCGCGCAATGGACGCTGAAGACCGCCGGCGGCGCCATCGCGGCGGAGCGGACGCGCGCCTTCGCGCTTTCGTCGATCGCGGAAGGTGCTGTCATCGACGATGAGACGGAGACGCTCTACGTCAGTGAGGAGCTTGTGGGTTTGTGGCGCTTTGCGCTCGATCCGGCAAAGGGCGATGCCGGAGAACTCGTCGATCCCGTCAAGCCGGGCGGCAATCTGGCGGCGGACGTCGAGGGCGTCACGATTTGGCAAAGGGTCGGCGAGGCCGGTTACCTTATCGTATCCGCGCAGGGCGAGTCGCGGTTCAACGTCTATGACCGCGCCCTTCCGAACCGCTTCCGCGGCAGCTTTCGCATCGCCGGCGACGCCAACGGTCGCGTCGATGGCGTCAGCACGACCGACGGAATCGACGCGGTCGGCGTTTCGCTGGGCCCGGATTTCCCGCGCGGCCTCATCGTCGTGCAAGACGACGTGAACACGATTCCGGCCGCCACCCAGAACTTCAAGTTCGTTTCGTGGGCCGATGTCGAATCGGCCCTGGCGCTCGGCGAGGGGGCGAAGTGATCGCCGGGGATCGCCCGGGCCGCTCTGCTCAACGCTGGACGAGTGTTCTCAAAGCGTCTTCGATCGCCTTGATGAGTTTCGGAGCTGCGTCCCTCGAGACCAGGAAGTCGGTCTCCCGGCCAGCGGGGTCGCCGACGCAGATGCGCACGAAGGTGGGGACCGGATCGCCGTCGGTGATGCCCCACGGGTCGTGAACGACACCTACGGACAATTTCGCGCTCTTGTGATCCGAATACTCGACGCAAGGCTCTTTGATCATTCCCCGTCCGCCGGTACTGAAGACAGAAGTGTGGTGAATACGCGACCGAACTCGCTTTGGTTCACGGGCTAGGGCAGCCTGACCTGTTTGCTCAACCGGTAGAGGTCGTCGCTCGTGAACAGCACCTCGCCCCGGTCGCCGACGATGCCGGGCTCCGAAATCCGTCCGCCATCCCTTTGAATCAAGCGCACGGCGAATTGCATCGCCACGCCCACCTTGTCGAACGCGCTGAGTTTGGCTTCGCCGGTGCAGGTGTAGTGAAGCGTCACCATATTTCTCCTCCCCTACCGAAGGCCCAAACGCGCCGTCACAACTTCGTCACGCCAGGTGTGAGCATGTCAACCGCGTGAAGAACGGGGTCTTTCGGCTTGTCTTTGCCGTGTTGCCGGTTGGACAACGATCGAGCGGATACTCTCGCGTAGCGATTGTTCGATTGCACAAAAAGAGTGCGCTGATTGGGGCGTTACGCCAATGACATGATTGCGTAGTAGGGCGTCATCCGCGACGATGTGGAGGAGACGGTGTACACGCGGGATGACGACAGCGCTCCGGCGCCGATCAGAGGCCTAATCTCCCGACGACTGCTGCTTCAGGGCGTTGGTGTTGCATCGCTCGCGCCCATGATTGGCGCTTGCGCCACCGCGGCCACCAGCGAACAGAAGCCCGCGTTCGACTTCGCGAGTCTGGCGTCCGAAATCATCAACGACCATCGCGTCCCGAGCGGTTATGACGCGGGCGTTCTGGTGCGGTGGGGCGATCCGATCGGCCGCGGCGCACCGGCGTTCGATGCGGTGAAGCTGACCGGCGCGGCACAAGAGCAGCAGTTCGGTTTCAATTGCGACTATGTCGGATACTTTCCCCTGCCCCGCGGTTCGACCAATTCGAGCCACGGGCTGCTGTTCGTCAATCACGAGTACGCCGAACGGGCCGAGATGCTCCCGCCCGGCGCGCCGGCGCCCGCGCCTTCCGCCGCGCGCACCGCAGTCGAACAGGCCGCGATCGGCGCCAGCGTCGTCGAAGTGAAACGCGAGGGCGGCCGGTGGCGCGTGGTGGCGGACAGCGCCTATGCGCGGCGCCTAACGGTGCGCACGCCGATAGGGCTCAGCGGTCCGGCCGCGGGCGACGTTCGGCTGCAGACCAAGGCCGATGCGAGCGGGCGGCGCGTGCTCGGCACGCTCGGCAATTGTGCGGGCGGACGCACGCCGTGGGGCACGGCGCTCACCGCCGAAGAGAATTTCCAATTCTATTTCAGCGGTCCAATCCCCCAGAACGATCGCGAGAGCGACAACCTGATGCTGGCGCAAGCCGGGTTCTCGCTTTCCGAGCAGGAGGCGATCGCGCGCGGCACGCCCTCGACACGGGCCGCGTGGGGCCGGTTCGACACGCGCTTCGACGTTTCGAAGGAACCGCGCGAGTCGAATCGCTTCGGGTGGATGGTCGAGGTCGATCCGTATGAGCCTTCCTCCGTGCCGGTGAAGCGAACGGCGCTCGGCCGCTTTCGGCATGAGGCCGCGAATGTGGTCGTCAACCAAGACGGGCGCGTCGTCGTTTATCTCGGCGAAGACCGCGCGTGGGGCTATGTGTTCCGCTTCGTCTCGAACGGCCGTTACGATCCGGCAAAGGGCGCGGCCAACGGCGCGCTGCTGGACGACGGCACGCTTTCGGTCGCGCGCTTCGACGAGACGAAGCTGACCTGGCTGCCGCTTGTCTTCGGCAGCGACAAGCTGCGCGCGCCCGACTTCACGTCGCAAGCCGACGTCATGATCGATGCGCGGCGCGCCGCTCAAGCCGTCGGCGGCACGCCGATGGACCGGCCGGAGGACATCGACGCTTCGCCGGTGACCGGACACGTGTTCGTCGTGCTCACGCGCAACAACGACCGCAAGGCGACGCATGTCGACTTCGCAAACCCGCGGCCCGAGAACGAAGACGGCCACATCCTGGAACTCATTGCGCCGGCGGGCGATCACGCAGCCGATGTGTTCGATTGGAACGTGTTCCTGCTCGCGGGGCCCGTGGCCGAAGGCGGCAAGTACGGCGGACCCGACGCGGTGGCGTTCTCCGGCCCCGACAATCTCGCGTTCGATCCGAAGGGGCGGCTGTGGATCGCCACCGACAACCGGCGCTGGGCGGCGCTTACAAAGCCGGTGCCGAACGGGCTCTTCGCTTGCATGACGGATGGGCAGCAGCGCGCGGTGACGCGCTTCTTCTTCAACGTGCCCGCGGGCGCCGAACTCTGCGGTCCCGAATTCACGCCGGACGGCGAGACGCTGTTCGTCGCGGTTCAGCACCCGTGCGAGGATTTGAATCCCAAACCCGCAAAGGCCTGGCCGGACTTCACGGAAGGCGTACCGGCGCGGCCCTCGGTGGTTGCGGTGACACGAAAAGGCGGCGGCCCCATCGGGGGCTGATCGTTCGTCAAGCTCTTCCGTACTTCCGCCTTCTCAGTTCGCGAGTTCTTGCATCGCGCCGAGCAGCGGAATCGCTTCCCGGCCGGCCAAACTCTCCGACGACTGGCGCAAGAGTTCGCGCGAGGCGGAACCCAACAGGAGAAACTGCCCGGCGCGTTCGCCCGCGCGGCGGCGGGCGTCGATCACGCCGCGCAACGTGTCGAACAGGGCCGGTACGCGTTGCACCTCATCGATCACGACGAGGCGTCCGTGCTGCGTCTCGAGATAGCGGCGCGCGTCGGCAAGGACGGCTTGGTCTTCCGGCTGCTCGAGGTCGAGGATGACGGGTTCGGGTTTCGTGTTCGTCGTCAGCTGACGGGCGAGCGTCGTCTTGCCCACCTGGCGGGGTCCGAGGATCGCCACCGCAGGGAATTGTTTGAGGAGCGCTCGAATGCCGGCTTCAGCTTTCCGTGGGATCATCCTTGTATTTTGAGACGTTAATTCCCAAAAAACAATGATTAGGTGTGCATTTTTGATTATGAAGAAATTGACTTTGGGGCGGTATAGACAACCGACCGCCCGGAAATGTGCGGACGGCGGTCGCCGCAATCGTAGGCTTTGAGAGCTACTCAAACTTCGGCGCGGCGGCGGAGCCGGCGAGGAGGCCGCCGTCGATGTTGAACTCTGTGCCCGTGATGTAGGCCGCTTCGTCGGACGCGAGCAGGACGGCAAGGGCCGCGACTTCCTCGGCGCGGCCGAAACGGCGGAGCGGCGTGTCGGCGACGAAGGCGTCCATGTTCCTTTCACGCTCAGGACCTTGACCCAACAGCGGTTCCCACATCGGGGTCAGTATCGCTGCGGGGTGGATCGAGTTGCAGCGGATGTTCAAGCCCTGCTCGGCGCAATAGAGCGCGACCGACTTCGTGTGGTTGCGCACGGCCGCCTTCGACGAGGCGTACGCGGCCGCGCCGGAAATGCCGACGAGGCCGGAGCGCGAGGACATGTTGACGATCGCGCCGTTGCCGCCGTTCGCGCGCATCGCCTTGATCGCGTGTTTGCAGCCTAAGAACACGCCGTCGAGATTCGTTTCATGCACGGCGCGCCAATCTGCGAGGCTCGCGTTTTCGGGGTCGTGCGGCCCGGGGCTTTCGTCGAAACCGGTGATGCCCGCGTTGTTGACGAGGACGTCGAGGCGGCCGTCGCGCGCGATCACCTTGTCCGTGACGCGTTGCCAGTGCGCTTCTTCGCGTACGTCCAGCAGCTCGAAGCGCGCGCGGGCGCCCAGGCGATAGGCGGCGACGGTGCCTTCGCGCTCGCGGATGTCGGTGAGCCAGACGGTTGCGCCTTCGCGCACGAAAGCCTCGGCGATCGCCTCGCCGATTCCGCGCGCCGCGCCGGTGATCAGGGCGACTCTGGATTGGAGTCTCATCGATTCGGTTCCCGCTCGTATGCGCGATCCCACGCGCCGACGGGCGGCGTTGTCAACGGCGTGCGGGTCAAGCGGCGTTGCGCGTCCAATGCGTCCAGATGCGGTCGTTGACGCCTTGGTCGCGGGCCCAAATGTGGCCGAGGCCCGGGTACTCCGCAAACTCGGTCGGATGGTTTTGGCGACGGAAGAGGTCGGCGAGATAGCGGCCGTCGCGGATGTTGATGATGCGGTCGGCCGCACCGTGCGCGACGAAGACGGGGAACTTGCGTTTCGTCTCGAAGCCGACACCCATCACGCCGGAGGTTCCCGAGTGTACCGCGAGGCCCGCCAGATACTGCGAGCGGCGCGAGGCGACGACGACTGCGAAGTAGCCGCCGTTCGACATGCCGAGCAGATAGATGCGCCGAGGGTCGGTGTTGCGCGTGCGCTGCATCTCGCCGACGAGCGCATCAAGGAAGCGCAGTTCGCGCTGGAGCTTTGCGCCGAACGACAGCGGCCAGCCCGCTTCGAACGACTTCGGATAGACGAGCACGGCGCCCTGCGCGCGCGCCATGTCGTCGAGGCCCGAATAGACCGGCATCAGACTCGGCGAGTCGATCAGCATGCCGTGCAGCGCGATCATGAGCGGCGGCGTCGCACCGACCGATGCCGGCGCGACCAAGCGATAACGCCGTGCAACTCCGTCAACGCGCAGCGCCCGATCGGGAAACACGTCGGCGGCGTGCGCGATGCCGAGCGCCACGGCGGGCGCAAGGGCGAAGGCGGCCGCCGACTTCAGGATCTGGCGACGGGTGGCTGACGAATTCGGACGCACGACCGGCCTCTCAAATGCTTGCCGGCGCAGTCTTCTCACGTGAGCTCGCCGCGTAAACCAACACGGCCGGGAAGGCGCGGCCTGCGGTCTCGCACAGGTTGCGAGATCGTTCAGTTGACGTTCATCCGCCTACTGCGTTCACTCGCGCTTCCGTTGGAGGGACGCCATGCGCGCCATGAAGCTGATTGCCGTCGCCGGTATGTTCGTTTCCGCCGCAAGCGCCGGGACGTGCCCGATGCCTGCAAGATCGCGTCGCTCAACAACATCGTTCCTGCGAGCGCCGGCTTTTCCGTTTCGCCGGCCGATCCGAACACGATCGCGTTCGCGCGGCCGGTCAGCGGCAAGCATCAGGTCTTTCTCTACGACCGGCGCACGAAGGGGGAGCGGTGTTTGACCTGCGCCGATGTCCCGGGCGGACCGCGCGCGAACCGGCAGAAGGGCTCGCCGTCGTTCCTGCCGGACGGAAAGCGGCTCGTGATGCAGGTGGAGATGGCGAGTCATCCGTTCGAAGGTCTGATCGGCGGCCCCGGTGCCGGTTGGTACAACGACGTCTGGATGGCGACGGTCGACGGGACACGATGGTGGAATCTCACGAAGTACCCGAACGGCAACGGCGACACGTTCGGCGCGCTTCTCCCCGAACCTTCGCCCGACGGTTCGAAGCTGATGTGGGCGGAGCTCTTCGATGAAGATCCGCGCGCGCAGGCTGCCTATCGCAAAGGCAACACGGCCCCCGGCGGCGCGCCGTGGGGCCTTTGGCGCGTTCGTCTCGCCGATGTGACGTCGGATGCCGCGGGCGCGCCAACGCTCGGTGGTCTCACGTCGATCACGTTGCCGTCGGCAACGTGGTACGAGACGCAGAGTTGGTCGCGTGACGGCGGCTATATCGTGTTCGCGAGCGATGCGAACCAAGCGACGCCGCATGCGATGGATTTGTGGGTGCACAATCTGAAGTCCGGTCAGAGCGCGAACCTGACGAGAACGCCCGACGCTTGGGAAGAGTTCGGCGAGATTTCGCCGGACGGCAAACTCGTCGCCTTCATGTCGTCGTCGTGTTGCGGCTTTCGCCCGGCCGACGACAAGAAGAAGCTCCGCACGGACATCTATCTGACGACACCCGACCGCCGCTGGACCGAACGGCTGACGTTTTACAACGAGAAGGGCCATCCGCACGCGAAAGACGGACCCGGCGGCTCGACGGTTACAAAGCTTCGTTGGAGCGGCGACGGCGCCAAGCTCTACTTCGAGCGCCCGTTCTACGGGACCTTTGGTTTCGTGCGCGGCTCGTGGCTGACCGAACTCACGTTCGCAGGCACATGCGGCGCCTTGCGGTGACGACAGCTGCGCACGAGGCGTTCCGGACAATTCGAGACGAATTCGATTCAAACTACGGCTTACGAATTCGCGATGCGTTAGCGCGGGGCGGGCAATGATCGATTTTGTCGAAAAGGCGACGCTTGAGGATTTCGTCATGGGAAAAGGCCGCAGCGCTTGCACGCATCGCCGTCAGCGGTTCGAGGATTTCACCGGGTTGCCGCCCACGGACGCCTCGTCGTTCTTCTTCGATTTGAAGCTGATGCTGCCGGACGGCATGACGCAGAGCGACGTGCATCGTGCGCGCCAGACCGTCGAGCGGCGGCTGCAGCGCACGGTGCGCAAGAAGGATCGGATCGTGTGGACGGCGGACGGTTTCTTCCTTCTGCTTGCCACGACCGATCCCGCGCGCGCAGGCGCGGCGGCGGAGCGGGTGCATCAGGACGTATGCGCGCTGCTTGCCGGCCACGGCGCGACGGCGCCGGTGCGCCGCGCGCCGGAGACCGCCATCCCGCCCCCGCCGAAACGCCAGGGCGGAAACCATGAGGCGACAACGGCTTAGCTATTCGGTGGATTTGTGGCCGCCCGGTCGGGTATAGAGCCCGGGCGGCGGCACCTCCCCCCGGTTGTGCGCGCCCGCGTTCGTTTCCGGTTTTCTTGGGGTTTTGTCATGCGGGTTCTCGTTCTTGCGGCGCTTTCCGTCGTTGTCGCTGCGGCCGCCATCAGCGCGCCGTCGGACAAAAAGCCGAAGCCGGTCGATATCCGCAAAGAGATGGACGAGAAGTGCGGTTCGGCGCCTTACGGGCTCGTCGATCTGAACGGCAAAGAAGCGACGAAAGCCGAAATGGAGGAAGCGAAGTTCCAGGTCACGAGCTTCGTCACGCAGGTCGACGTCTATCAGGAGTGCATCCTGAAACTCGCCGAAGCGCTGAAGGCGCGCACGTCGGAGAACGACCGGAGGCTCTTGGGTCTCGCCATCGCGCAAAGCCAGAGCGAGAAGGAAGCGGTCGGCGCGGCGTTCAACGACGCCGTGTGCGAGTTCAACCAGAAGCACAATATTCCCGACAAAGACTGCAAGAACGGCAAGTGGTTGAAGAAGACCGTCGAGCAAGCGACGACGCCTGCGAAACCTGCAGCGACGACAACGCCGGCGAAGCCCGCGAAACCGGCCGCACCCGCAAAGCCCGCGACGCCTTAACCTCGCGCTGCGGCGGATCGTCCGCACGGTCGGCCGCCTCAAACTTGCCATGAACACGCCCCGCACGGGGCGCAATTCGGGCCGAGCCTCTTCGTCCTGCCGCGACGAGGAGACCAGCCATGACTTTTTCCGTTCTCGACCGTACGGCGCGGTTTCGCGCCCGCCTGACGACATCGACTGCAATTGCCGCGTTGATGCTGGGCGCGCTGGTGCTTGCCGGGTGCGATGCACCGGAGACGGCGCAAGATGGGTCCAAGCCGAAGCTCGGCGAGACGAAACAGCCGGCGAAGCCGGAGAGCGTTACGACCACAGCTGCGCCCGCAGAGGCGGTCACTGCGCTGGACGGCTATGCTGCCGCGCCGGCGCCCCCGCCGCCTCCCGTGATGCTGCAGCCGGAAACGCGCGACAAGTTTCCGGACGCGAAACCCAACCCGGTGAAGCTCGTTGCCGACGAACCGGTGTCGACGTTTTCGGCCGACGTGGACACGGCCTCTTATGCGGTCGTGCGCAAGTTCTTGAACGACGGCGCTCTGCCGCCGGGGGACGCGGTGCGCATCGAGGAGATGATCAACTATTTCGACTATTCGTATCCGCTGCCCGAGAGCAAAGCGCAGCCGTTCCGACCGAGCGTCGCCGTCTATCAGACGCCGTGGAATCCCGACACGCAGATCGTGCACATCGGCATCAAAGGGTTCGACATCAAGCGGGCGGAGCGGCCGGCGGCGAACCTCGTGTTCCTACTCGACGTGTCGGGGTCAATGGACGAGCCGAACAAGCTGCCGCTCGTGAAGAAGGCGATGCGGATGCTCGTCAATGAATTGGGCGCACGCGACCGCGTGTCGATCGTGGTCTATGCAGGGGCGGCGGGCACCGTGCTCGAACCCACGAGCGGGTCGGAGAAGGGCAAGATCCTGGCCGCGCTCGACGACTTGACGCCGGGCGGATCGACGGCGGGCGCGGAAGGCATCCGGCAGGCCTATCAATTGGCGCGCGCAAGCTTCGCGAAGGACGGCGTCAACCGCGTGATCCTGGCGACCGACGGCGACTTCAACGTCGGGATCACGGATCCGAACCAGCTTGAAGATTTCGTGGCGCGCGAGCGCGAGAGCGGCGTGACCTTGACCGTGCTCGGCTTCGGGACCGGCAACTACAACGACGCCTTGATGCAGAAGCTGGCGCAGAAGGGCAACGGGAATGCGGCCTATATCGACACGGTGAACGAAGGGCGCAAAGTGCTGGTCGAACAGATCGGCGGCACGCTGTTCACGATCGCGCAGGACGTGAAGTTCCAGATCGAGTTCAATCCGGCGCGGGTGAGCGAGTACCGGCTCGTCGGCTATGAGACGCGGCTCCTCAACCGCGAGGACTTCAACAACGACAAGGTCGACGCGGGCGACATCGGTGCGGGTCATGCGGTGACGGCGCTCTATGAAATCGTGCCGGCCGGTTCGAACGGGCATCTGATGGACCCGCTGCGCTATCAGGCGAAGACGCCGAAACAGCCGGCGAGCAGCGAGGGCGAGATCGCTTTCCTGCGCATGCGCTACAAGCTGCCCGGCGAGACGAAGAGCCGGCTGATCGAACGGCCGGTCGCGAACGGCGACGTCGTCGCCGATCTGGGGCGAGCGAGCGACGACTTGCGCTTTGCGGCGGCGGTCGCAGGGTTCGGGCAGTTGCTGCGCAACGATCCCTACATGAAGGAGTTCGGCTACGCGCAGGTGGCCGAGCTTGCTTCGGGCGCGAAGGGCACGGACACGTTCGGCTATCGTGCGGAGTTCGTGCAGCTGGTGCGGCTTGCGCAGGCGTTGCCTGCGATGCCGGCGCTCGATCAAGGCGGACCCGGCGGAGCGCCGTAGTTCCACAACGCATAAGAAAGGGCGGCCTCGCAGCCGCCCTTGCTTCTGTTCCGCTCTGCCCTACCAGCTGGCGCGGAAGCCGGCGGAGGCTGCGTGCGTGTCGGCGGCGCTGTTCAGGACGCCGTGGTAGTCGACGAAGAGGACGAGGCCTTTCGCGACTTGGGCGCCGAGGCCCGCGTTGACGAGCGCGCTGTCTTGCGAAAGTTCGGAGGAGACGATCTGGAACGGGGTCGTCGGGTCCTCGATGAACGCGGCGGTGAAAGCTTGGCGTTCGTCCAGGAACTCGTGGCGCCAGGCGATCTCGGCGTCGGGGATCAGGCGCACGCCGCCCGCCTGCCAGGAGCCCGAGAAGCGCACGCCGACGGTGGAGGCGAGGCTGTCGGCGTCGCTGTCGCCCACCAAGAGGCCGAAGTCGCCCGCGCCCGCTTCCGCGAAGCCGTCGGTCGAATTCGAGAGGTAGCCAAGCGCCACGAACGGCTGGATGTCGACGCGACCGGCGTCGAACACGCCGCCGAATTCACCGTGAACGCCGAACGTGCTCGCGTCGTAGTTCGCCTGGGCGATAAGCGTGTCGAAGCCCAGATCGACGAAGCGGGTCGAGGCCACGTCGTGGAAGCCGAAGCTGACGATCGCGTCGCCGTAGAAGCGGCCGGATTCGAACGCGCCGTAGGCGGCGAACTGGAAGCTGTCGAGATCGGCTTCGTCGCCCGCGGTCGCGAACTCGATGTCGCTCGACGACCAACCGATCGCGCCGCCGACGCTCCACGCCTTGTCGATCGCGAAGTCGACGCCGCCGGCAAAGCCGCCGGTGTGCTGGTCGTAGGCCGCTGCTTCCGCATCGCCGTCCGATTCCGTCCAGGCGCCGTAGGCGCGACCCCAGACCGAGGCGCCGGCGCGCGCAGCCCCGTGCGTGCCGTCGGTCGCGGTCTTCGCGTCGGCGGCGGCGTAACGGCGCAGGCCCAGTTCGGCAAGCGACGCGTGGCCCGCGGACTTCATGTCGTCGATCCGCTCGCCGATGATGTCGACGAAGGCGTGGCTGACGCGCAGACCCGCCTCTTGCAAATCGGCATGTTCGGCGGCGGCGAGTTCGTCGTAGATGTGGGCGACTTCCTCCTCTTGGCCGGCGCCGAGGCTGAGCAGATAGTTGTAGAGGTCTTCGAAGTCGGAGCCGTAGCCGCCGTTCGAGTAGATCTCTTCAAGCGCGCCGCCCACGGCCATCTGATTCTGCGTCAGGCCGGGAAGTGCCAGCGCGTCGATAAACGATTGACGCGTCAGGATGATGTCGACGTCGGTCGCGTTCACGTCGGCGATGCCTTCGAAGAAGATCGAGTTGGTGTCGATCGTGCCTGCGTTCGTGAACGTGCCCGCGGTCGTACCGGTGATCACGTCCTGATAGGTGAACGTGTCGCCGCCGACGGAGCCGAACGTGTCGCCTTGGATGTAGGCGGCGATGCGGCCGCCGAGATTGGCGTTGCCGGTCGCGTTGATCTGGCCGTGGGTGGTGACGTCCGAGGTCAGGTGGAACTCGAGCGTACCGTCGGTTTGGGTGTAGTCGCCGGTCAGGTTCACGGTCGTGTCGTCGTCGAGATAGACCGTGCCTTCGCCGCCATGCGTCATCGTCGCTGCGTTGACGGTGACGCCGGCGCCGGTTGCGCCGCGGGCGCTTGCACCCAGCACCGCCGTGCCTGCGCCGGTCATGTCGAACTGGTCGAGGTCGCTTGCCGTGCCGCGCAGGTAGGCGAACGAACCCGACGGCGCCATGAGGAAGTCGTCGCCGTCGGCCGCGCCGCCGATGACGTTGCCGTCGAGCGTGCCGCCGTTCGCGTTGAACGTATCGGCCTGACCGTTGCCGAGATCGAGCGCATCGCCGACTGCGACGCCGTTGCCGCCGCGGATCAAGCCCGCGGTCTGGGTGATCGTGTGCGCGGCGGCCGAGCCGCTGACATCGATCGCGGCACCTGTTTCGCCGATGATCGTGCCCGCGTTCGTGATGCCGCCGGAGACCGAGCCGTCGATGTCGATGCCGTCGCGCTGGGCGTCGATGATGCCGCCGGCCTGGTTCACGATCGTGCCCACGATCGCGCCGTTGACGTCGATGCCGTCCTGGTTCGTCGAAACGATGTCGCCCGAGTTCACAAGGTTTCCGGTCAGCGTGGTGCCGGTTTCGACGCGCACGGCGTCGTTCGTGCCGGTGATGTCGCCGGTGTTCGTGACCGTGCCGTTGAACGCAGCACCCGTGAGCACGAGGCCGTTGTCGTCGCCGATGATGACGCCGCTGTTCGCCAGGTTGCCTTGGAACGTCGCTGCGTTGACCACGACGCCGTCGGCGCTGGCCGAGGTGATGCGGCCGTCGTTCGTGACGTTGCCGGTGAACAGCGTCGAGGTGATCTGAATGCCCGCCAGTTCGGCCGCGATCGTGCCGCCGGTCTGGTTGGCGATGTTGCCGGTGAAGGCCGGGCTCGAGACGTTGACGCCGATCGCGTTCGCGGACGTGATCTGACCGGCGTTCGAGATCGTGCCGTCGAACGTGGCGTTCGAGACGATGATGGCGGTCGAGCTCGCGCTGATCAGGCCGGTCGAATTGTTCGTGATGTTGCCGTTGTAGTCGGTCGTGCCCGAGATGCGGATCGCGACGGCAAGCGCCGCGTCGGCCAGGATGTCGCCCGAGTTCGTGATGTCGCCGTTGAACGTCGCGTTCGCGATTTCGATCGCGGTGACGGCGGTGCCCGTGACCTCGATCGTGCCGGTGGCGGCGTTCGCGATGCCGCCCGCAATCGTGCCGCCGGTGACGATGATGCCGTCGGCCGTGGTCGTGCCGCGGATGACGCCTTCGTTCGAGATGCCGCCGTTCAGCGTGCCCGCCGTCACCTGAATCGCGCCGGTCGCGGTGCCGATGATCGCCGAGGCCGTGCCGTCGTTCTCGATGCCGCCGTGCAGTTCGGCCTGCGCGTCGATCATGCGGATGCCGATCGCGCCCGAGATGTGACCCGTGTTTTCGATGCCGTCGAAGATTTCGCTGTCGTCGCCGAGCGAGACGCCGGCCGTGCCGCCGGTGATCGAGCCCGAGTTGAAGATGCCGTCGGCGAGGGTGCTGTCGTCGACGATCGAGATGCCGATGGCGGTCGCGCCGATCGAACCGGAGTTGAAGATCTGCCCGCCGATCTGGGAATCGTTCAGGATGTCGATCGCGTTCGCGCCGGAGGACATCGTGTTCGTGTTGACGATGTCGCCGAGCAGATAGCTGTCGTTGACGGTCAGGTTCGCGCCGGCCGCGGTCATCGCGAGGCCGTTGAAGAAGCTGTCGTTCGTCGTCGCGTCGGCGCGGACGGTCGCGTCGGTGTTGATCGAGGCGCTGTCGGGTTGATCGTTGACGATCGGGTCGTAGGTGTTCGGGCCCGGGAAGTTCGAGGCGGCGAGCGCGGGGCTCACCGTGCCGAAGGCCGCCATGATCGCAATTGCGGACGCACCGGAGAGAAATTTCTTGGATCGAATACGCACGGGCCTGACCCCTCAGGTTGAAAACACCGACCGCGGGGAGAGCACTCGCCCATCGCCGCATGTTCATTTTTGGAAATAGGCCGTTAAGCCTACCAACCCGTTAATGCGCCCGAAGCGAACACGGGTTCGGCGGGAACGCGGCGGATTCTGTGGTTCGGGGGACACGACGCGTGGCGCGCGCACAAAGAGAAAGGGCGGCTCGCCGAGCCGCCCTTTGCACAAAGCGAAGACTGATTCGTTCCGCTTACCAGGTCAGGCGGACGCCGCCCGACGCGTTCGTCGACGCGGCGTCGGAGTTGTAGAGGCCGTTCAGGTCGACGAAGACCTCGAAGTTGCGGCTGACGCCGAACGTCGCGCCGGTCGAGACGACCAGGCTGTCCTGGGCGATCTCGGAGGAGACGATCGTGAAGGCGGCCGGCGCGGACAGATCTTCGAAGAAGTTCGCGCCGAAGCTCATGCGGTCGTTCTCGAACTCGTGACGCCAGCCGAGCTTCAGGTCGGGCACGACCGTCGTCTTGCCCATCATCCATTGACCGGATGCGCGGATCGCGACCGTGGTGGCGAGGCTGTCGGCGTCCGAACCGTTCACGACCAGGCCGAGGCCGGGCGCGGACGGGGTGACGGTTTCGCTGAAGCCGTCGACGTCGGCGGCCACGTAAGCGAGGTTGACCGACGGCTGCAGGTTGACGCGGCCCAGTTTCCAGATCGCGCCGAGTTCGCCGGAGAGCGTCCAGGCGGACGAGTCGTAGGCCGACGTTGCGACGTAGGTGGCGCTGGGCAGCGTGATCGTGCGCGCGGCGTTGACGTCGTTCCAGGCGTAGCTCGCCTGGCCGTCGACATAGAACTTGCCGAAGCCGTAGGTGCCGTAAAGGCCGACCTGCCAGCTTTCGACTTCCGCCGCGTCACCGGCTTCGTCGAAGTCCACGTCGCTGTCGGTGTAGGCGACGGCACCGCCGACCATGGCGTTCGCGTTCACCGCATGATCGATGCCGCCGACCAGGCCGTTCGTGTCCTGATCGTAGCCGTCGGCTTCCGGATCGGCGTCGACGTTGACCCACTGACCGAGACCGCGCAGCCAGACCGACGTGCCGCTGCGGCCGCGCGTCATGCCGTGACTGCCGTCGTTGGCGGTCGTGCCGGCGTCGGCATAGAGGCGTTCGAGCATCGCGAGGTTCGCGCCGCCCAGCGAGTGCTTCGAACCGTCGAGACGCTCGCCGACCATGTTGTTGAAGATGTTGGCGACGTTCACCGTCACTTGCTGAAGCTGCGCGTGCTCGGCGCCGCCCAGTTCGTCGAGGATGAACTGAATCTGCTCCGGGGTCAGGCCCGCCGTGAAGAGGTCGATGAAGACGCTTTCCATTTCGGGCGAGAGCGCGACGTTGTCGTAGATCTCTTCCAGCGCCGCGGCGACCGCTTGCTGGTTCTGAGACTCCGTCGCACCGGCGGCCGCCAGCGCATCGTCGAAGTCGAGGCGGTTCAGCACGATGTCGACGTCGTCGGTGTCGTTCGTCGTGTCGAACGTGCCGGTGAAGAAGATCGACGAGGTCGTCAACGTGCCGCCGTTCGCCAGCGCACCGACGCGCGCGCCAGTCGCGTCTATCACGTCGTTGTAGCTGTACGTGGTCTGACCGCCGCCGAGCGCCATCGTGTTCGGATCGATGTAGACCGCACCGCGGAGGTTCGTCAGCGTGAGCGCCGCGCCGGAGGTGATGTACTCGTGCTGCGTCTCGTCCGACGTCACGAAGAATTCGATCGTGCCGTCGGTTTGAGAGAACGTCGTGGCGTTGATCACCGTGTCGTCGTCGAGATAGACCGTGCCCTCGCCGCCGAACGTGACGTTTGCGGCGCTCGTCGTGATGCCCTCACCCGACGTGTCGCCGCGGCCGGTTGCACCGAGGATGGCCGTGCCGTCGCCAGTGAAGTCGAATTGATCAAGCGTGCCGGTCGTCGCGCCGCGGCGCCACGTGAACGTGCCCGACGGGTCCATGAGGAAGTCGTCGGTCGCGTTCACCAGGATGTTGCCATCGAGCACACCGCCGTCGGCTTCAAACGTGTCGGCGAAGGCGTTGGTGAAGTCGAACGCAGTGGTCGTCGTGAGGTCGTCGGCCGAACGACCCTGGATCAATCCGGCCGTCTGGGTGATCGTGTGCGCTGCGTCCGCATCGTTGAGGTTCAAGCCTACCTCAAGGCCGACGATGTTGCCAGAGTTGGTAACGCCACCACCGACAACCCCGTCGATGTCGAGCGCGCCATTAGCTGTGCCGGAAGTGTCTGTGGCGATGATGGTACCGGAGTTGTCAAGCGCCCCGGTTATCGTGCCGTTGATTTCGACACCGTCGTTTGTCCCCGAGATCGTTCCCGTGTTGGTAACGTCTCCTGTGACCGTGGTCGCGGACTGCACTTGGAAGCCGGCGTTCTCTCCGCCGAACATAAGACCGTCATTGGTGACGCTGCCGTCGAACGTCGTGCCGCTTAGCGTGACGCCAGTGTCCGCGCCGCTGATCGTGCCGACGCTCGAGTTTGTCAAGTCGCCCGTGAACGTCGTACTGGAAATGAGGACGCCGGTGTCGCCTGCGAGGATCGTTCCGGTGTTTTCGACGTCGCCGGTGAATGCCGCACCTGCAATGGAGATACCATCGCCGCTTGCTTCTATGATTCCGTCGTTGAGGACGTCGCCAGTGAACGACGGCGTATTGATCTGGATGCCGGTGCCGCCGATCGGGCTGCCGGCGATCGCGCCGTTGTTGATCACGTTAC
>CAZLRW010000039.1:0-32133 GCA_964561925.1 uncultured Flavobacteriaceae bacterium
GCCTACGCCCGCATGCAAACCGCAATGCTGACGGCCGCGAACATCGTCATCACGCATGAACACCCCGACCACATCGGCGGTCTTGTGGTGGCGGAGAATCTGCCCGCCGTGCTTGCCCACACGCAACTGACGACCGAGCAAGCCGATCCCAACCGCAAGTACGGTCCGAAGTTCGCCGAAGGCGCGCTCGCGAACTACACGCCGCTGTCCTACGAGCGCTATCACGCGCTTGCGCCTGGCGTTGTGCTGATCAAGGCGCCGGGCCACACGCCGGGCAGCCAGTTGGTCTATGTGAAGCTCGCCGACGGCCGCGAAGTGCTGCTGCTCGGCGACGTCGCCTGGCGCATGGAAAGCGTGAAGGACCTGGCCCCGCGCGCCCGCTACGTCTCCGACTTCTATTTGAACGAAGATCGCCCCGCCGTCATCTTGCAGCTCGCCGAACTGAAGCGCCTGCACGAAGCCGAACCCGGCGTCGTCATGGTCGCGGGCCACGACGCGACGCAGATGAACGAACTCGTGAAGGCGGGGACCATCAAGATGGGCTTCCAATAGCGGGGCCTTGCCCTCCCGTTGAAATAGTGGCATTAACAGTGCCACTATTTCGGATCGAGGACTCCTAGGTGCGCGCAACGCTCAGCCGAACGATCAGCGCCATCATCACGAGCCGGACGTTGCGCGGCTTCAACCGCGCCCGCCACGGTCTCGCCCGCGCGTTCGGCGGCCCGGCGGTCGTCCACTACTTTCACCAGAACGATGACCCATACTCGCAGCTCGCGGCCCAACTTCTGCCCAAGCTTGCCGACACCTATCGCATCACGCTGAAGTCCCACATCGTCTCCGCGCCGGAGAAGGCGGCGGCACCGGAATACGAACGCCTGATCAACCTTGCGGGCCACGACGCCGCCCTGCTCGCGCGCGCTTACGGCCTCAAGTCGCCCGCGCCCGACGCAACGCCCAAAGATGCGGACAACGGCGACGCCTTGCGCAAGAAGCTCGGCCACTATTTGAGCGGCATGTTCTACTTCGAGGGCGAATGGTACTGGGGCGTCGACCGCCTGCACTTCCTCGAAGAGCGCCTGCGCGAAGCGCGCCTTCTAAAGAAACCGGGCGCCCCCCTCATCGCGCCCGTCAAAGAGGTGACCTTCTCCGGCCCCAAAGGCGGTGCGAAAGGCGCGACGCTCGACTACTTCCTCTCGTTCCGCAGCCCCTACACCTATCTGGCCGTTCCGCGCGTGCGCAAACTCGCCGAACACTACGGCGCCACGCTGCGTCTGCGTTTCGTGCTTCCGATGGTGATGCGCGGCTTGCCCGTGCCCGGGCCGAAACGCATGTACATCGTCCTCGACACCAAACGCGAAGCCGAACGCTTGGGGCTGCCGTTCGGTAAGGTCGTCGACCCCGTCGGCAAACCGACGGAACGCGGCCTCGCCGTGCTGCATCAGGCGATCCAGGTGGGTAAAGGCCCCGAATTCGCACAGTCGTTCCTCAGCGGCGTCTTCGCCGAAGGCATCGATGCCGGTTCGGCCGCGGGCTTGAACAAGATCGCCGAACGCGTCGGCATCGGCCCCGATCTAATAACAAAGGCGCTCGCGGACGAATCCTGGCGCAAAGTCGCTGAGGCAAACCGCGAGGAACTCTTTGCGCTCGGCCTTTGGGGCGTACCGTCGTTCCGCGTCAACCAGAACCGCGCCCACTGGGGCCAAGACCGCCTCTGGGCGATCGAACAAGAACTGATGCAGGTGAACAAATGATCCCGACCCCGCTCACGCTGAACGGCGCGCCAGGCTCCCCCTACACCCGCAAGATGGTGTCGCTGCTGCGCTACCGCCGCATCCCGTACAAGCTCTTGCAGTACGGCGGCATGGGAACGCCCGCGCATTTGCCGAAGCCGAAGCCGCAATTGCTGCCGACGTTCTATCTCCCGAACGCGAACGGCGAGATCGAGGCGGTCGTCGACTCCTCGCCGATCATCCGCAGACTCGAGCGCGAATTCGAAGGCCGCAGCGTGTTGCCGCCGCATCCGGTGACCGCCTTCATCGACTACCTTCTCGAGGACTACGCCGACGAGTGGCTGACGAAGGCGATGTTCCACTACCGCTGGCACTACCCGGCGGACGCCGACAAGGCCGGCGACATCCTCCCGCGCTGGTCGCGCATCTCTGCAGACGACGACCAGATGGCGCAGATGAAGAAATTCATCATGGACCGTCAAATCTCGCGCCTCTACGTCGTGGGCTCGAACAACACGACCGCGCCCGTGATCGAGGCGAGCTACGAACGCTTCCTCGATCTCTTCAACGCGCACCTGAAAGCGCACCCGTACTTGATGGGCAACCGCCCGGGCGCGAGCGACTTCGCCGTGTTCGGTCAGCTGACCGCCCTCACCCATTTCGACCCGACGCCGATGGCGCTGACCATGAGGAAGGCGCCGCGCGTTTACGCCTGGGTCGAAGTGACGGAGGATTTGTCCGGCCTCGAACCGCAGGAGAGCGACTGGCTCGACCCCGCGAACGTTCCACCCACCATCATCGCCCTCCTGAAAGAGTTCGGCCGCGTCTATGTCCCCGCGCTGCTGGCCAACGCCGCCGCGATCGCGAACGGGCAAGAGACGTTCGAAACCGAGATCGACGGCAAGCCGTGGAAGCAGCAGACGTTCCCCTATCAGGCCAAGTGCCTGCAGTGGATCCGCAACGCCTATGCCGATCTCGGTGACGCGAACCGCGCCGCCGTCGACAAGCTTCTCGCCGGCACCGGCGTCGAAGTCATCCTCCGGAAATAGGAAACGCGAACAATGCCCAGATGGCTCTTGATCACGCTTGGTGTCGTCGCAGCGCTCGGTATCGCGGGCTACGTCGCGTTCCAGCAATATTGGTATTACCTGCCCGGCATCCGCGCCGCCATCATGGATCCGGTTCAGCCAACGCGCGAGGTCGTGTGGGAAAAGGGTCCCGACGCACCCGCAACAACCGATCGTCCGCCGAACATCATTCTGATCGTCGCTGACGATCTCGGTTACAACGACATCACGCTCTCGGGCGGCGGCGTTGCGAACGGCGCCGTGCCGACGCCGAACATCAATTCCATTGCGACGGGCGGCGCAAATCTAACGCAGTCTTACTCAGGCAACGCCACCTGCGCGCCCTCGCGCGCGGCAATGATGACGGGCCGCTATGCCACACGCTTCGGCTTCGAGTTCACGCCCGTGCCCGTACAGTTCGCCAGGCTCTTGGGCCACATGGAAACGAACGCCAAGCACCCGCCGATCTATCACGCGGAGCTCGAAAAAGACGTGCCGCCGATGGCCGAGATGACCGTGCCGACGAGCGAAACGACGCTGCCCGAAATGCTGAAGGCACAAGGCTACCGCACGCTGATGCTCGGCAAGTGGCACTTGGGCGAGACGGCCGCGACCCGGCCTGAGGCGCGCGGCTTCGACGAGTTCTTAGGCTTCCTCGGCGGCGCGGCGCTGTTCGGCGAAACCAGCGACCCCAACATCGTCGAGGCGCGCCAAGACTTCGATCCGATCGACAAGTTTCTGTGGGCGAACCTGCCGTTCGCCGTGGTTCACAACAACAAGCCCGGCCGCTTCAAGCCGTCGAAATACATGACCGACTACCTGTCCGACGAAGCGGCGAAGGCGATCGACGCGAACAGGAACCGCCCATTCTTCATGTACGTCGCCTACAACGCGCCGCACACGCCGTTGCAGGCATTGAAGTCCGATTACGACGCGCTCTCGGGCATCGAAAACCATCGCCTGCGCGTCTATGCGGCGATGATCCGCTCGCTCGACCGCGGCGTCGGCACGGTGCTCAAGGCCGTGAAGGACGCCGGCATCGAGGACAACACGCTCATCATCTTCACGAGCGACAACGGCGGCGCGAACTACATCGGCCTGCCCGACATCAACAAGCCGTTCCGCGGCTGGAAGGCGACGTTCTTCGAAGGCGGCATCCGCGTGCCGATGCTGGTCAAGTGGCCGGCGAAGATCAACGCGGGCGCGACGTTCGCAGGCGCCGCCGGCCATGTCGACATCTTCGCGACGGCAGCCGCCGCAGCGGGCGCCGACATGCCCGCCGGCAAGACGATGGACGGCGTCAATCTCGTCCCCTTCATCACCGGCGAGGCCCAAGGCACACCGCACCAAACGATGTTCTGGCGCTCCGGCCACTACAAGGTGCTGCTTGCCGGCGATTGGAAACTGCAAGTCTCCGCGCGGCCCGCGAAGAGCTGGCTCTACAATCTGAAGGACGACCCGACCGAGAAAACGAACCTCGCCGAAAGCGATCCCGAAAAGCTCGCTGAGATGAAAGCGCTGCTCGACAAGGTCGACGCCGAACAAGCAAAGCCGCTCTGGCCCTCACTCCAAGAAGGCGCCCTCGCCATCGACCGCCCGCTCGACACCCCCGCCGTCGAAGGCGAGGAGTACATCTATTGGTCGAATTGAAAATTCCAAACCGTCATGGCCGGGCTTGACCCGGCCACCCAGGGACATCGCGCAAGTGCCGCAAGAAACGACTCACGCAATGAAACAATGGAACAATGACGCACCTGCTGCGCGCAGCGCCCATCGTGTCATTGTTTCATTGTGTGAGACCTATCCAACCACGCGGGATGTGACTCTGGGTGGCCGGGTCAAGCCCGGCCATGACGTCTGCTTTTGAGGTTGGACGCCGTGGCGATCCGCACCCTCGCCGCCATCGCCGTCGCAGCAACGCTGCTGGCCATCACGATCTATTACATCAGCCGCCCCGCGCCGCCTGTCACCGCTTCTTGCCCGCTCCAAATTGAAGAACGCGCACGCCACCCCGGCATGGTCTGGATTCCACCCGGCACGGTCGAGATGGGCAGCGACGTCTATCCCGAAGAAACCCGCCGCACCGAGACGGTCGCCGGCTTCTGGATGGACCGCACCGAAGTGACGAACGCCGAGTTCGACGCATTCGTGCGCGCGACGAACTACGTCACCGTCGCCGAGCGCGCGGCCAAGAAAGGCGCCGCCGTCTTCGTCGTGCCCTCGGGCACCGTCGACCTCTCGTCGGCCGCAAGTTGGTGGCGCTACATCGAGGGCGCGAACTGGCGCCACCCCGGCGGCCCCGACACGTCGATCGAAGGCCGCGACCACTTCCCGGTCGTGGCGATCGCCTACGAAGACGCGCACGCCTACGCGAAATGGAAGGGCCGCAGGTTGCCGACCGAAGCCGAGTGGGAACGTGCCGCCCGCGCCGGCGCCCCAACCCTGCCCGAGCGCGAGCAACCCAAAGACGCCAACACCTGGCAAGGCGTCTTCCCGCTGATCGACACCGCCGAAGACGGCTTCACCGGCATCGCCCCCGTCGGCTGCTTCAAGCCGAACGCCCTGGGTCTCCACGACATGATCGGCAACGTCTGGGAACTGACCACCGACGAGTACGCCGGCCAGCCGCCGAGCGCGCGCGTCATCAAGGGCGGCTCGTTCCTCTGCGCCCCGAACTACTGCTTGCGCTATCGCCCCGCCGCCCGCCAACCGCAGGAAGACGACCTCGGCACGAGCCACGTCGGCTTTCGCACCGTCCTCGACGCGCCCGCACCTTAAGGCGCGAGCCCGAACGCGCCGAACAGCTCGGACGCGTTGGACAGCAAATCCGTCGCCGCGTGGAACAGCACGACGACGAGCAGGTTGCGCGTGCGCAGCCACAGAATGCCGAACACAAGCGCCGCCACCGCCTGCACCGCTATCGTGTAGGCGGCCGCGGTCCAAATGTCGGGGTTCGCACCCAAACCCTCATCGACGCCCGCCCCGCGCAGCACGATGCCGGGCGCGTGCACGAGCCCGAACAGCACCGCCATAATGCAAAGACCCGCGACATCCGATTTCAATGCCGCCGACAGCCGCTCTTGCAACACGGCGCGAAACAGGAACTCCTCCGTCAGGCCAACCTCGAATGCCAACCACGCGAAGGCCAGCGGCAAGCCGATCAGCAGGACATCGGCCGCATACTTGCCCTCGCGGAACGGCGCCGCCGCCGAACCCGCATAGAACTGAAACACGCAGATCGCCGCGCCGAGCACCAACACGGCAAGCCCGTCCCGCCCGATCAACCGGCGAAACGACGTCGCGGACACGCCGAAGTCCGACCAGCGTGTCCCGAACAACAAGCGGAAGACCACGAACGGAACAGCGACGAACACAACGAGCTTCACCGCCAGCACCCAAGCCATATGCGCAAGATCGCTGCCGCCTTGCGCCGCGCCCGGCACAAGCGCATCCACAGCGCTGCGTCCAAAGACGAGATACGCCCCGACCGCCGCGACCAACAACAACGCCAAAGCCGCCTGCACGACCGGCAATTTCACCTCAATCGCGACGGGCCGAACACCGATCGTCAGCAGCCACGCGATGACCGGAAAGATGATCCCCAAGATCACCAGGATGGTCAGCGCTTCCTCGAGCGGAAACACGCCCAGACTGTCGAGGTGGATCAAAGAGACCGCGTAAAGCGCCGCGGCCAACACCGCCACGACAATGCCAACTCGGCTCATGCGCCCTCCCCTTCGGCGAACTAATGCGAATCCCGCGCCTCGCCGCGCGTTTTGATGATGTCGATGTAGAGCGTCGCCGGTTCGAAGCAGGCGCCGGTCGACAGCTGCCCGCTGTTCGCGCGCGCGATTTCTTCCCACGGCGTTTGCGAGACGAGCTTCGGCGGCGTCCACGCCTTGCGCCGCCGCTCCCACTCTTCAGCAGGCACCAACGCATCGACGCGCCGCGCGTTCAAATCGATCCGCACCATGTCCCCGGTCTTGAGCAGCACCAGGCCGCCACCGACGACCGCTTCGGGCGAGGCGTTCAAGATCGACGGCGACGCGCTCGTCCCGCTTTGCCGCCCGTCGCCAATGCAGGGCAGTGCCGTGATCCCGCGTTTGAGGAGCGCGTCCGGCGGCTGCATGTTCACAACCTCGGCAGAGCCCGGATAACCGATCGGCCCCGTGTTGCGCATCACGAGAATGCAATGCTCGTCGATGCCGAGCGCCGGATCGTTGATCCGGTGGTGATAATCCTCAGGCCCGTCGAACACGATCGCCCGCCCTTCGAAGGCGCCGCCTTTCGTGAGATAGCGCGCGGCAAATTCCTCGCCGATCACGCTCGTCTTCATCACCGCCGCGTCGAACAGATTGCCCGACATCACGAGGAATCCGGCGTTCGTCTTCAGCGGCGCCTTCACCGAACGGATCACGTCGCGGTCGGACGTGATGCGCCCGCGGCAATTCTCCCCCATCGTGCGCCCGGTGACCGTCTTCGCGCCGACCTCGATCAATCCGGCTTCGATCAACTCCGCCACCACCGCAGGAACGCCGCCCGCGCGGTGAAACCCTTCGCCCAGATGCGCGCCCGCCGGCATGCAGTTCACGATCAGCGGAACCTCATACCCAAACCGCTGCCAATCCTCGAGCGAGAGCTCGACGCCCATATGCCGCGCGATCGCGATCAGATGCGGCGGACAATTTGTCGACGCGCCGATCGCCGCCGCGACGCGGATCGCATTCACGAACGCCGCCTTCGTCATCACGTCGGACGGCTTCAAGTCCTCGCGCACCATCTCGACGATCCGCACCCCTGTCGCGTGCGCCATCTGCGCCCGCTCGCGATAGGGCGCGGGGATCGCGGCGCACCCGGTCAACGACATGCCGAGCGCCTCGGCGAGCGAGTTCATCGACGTCGCCGTGCCCATCGTGTTGCAGTGCCCGGCCGACGGCGCGCTCGCCGCCGCCATCTCCATGAACTCGGCGTACCCGATCTCGCCCTTGGCGAGCATCTGCCGGCCTTGCCAAATGATCGTGCCCGACCCCGCACGCTGTCCCCGCCACACGCCGTCGAGCATCGGCCCGCCGGAGAGCACGATCGCAGGAATGTTCACCGTCGCCGCCGCCATCAAGCACGCGGGCGTCGTCTTATCGCACCCCGTCGTCAGCACCACGCCGTCGAGCGGATAACCGTGCAGCACCTCGACCAATCCGAGATACGCGAGGTTGCGATCCAAAGCCGCGGTCGGTCGCTTCCCCGTCTCCTGAATCGGATGCACCGGAAATTCGATCGCGATGCCACCCGCCTGCGCGATCCCTTCGCGCACGCGCTTCGCAAGCTCAAGGTGATGCCGATTACAAGGCGAGAGGTCCGACCCCGTCTGCGCGATTCCTATGATCGGTTTGCCGCCCTGCAACTCCTCCCGCGTGAGCCCGTAGTTCAGGTACCGCTCGAGGTAAAGCGCCGTCATTCCGGGGTTTTGTGGATTGTCGAACCAGCGGCGGGAACGCAAGGATTTGCTCATGCGACGGATTTGACTCGCTTCGTCGTTCAACTCTGCACGCCACTCTACCCGCCTTTGCGCTCCGTTGGGAATTGAGAAGGAATGCGAACGATGCCCCTGCGCCTGATCGCCGCCGTCTCGCTGTTGCTGATTGCCGTGGTTGCACCGGTTCGTGCCGCGCCGTTCGCGGTCGAAACGATGCTGGGCGAATGGACCGACGCGTCGCGCGCGAACCGCATCGTGCCTTACAAGCTCTACCTCCCGTCGAACGCCCAAGGACCGCGGCCGATCGTCGTGTTCTCCCACGGGCTCGGCGGCAATCGGGACGGTGCCGAATACCTGCTGCGCTTCCTGGCCGAGAACGGCTACGCCGCAATCGCGGTTCAGCATGCGGGGTCGGACACGCCCGCGGTGTTCGGGCAGCTTCAACCGGAAGATTTCGCCAATCTCGACCGCGCCGCGGTCCGCGACAAGCTGCGCGACAGCCTGTCCCCGCAAACGGCCGCCGAACGGTTTCGCGACATCCCATTTGCGCTTGATCAGCTGGACCGCATGAACGCAAGCGACGCCCGCTTGCGCGGCCGCCTCGACCTCTCCCGCGTCGGCATGTCGGGACATTCCTACGGCGCGATCACGACCCTGGCGCTTGCCGGGCAATCGTTCATGGGCGGGCGTATCTCGTTTGCCGACCGGCGCATCAAGGCCGCGATCGCCTACAGCCCGTCGAAACCCCGCCGCGGCGATCCGGCGGAGGCGTTCGCCTCGATCCGCATGCCGACGTTCCATATGACGGGCACGGAGGACAAGAACCCGTTCGATCCGAACGAGCCCGCGACGACGCGGCAAGTGCCCTACCAGACGATCGCAAACGCGGACAAGTTTCTGGTCGTATTTGCGGGCGGCGATCACATGATCTTCAGCGGGCGCGCATTCCGCGGCGGCCCGCGGCCGAACGACGCGAAGTTCCACGCCTTGATCCAACAGGCGTCGCTCGCCTATTGGGACGCCTACTTGCTCGACAAGGCGGACGCGAAGGCTTACCTGACGGAGCGATTCAAACAGGATCTGGGCGCGGACGGCACGTTCGAGTTTCAGGTTCGCTGATCAAACAGTCGGCCACCGGTGCGCGCGCGGCGCACCATGGAAAGAGATTGAAACACGAAGCACACGAAGAACACCAAGCGGCTCGGCCACGCGAAGCATCTTGGTGTTCTTCGTGTGCTTCGTGTTTCAAAAAAACTGCTTCGCGCCGCCGCGCGAAAGCCTGCCTGACCAGGACTGCACCCGACTCGCTCACTCCTTCTCCTCGGTGAGAAAATCACGTCCCTGCCGGTCCTCCACTTCGATCACCCAGAGGTCGGCATCGCGGGCGCGGGCGCGCGCGACGTAGGCTTCGGCGTCGGCGTCGGCGATGAAGTCTTTGCCCGTCGCATGCACCCAGCGGCGTTGCCCCTCGCGGCCGTATGACGACGACCAAACGCGCGCGGTGCCGTCGAGCCGCGCGACTTTCACGATCACCGCGCCCGCTTCCGGTTCGCCTTTGCGCGCGACGAATGCCGAAGCGCCGCCGAGCTCGGCGCGCCTGATCAACGCGGCAACCCAAATCGATGTTTTGAGGCGGGGCTCCGTCATTCGCTAACAAATCCTTACCCGGCCAAATAGAGCTTCTTGAGTCATTATTGCCACTGGTTGCTGGACTCGAACTGCGTTTCCTTACAGACAGCGATTCGGGGCGAATCGCCGTAAAGCGTAGAGGGGCAGTTCGTGTCGTACCCATCAGTGGCGCGAAAGATCGAGCCGCGCAATCCGCCGCAACGTCTCGAATTTCACGGCGTGCCGCTCGCTCGCGCGGGCCTGCTCGGCCTCGGCGCCGCGCTGTTGGTCGTTCACCTGCTCTGGCGCTTCGACGCCACGTTTGCGGACCTCACCGTCGCCGGCCTCACGCTTTCGATTCTGTTGTTCGCGATCGAAGCCTTCATTGCGGTCGGTCTCCTCGCCGCGGCGCTTGCCGACATTCTGCCCGCCGCGCTCCGGATCGAACCGGAAGCGATGCACGAAGCCGAACTGCCGACCGTCGACATTTTCATCCTGATCGCCGACCCGCGCCAGGCGCCGAAGGCGGCTTACTCGCTCGCCGCCGCAACGCAGCTCGATTACCCGCGCGACCACGTGCGCGTCCACCTCGTGGGCCTCGACCGCGCGACCGACAAGGCCGAGGCGCTCGAAGCGCTCGCCGAACGGACGAAAGCGTCTTGGCTTGCGGCCTCGCCCGAAGCCGTCGCCGGCAACGCGATCAACGCGGCCCTTGCCCGCACGGCAGGAAGCCTGATCTTGGTCTTGAACGCCGGCGAAGCGCCGACGCCCGACCTTTTGCGCCGCATCGCTGCAGGCTTCCACCACAACCCGCGCCTCGCGCTCGTCGACGTGCCGATGTTTGCGATCGACGGCGATCCGGTCTTGACCGACATCGACGTGACGCAGCGCCTGCCGAACGATCCGGGCACGTTCTTCAAGTCCTGCCTCAAGACCGTCGGCACCGCGAGCGGGGGCCTCGGTCTTGCGCAGCGCAGCGTCTGGCGGCGCGCGGCGCTGTCGGCGTCCGGCGCCTGTTCGCGCTGGAACATGCGCCCCGACGCGCTCGCGCGCATTCGCGCCGCGGAATCGGGTTGGCAACGCGGCATCGTCGCGCGGCCGATGATCGCAGCACTCGCGCCGGACACGGTGAAGGAGTATCTGCGCCAGCGCCTGACGCAGCGCATCGGCACGATCGACGCCGCGCTCACGCGCGATCCGTTGCTCGCGCGCGGTCTGACGTTCCGCGAGCGACTGTCTTGGTCGCCGGCATTGTTCGGCGCGTTGATGCCGTTCGCCTGGGCGATCGCGTTCGCCATTCCGCCGATCGCCGTATTGTTCGGCATCGGTCTCTACGGTGGTGCCGGAATCGTCGAAGCCGTGTCCGGCCTCGTCGCGCTGGTCGTGGCCCTCGCGCTCACCGGCATGTTGAACGCGGGAATGCGCGGCGGCGTCATAGCCGTGTGGAGCGAGACGCTGGAGTCGTTGCTGGCGGCCCCCTCGCTCTACAGCTTGATGCGCGGTCGCGAGAAGAAGGATCGCGCCCCGGACCCCGAACACGCGAACGGCCTGCTCGTCGTCTTGTTCGCGCTCGCGCTGGCCGGCACGACCGCGGGCGTCGCCGCATGGCTCTTGCGTCCGGAGTATCAGCCCCTTCTCGCGCCGTCCCTCGCGCTCACGCTGTTTACGGCAAGCCTGCTCGCGTGCCTGCTTGGCGCGATCGCCGAACCGCGGCAACGCCGCCTGTCGCCGCGCATCTCGCGCCGCATCGGCGCGGAACTTTTGCTCGGCGGCGAACGGTTTCCGGGCCGCCTCGCCGACATCTCGGTGCACGGCGCCCGCTTCGTCGCCGAAGAGATCGTCGACCTTCCGGCCCGCGCACTCGCCGGTCAGCTCACCGTCAAAACGCGCGACGGCGAGACCGTGCTTCCCGTCCAACTCTCGCGCCAAACGGAAACCAGCGGGCGCAGCGCGTTCGGCCTCTCCTTCACCGGCCGCACCGTCGGCGAGTTCGCGGCCGTCGTGCGCCTGGCGCATCGCTCGGGCGATGCTTTCGCCGATCTCTGCGACGCACGCGCCAAGCCCGCGGGGCTCGCGCGCCTCTTCGCGGCGTCGAGCTGGCGCGGCGTCTGGGCGGCACTCCGCAAGCTGAGCCCGCCTGCGCGCGGTCGGACGCGCTGGATTCCCATCCGCCGTATGGGTCATCACTGACGCGAGACGGAGAGCTCGCCGGTGCGCTTGCGCCACCGCCGCTCGAACCACGCGTCGAGGTGAAGCACGCGCTCGGCCAATGCGCGCTCCTTTGGATCCATGCCGGCCATCAGGTCCTCGAGGCATTCCCGATCGACGACGCCTGCCGCGTCGCTCGGCGCCTCGCCCGGCAGAACGAGGCCGAAGCGCACCCCGGCCGAGCGGAGCCTCTCGTCGACCTTCGCCGCGTCTTGAAGCTGCGACCCGAATCCATACTGAGACAACAACTCGCGCCGCGCGCCGTTCGGCAGCACGATCCGATAGCTGACGTTGCCCGAGCACTCGAGCCGCACGGACGCCACCGCATCGTACGCGAAGCGCTGGCGCTCCATCGTCCAAAAGTCGCCCGTCTCGATCCACTGCTCGGTGTACAGCGTGTCTCGCGCCCGATCGTGCGGCCACCAGAGAACGAGCGCGATCGCAACGACGGCGTTCCATCCGGCGGCCCAACCGGCCGTCCATCGCCCGGCACGCGCCAACAGCAGGCCCGGATCGAACGCATCGCCCGGTTTGAGCAACCGACGGCGCACAAGCCCGACGAACACCGTCTGAACTGCGGCCTCGCCGTCGTAGGCCCCAAGCATCCTGAGCCCGCCCGCCTCAGCGGCGCGCGCCGACAGAAGACGTGCGAGGCCGCCCGGCAAAAAGATGAGCGACAACAGCGAAACGAGCACGGCCGCGACGGCACCCGGACCTTCGGTCAAATAGAGTTGCCATCCCTCGCCAGCGGGCGCGTAGATCGACGCAACGATGGTGCGGATCAGCAGCGCCGCAACAAGTGCACCGACGCCGAACAGCACGAGCCAGCCGACGAACGCGTCACGCGCCCGGGCGGCCAACGCACGCAAGCGATGCAGGGCGATGTAGGCTTCCGTTTCCTTCACGCAAGACGCCACGAACGACGTTTCCACCGCAGACAATGGGCGGTCGAAGTCGGCGATCTCGTCGCTCCGGAACCGGCGCCAAGCGATAACGAGCAGAACGCCAAGCAAGGCGAGCGCGGCACCCAGCGGAACCAGAATTAGCGACGCTCGGATATGGAGTGCCGAAAGCGTCGCAATCGCCGCCGCGACGTTGATGGACCGTCCGCCGATAAACGAGATATCGAGCAGAACGTAGGCGAACATCGAGGCGATCACGATCGTCGTCAGACCGTACATGCCAAGCAAGGCGACAACGGCGCCGCGCGCGAGTTCGCCCAATCCGTTTCGCCGACGCCTCCCCGTTTCAGGACCGAGCGCCGGGACAGGTGCCTCAACACCCGTTTCGATCAATCGCATGGCGCGCAGCGTCGCGAAGGCGAGCGCGCCCGGAACCGCCAGCGCCCCCAACCAAGCGCTCGAGCTGTCGCCCGACACGAGCGCGCGTAGCGCCAGCAGGCTCAGCAGCGCCCCCACGCACCACAACGCCGGCTTCACAAGAAATCCGTCGAACGGCGTCGCACGCCGCGCCAAGCCGAAGATCGCAGCCTGCGCCAGCAGCAAACCTGCGGCGACAAATACGCCGCCCAGCAGCAGGTACCTCGGTGCCTCGACATAGAGGCCAAGGTCGGCCAGCCCCGGATCGAGCAGATAAATGCCCGCCACAAGCAGCATCGCGCCGACGATCGCATCGAGTGCGACCAAGACACGAACCCACCCCTCGGTTGCGCGCGCTCCCGCCAAAACCACATCCCCCCTTAAGGCGGACCATAGCCGCTCTCGGGCCTAAAACAACGCGCGGAGTGGGTTGCTTGTCCGGTGAGGCGCGGGAAAGCCATTGTTTGCGCGACACAACCGCAGGGTAAACGCGCCACCAGCGGCGGGCTCGGGCGGCGTCGCCATCTCCCGCAAACCAGCCGCGATCGCCTGGGATAAATTACGGGGACACGATGACGCTCGAACGGCCGCGCAACGATGTTGCCGACCTGCGCAACGATGTAACTCTGAAAAATGTGCAACGCGCGCCGACGCCCTTGACTCTGGCGCCGACAGGACCAAACTCAATCTCGACGATCGCAAGGTCGGCGGCTGCAAAGTGCAACGGCCGCTATCGCCGGATGGCACGCGACGAAAAGGTCCCCCCTCTAGTCGCGGGGCCTGCGCCCCCCTAGAACGGGGCGGCCCTGCATACGGCGCGCGCCGCAGCCTTGATCGCATCGTTCGGGCGCGAAACGCTCGGGTCGCAACGACGTAGGGAGGGAGCATGACGCCACCGGGTAGTTCAATCGCCTTCGCCATACGCAGCGAAGGCACGGCTCACTGAAGCTGTCGGCCCCGCTTCTGCGGGATACCGGGCCGGTTCGGCCGTAAGACGAAAATTAGAGCATTTGCAACGAGGACGTATGCGCCTCGTAGATTCAGCCCGGCGTAGCTGGGCATAAGTCGGAAGTGACGGAGAGCCCCGTGGAGCGACGCGTCGCCCCGGGGCCTCTATTTTTCCTGCAAGCTAATGTTCGTAGAACCAGCGCAGCACGCGCGCGATTGCGACGCTGACGGCGAACGCCACCGCGAACACGATGGCATAGGCGACATCACCCGCGATCGGTCGCAAGTAAGCCGTCGCAAGCACGCCGACGCCGATGACGATCATCACGCCCAAAAGCGTCAGGCCCAACCCGATCGCCCAGAGCCTGAAACCGCTCTTCATTGCGCAACGCCGCAACTGGTGGGAGGCGCATCGGCCGCCGCTTTCACGCGTCCGGCAATCAGAATTGCCCGTCGCCAATCTGCGGCAACCTCCAAGGCGTGCAAGTCCCCTAAAACCGAATCGTTGTCGAGCGCCGTCGTGGCGGCGTCAAGGTGCCGACGCATGGCGTCGGGACGCCCTGCGAGAGCCGCGGTCACGGCAAGCCGACCTTCGAGTAACGCCCGTTCATACTCGTAGAATGCCGCACCTCCGCATCGCAACGCCTCGTAAAAGCGGGCCGCTTCGTCCACCTGCGGCGTTTCCATCAAGTCGCGCAGCATGTCATTGACCGCGTCCTTCGACCGGTCGCTCACGATCCAACGCGCATCCGGCGTCTCGCCGGCGACGGCCGCGTTGCGGTATCTCGCGTACCCGCTGAGATACCCCGACGCCAACGCTTCCGCTTGAGCCCCCGCTCGATAGAGCGCGATCGCCGGCGCCACCGCATCGTCGGACAATATGACGCCGCGAATGCCTGCCACTTCGATTCCGTCGGACTTCGGCCGCGTCAGAGCAAGCGGCACGAACGGCAACCCCTCGCGCGCAACTTTGATCGCGGTGTCTCGGTTTTGTGAAAGCCGGTAGGCCTCGCTCGCCGCAGCGAACATCACCGTCTTTCGGAGGGGCTCACCCTCCGCGCGCGCCGCCGCCACGGTTGCCGCTGCGATGGATGCCCAGTCGGCGGCCGAGAGGTTCGGCACCGCCTCTTGCGCCCAACGCAGGCAGAACCCGTATGCCCTGCAATCGGCGAATGTTGCCGTCATAGACTCGCGCGTGCGCGGCGACCGTTGTTTCCGGTACTCGACGCTGGAGATGACGCCCGACGCCGCGCTTAGATCGTCCTCGGCGGCGTCCCGCCGGCCGAGCACCAAGCGCGCCAGTGCGACGCCCTCGTCGGTTCTCTCAAGATACCAGGCATGCACCGCCAGCGCGCTCAACAGCGCCGTGTCGCGCGGCGGACGGTCGACCACCGCGCGCCAGATCGCCGTCGACCCCGGCGAGTCGACGAGCGTCCAACGCCAATCGAAATCGAGTGTGGTGGACCACCAGATGATGGCATGCGCCGCGACCTCGGGCGACCGACCCGCCTCCCGCGACAGCCGTCTGAAATCCGGGTCCTTGAACGGATCGTTCGAAAGCTGCGCTGCCGCCGCGAGAGCGAGTGCAGCGGCCGCCGCCGGTTCGGGCAAGGACTTGAGCGACTTCCTAGCGACATCCTCGTTGCGGCTGTAAAGCGACGACGAAAGTTGGTCGCGCACACCAACCAGTTTCGCGCGATGCTGCGCAACCAATTGCGGCGTTCCCGCCTCCATGACCGCGTGGAGAAACAACTGAGCGTCGGTATCCTTCCGCGCCCCGGCTCGCGCCAGCAGGCAAACCGGCCCGCTCGTCGTGCAGGCGCTGTAAGACGCTGCGACCGGAATGGGCACCGCGGCATCGCGAGTCCCCATGCTGCTGCAAGCCGCCAGACCGACCGCAGCCAACACAACAACAACCCTAGACACGCGCGCCATCCCGCCGCCCCATCCCCATCAGGCGACGGATACCCTAGACGAACGCAAAGGCGGCGTGCACGCGCAAATGAAAATCCCCGCCACCAAATCTGCCGGTACGCATACGGTCTTACGATTTGGTGGCGGGGGCCCTCCCCTCGAAGGCGAATTCAGGCGCGGGCGCGAAACTTCTCAGGATAGATGAGCGTGCCGTCTTCCGCGGGCAGAGCGGCCGCCACCGGAAGCGCAAGCGTCACGGTCGTGCCGTCGCCGAGCGCGCTCTCGATCGTCATCGCACCGCCATGCAGTTCCGCGATCGACTTCACGAGCGACAGCCCAAGCCCGGTTCCTTTGTGCGCACGCTGGATCGCACCCTCGACTTGTTCGAACGGTTTGCCGATGCGCGCCAGATCTTTCTCCGGAATGCCGACGCCGGTGTCCGTCACTTTGATCGCGACCTCACCGCCGCTCGCGCGCGCCGACACCGTGACCCGGCCCTCCGACAGCGTGAACTTGATCGCGTTCGAAAGCAGATTGACGAGGCACTGCTTCATCGCGCGCCGGTCCGCAGACATCGTGAGACCCGCCGGAACATCGAGCACGAGTTCCACGCCCGCCTCTTCCGCCGCACCCTTGACGATCGTGACGCACTCTTCCGCCAGCGGCTTAAGCTCGAGCATGCGCCGCTCGATCGTGAACTTGCCCGCTTCGATCTTCGACATGTCGAGAAGATCGGACACGAGGTCGGCCAGGTGCATGCCGGAACTGCGAATATGGTCGGCATACTCTTTGTACTTCGGATGCCCCGCCGGCCCGAACACTTCGTTCCGCATGACGTCCGAAAAACCGATGATCGCGTTCAGCGGCGTGCGCAGCTCGTGCGTCACCGCCGCAAGGAACCGCGTGCGGGCGCGCCCCGCCTCCTCCGCCTGATCGCGCGCCGTCGACAACGCAGACAACGTGTCCCGCGTTGCCGACACGTCGCGCGTGACGCAAATGATCTCGCCGTCGTGCTGACGCGCGCGCATCTCGACCGGCACATAGGAACCGTCGCGCCGGCGCAGGCGGAACGACACGCTTTGCGGCAGTCCGACGGCCGCGCGCGCGAACGCCTGCTCGACGACCTTCAAGTCTTGGATGTGCACGATCATCGCCGGGCTCAAGCCCTCGAGTTCGTGCGCGGGCAACCCCAGCATCTCTTCCGCCGCGGGCGACGCGTAGAGCACCGTGCCGTCCGCCGCATGACAGCTGATGAGATCCGCCGCCTGATCGGTCAACGCCTGATGACGCTGCGCCTCGCGCCGCGCCGCCGACATCTGATGCGCATGCCGGCGCTGAAATGCGCGCAGGCTGAGCGTCCCGACGATCAGGGCTGCGAACAGCGAGACCGCGTAGAAGAACCCGTTCAACGCCGGATCGACGAGCGAAACCGGCAACCATCCCATCATCGTGGCAAGCGCCACGGCGAAGAAGCCGAGCCCCGCCGCGACCGCGCTAACGGTAACGGCCGGCCGCCGCCCGGAGATGGCCGCTTCGACCGGCACGATCAGCAACCAAGGCAGCGCCGCGGACGCAAGCCCGCCCGTAAACAGCGCCGCAAAGGAAACGAAGCCTGCAAGGCAGACCGCGGAGGCGGTTTCGCCTTTGGCGAGGTCGCCGCCGTTCTTAACCCACAGCCCCAGCACCAACGGAACCCAAAGAAAGAAAAAGAGCGTTCCGGTCGCAAATCCCACAGGACCGACGAAGGCCCAATGCAAAGGCCACAACACAAGGCCGACACCGCCGGCCATTAAGTTTGCGGAAACGAATGTTGCGCGGCGCTGAGCCTCGCCCGCAGGTTCGGCGCCCAAAACCCCGTCAAACGCATCGAGCAAAAACTCGGCAATAGACCTACGCACACTGAACTCCGGCGCCATCCGACTCGTCCCCCATCGGTTAACGCCAGGCTGGTTCGCAAAGGTTAATGAAACTTTAAGTGACGCACCGCTCACTTGCATTCTGAGACGCTACGTCCCGATAATTTCGGGAAACCATCGCGGCGCGGCCGAACGTGGTTTCCCGGCGTTAACGGCCCCGCGTTAACGAGCGGAAGCCATGTTCTGACGATAAACCATGCCGAAGCACCGAATGCCCGATCCCGTGCGCATCAACGATGCGAACCCATGTTTCGCGCCGATCGATCCAACTTGAACGAAATTCACCGAAAGACTGCACAAAATTCCGCTCTCTCTTGATTCAAAGCACGCACGCGAAAGCGAGCGGACGTTTTGCCTAACCCCACTTCACGACGATTCCGCGCGAGGTCGCTTCAATTTTGCCTTTGTTTTTGAGCACTTTCGAACGGCCCCGGCGCACACTCCCGCCCAATCGACGGGAGACCTACCGATGGGCTTTCTGTTTCGCGCGGCGTTCTGGCTCGCAATCGCGGCGGTAATCTTGCCGCCCGAAGCGCGTTTGGGCGGCGACGAGCAAGTCGAACTGCGCAACATCGACCTCGAGAGCGAACTGCACGATGCGGCCTACGCGGCGTGGACCTTCAGCACCCATGTCTTCAGCGCATGCGAGAGCAACCCGGAGTTGTGCGGGGCAGCAGGGAAACTGTGGGACACGACCGCCGCGACGGTCGTGAGCCTCGCTGCGGATATGCGAGAACCTTCTGAATCGCCTGCAGAAATCGACCCGCAAGGCGCGGAAAACAAGCCAAAGCCCGCCCAAAAGATTCAAGCGCGCGTTGAGTGACAGGCGGGGGGCACCTACATATCCTCCGCCGCCTCGACCAAGCTTCTCATACCACGTCAGTAGCGTCCTCAGGCGCCTTAACGTTGCGCCGGAAGTTCGCGTTTGGAGCAATCAGAAATGACGGCCACGGCCGCGACCACCGCTTTCCCGAATGCTTCCGTGACAATCCGACAAGCCCGCACCGAAGACTGCGACACGATCATGCGAATGATCCGTGCGCTGGCCGAGTTTCAGGGCATCGCCGGCCGCGTCACCGCGAAAGTCGAGAACCTGCGCCGCGACGGCTTCGGCCCGAATCCCAGGTTCGAAGCCTTAATCGCCGAAAGCAACGATGCGCCTGTGGGTCTCGCGATCTTCCAGACGAACTATTCCGTGTGGGAAGGCGCCCCGTCGCTGCAGATCACCGATCTTTACGTTGACGAGCCGGTGCGCGGCACCGGCGTCGGCTTTCGCCTCGTCGTCGAAGCCGGCCGCATCGCGCGCGACCGCGGCTATGCCGGTTTGCAGCTGAACATGGTGCACGCGAACCCGTCCCGCCTGTCGCTCGACCGCATGGGCTTCGTTCACCAAGACGACCTGCTGCACTACACGCTCGATGCCGCCGGCCTGAAGAAACTGATGGAGATGGCGCGGTGACCGCGTTCGACCCGGCAGCGCACCGGGTCGTGCCGCAACGCGGCTTTGAGGATTTGACGATCGGCGAGCGTTTCGTTCTGCCGTCGCGCACACTGACGGACGCGAACTTCGCCGCCTTTCAGACGGTCTCCTGCGACAACCACCCGATCCACTACGACGTCGAGTACTGCCGCACCCAAGGCCACAAGGGCCTGCTCGCGCATGGCCTGCAGGTTCTAAGCTTCACCGCGGCAGGCGCCGGTCTCTTCCCGCACGCGATCGGCGAAGCGCTGATCGGCTTTGTCGAGGTCCAGGCCAGATTCCTGAAAGCCGTCTACGCCGGCGACACGCTCTATCCCGCGCTCACCGTGACGGAATTGAAGCCTCAGCGGACGACCGGCGTCGTCGCGATGCAGGCGACCGTCCACAATCAGAGCGGCGAACTGGTCCTCGAAGGCCGCCACGTCTATCTGTTACGCTTGAAGGCGAGTTGAGGCGTCACAAGCGTGCCGGAAGCATTGACCATCGAGCAGATCACCGACGACTTCGCCGTCATCGACGAGTGGGACGAGCGCTATCGCTACATCATCGATCTCGGCCGCAAGATGACGCCCCTTCCCGCCGGGCGCCGCACCGACGACGTCAAAGTGCGCGGCTGCGCAAGCCAGGTATGGCTGATCTCGCACCGGGAAACGACGGACGGCACGACGCGCCTGACGTTCGAAGGCGACAGCGACGCGATGATCGTGCGCGGCCTGATCGCAATCCTGCTCGCGCTCTATTCGGGCAAATCGCCCGCACAGATTCTCGGCATCGACGCGAAGAAGACGCTGAGCGCGCTCGGCCTCGACACCCATCTGAGCCAGCAGCGCTCGAACGGACTCTTCGCGATGGTCGAGCGCATCCGCGCCGATGCGCGCGCCGCATCGTGAACGACAAGATCGCGCAGCTGCAATCGGCAGTCCGCCTTCTGCAGTCGGGACGGTCGGACGAAGCCGCCACCGCGCTCGGCCGGCTGCTCGCGATTGACGAGAACGACGCCGAAACGCTTGCGCTGCTCGGACTCGCGCATGCGCACCTCGGCGACAACGAAGCGGCGGCGCAGACGATGGCGCGCGCGATCGCTTTGAACCCGCATCATCCGGCGGCGCTCTTCAACTACGGCAACGTCCTGCGAAAGCTCGATCGGCAAGACGAGGCGATCGACGCCTACACGCGCGTGCTGACCCTCAAACCCGATCACGCGGAAGCTCGGCGCGCCCGCGGCATCGCACTGGCGAACGCAGGACGGGGCCAAGACGCGCTTGCGGATCTCGACCGCATCGCGACGGACAGTGCCGACACGCTGACCCTGCGCGCGCGACTGCGAATGGAGACCGGGCATACGTCCGACGCACTCGCCGACTACGACCGCCTCGTCGCGCTCGACCCGAACGACTTCGCCGCATGGAACAACCGCGGCATCGCACTCGATCGTCTCGAACGCTACGCCGACGCTCTCCAAAGCTACGAGCGCGCGCTTGCGCTGCGCCCAATTCATCACGACGCCCTGCACAATCGCGGCGCAGCGTTGATTTGCCTCCAGCGCTATGACGAGGCCTTGCCCTTGTTCGAACGGCTGATCGCCGGCGATCCCGGCCGCGCCGACAATTGGAGCTGCCACGGCGCGATCCTCGCAAACCTCCTGCGCATCGATGAGGCGCGCGCTTCGTTCGAGAAAGGGCTCGCGCTCGACCCCGCGTCGCTACGCGCGTTGAACGGCCTCGGCATGGCCCACGTTGCACAAGGCCGTCTTGACCAGGGTATCGCCGCATATCGCAACGCGCTCGACGTCCATCCGGGCGACGCCATGACGAACGGCAATCTCGCGTTCGCACAGCTCGTCGCGGGCAACCTGACCGAAGGTTTCGCGAACTACGAGTGGCGCCGCAAAGACGGCCCGATCGGCAAAGCGCAACGTACCTACGCGCAAGCGGAGTGGCAGGGCGAGGACCTCGCCGGTAAGACGCTCCTGTTACATCCCGAGCAAGGCCTGGGCGACGTCGTTCAGTTCGTCCGCTATGTCCCCGAATTGGCAAAGCGCGGCGTCCGCGTCGTGCTGGAGGTCCCCGCGCCGCTCGAACGCTTGATGCGATCGATCGACGGTGCGGCCGCCGTCGTCCGGTCCGGCACCGCGCCGCCGCCCTTCGACGCGCACGCACCCTTGATGTCGCTCGCACACAAACTCGACACGACGCTCGCCACGATCCCGGCACGCGTTCCCTATCTTCGCGCGCCCGAACCGGAGCGCACGAAGTGGCGCACGCGCCTCGCATCCCTTGGGACCGTACCGCGCGTCGGGCTTTGCTGGGCCGGGCACCGCATTCAGAGAAACGATCACGCCCGCTCGATTCCGCTGCCGTTGTTCGCCGGCGTCGCGGATGTGCCAGGCGCCGCGTTTGTCAGCCTGCAGCGCGAAAAACGCGAAGCCGACGCCGCCCATCTCGGCAAGCGTTCGAACATCGTGGATTGGATGGACGAAGTCGCCGACTTCGCCGACACCGCCGCGCTGATCGCCGAGCTCGACCTCGTCGTTACGGTGGACACGTCCATCGCGCACGTCGCCGGCGCGCTCGGCAAACCGGTCTGGATCTTGATCGCGGCCGCGCCCGACTGGCGTTGGCTGCTCGAGCGCGCAGACAGCCCCTGGTATCCGACCGCGCGCCTTTTCAGGCAACAGCGGCTCGGCGATTGGGCAAGCGTCGTCGCCGCCGTGAAAGAGGCGTTGGCGAAAGAAATAGCTGCTTAGTCTTGGATGGGCGTGCTGCTGACCGGCGGCACGGCCTTTGTCGGCCCGCCGGCTCCGTCGCCGAACGAATGCGACGCTGGCGCGCCGGCCTCCGGCAGAACGACACCCTGATAGGCCGGCGCAAGGTCGGGCGTGGGCACACGCGGCGGCGCTGCAACCCGGACCACGTCCGGATCGCTCGCAAGCATGCGGCGCGGCTTGTATCGCGGCGCGGACGCCGAGAACCTGGCAACCTCTTCGACTTGCACCTCGTCCACCGCGGCGGCCGTCGCAACCGTCGGCGCTTCGCTCGCGGCCGGCGCATTCAGCGCGGTTTCGGCGGCACCAGAAATCAGATCCTGCGGCGACATGATGCCTGCGGTCGCAGGCGACAGTGCCGGCGCGACGGCCGCTTCCGCGACCGCAACCGCTGTCTCAGGTGCGGCGGCTTTGGCCTCGCGCAGCTCTCCCGCCCGGCGGCACACCCCGCCGCTGCGAAGCGAATCGATGGCGAACGTCGGCGACTCGGCGACGGGCAGAGCTTGATCTGCGCCCAACTCGTCGACCGACAGCGATTGCACCGCCGTCTGCGCCCGCTCGAAGACGTTCGCGCTCGAAGCACCGGCCTTCATCGAGGTTCCCGCACCGCCACGGCCGATGCAGGCCGAGCGCATCCGGCAGAGGTCCAGCATCGCCCGCGCATCCCGCAATTGCTGCGCAGCCGAGGCAACCGACCCGTCGCAACTTTCGTCGCCCGCGCCGACATTGCTCACGCGATCGAGCAGGGCATGGAGCCGGGCGAGATCCATGAACGCGGCACCGATCGAGTCGGACGCGCGTTCCCACTTCACCGAGCCCGCTTGCGTGTCTTTTCCTAAGGCCGCGAGATTCGCCGCCAGCGACTTCAGCCGCCACGCGGCTTCGTTGCGAGGGTCCTGCGCCTTTGCGTCCGAAACGGCGACGGCTTCCAGCATCACGTTGGCGAGCTGCGCTGCCGACAGAGCGCGCTGATCGATCATCGCCGGCGCGAGCTTCGTGAGCTCGCCCTTCGCCTTGCTGCGATCGAGCAGCAACGGCACCATCTTCGTCACGTAGGCGGACTCGTCGTTGATCCGCTTGAGTTCGGCGCCGAACGTCGACGCGCCGACCGGCAACGACGCGGCCTGCGTCTTGTCGGCGGGCGCCGTGAGTTTTCCGCCCGCATCGTCGAGCGTACGCTCGATCTCGCCGAGGTCGGTGCGCAGCGCGCCCGACGCCTGGCAGTCGATCGACGGACACGCAGCCGCCGCGCACGTGCTCGCCGCTTCACGAACGGCCGCAGCGATCAGCACGGTCGCCGCGGTTCGCTCATCGCCCGCCGGGGCGCACGAACGCGCGCGCACGGGCTGCGCTTTGCAGAATTCCTCGGAGGTGCAGCGGCTCGCCCAGCCGGTCAAGACGGAGGCGGCCTCCTCGGCGCGCACGGCCTGCGCTTCGGCGGTCTTCAGCTCTTCAAGCCGGCTCGCCATCATTGCCGTTTCGTCGGAAATTTTCGGCAGGGCGGCCTTCAAGGCCGAGGCATGCGTGCGCGCAGTTTCCGCCCGCCGGGTGAATTGCTGGGCAAGCTCGGCCACGGACGAGCAGTGCTTGCAGCCGCTCGCTTGGGCTTGCACCGCGCGTTGCTTCTCGACGCGCTTGATCTGCTCGACGACGGCGGGCTTCGGCGGACGAATGAGATCGAGCCCTGGCGGCGACAGGTCCACACTGAGCGAAGCGGCCAAACCCCCAAGCCCCAACGCCACGACGATCACGCCGGCGACCGCATGCCAATCACGCATGGTTTACCCAATCGGGAACGAAGCCCCGGCCCCCACTGCCCCCCGTTAACTCAGGCCGTGTGGGAACCCCCCATTTGTTGCGGATAAACATCGCAGAAGCGCATTCGTTTTTCAATTTCTCCTGAGTTGAAATATTGAACCGGATATGACTCTGATTCGCCACACCCACTAGATGCAGTAGCTGCACGCGAATCGCCTAGCGAAAGAACGGGCGCAAGCTAAGATTGCGAACTGATTCGAACTGTGGATCAAACCAGTCTGCATCGGATGGCCTATGTTCGGGGCCGATCAGGGCAGGCATTTCGGGTGGTGGACGCGATGCCTGTGCCCTTTCTCCACAAATTCCTGACCAAAGTCAGGCGAATCGAATTTGAACATCAACCCATGCGTGCAACCACTCACGTTTGGCCGTTAAGCATGGTGGGGCCTGAAGGGCCTCAACTCCTCAACTTCAAGATCCTGGGTCTCGGCGAACGGGCCCCGCGAAAACCGGGCGTTTTCATTTACGCGCGCCGCAAAGGGCCGGAATGGCAGGCGCTTTACATCGGTGAAAGCGCAAATCTCGAGGCACGCCTGTCGTTCAATGAAATTGCCGCCGACGCGCTGCTCTCCGGGGCGACCGACATTCACATCCTGCTGACGGGCTCCGACGCGACGCTGCGGCGCGACATGACCGATCGGCTGATTGGCACGAACCGCCCCCCGCTTAACGAGGAAGAGCGCGTAAAGCTTGCGCACGCGGCCGAAAAGCCTGCCGGAAAGTCGCGCGCCGCCTAAACGACTACTTCCGCCGTGTCGGACGCTTGCGCCCCAGCCCGATCTGCTTGGCAAGCTTGGAGCGGTGCGCCGCATAGTTCGGCGCCACCATCGGATAGTCGTGCGGCAGCGACCACTTCGCCCGGTATTCTTCCGGAGACATCTTGTAGGCCGAACGCAGGTGGCGTTTGAGCGATTTGAACTTCAAACCGTCTTCCAGGCACACGATGTAGTCGCCTGTCACCGACCGCTTCACCGGCACGGCCGGACGCAAAGCTTCGCGCGCACCATCGACGGTCCCATTCGAGATCGCCGCCAGCGCCTGGTGCACCGCCTGAATCAATCCGGTCAAATCCTGCGGCAAAAGTCGATTGTTGGCGGCATAGGCCGACACCAATCGTGCGACCGCATCGACCGCGCTCGAGTCTGTATTCATGAAGTCACTCGCCCCTGTCTCGCGTTCCTCGGCGTGTCGAGAAACCTGAACCACGCGACCGATCAATCAAACCATGAGAGTGAATCGGAAAAAGACAATACCTGAGGACGGCCGAATTTCTAAATGAGATAGACAAACGGCTTGCATAGGAAGCGCACTGCACGTGGAACGCGCTAGGATCGGAACAAGATTCCTGGCGAAGTCTTGCATCAACCTGTGCCGGCGGTCGCAACGGGGCCCGCCGCGCGCTGTGATTGCATTGTGACCTTGCGATCCGCTACCAGTGGCAGCGTTATCGGGCGGCCGAACGAGGGGGCAATCAGTGAAGCGTTTCAAGGCGTGCTCCGCGCGCGTCGTAGCCGCCGCGGCGGCCAGCTGCGCCGTGGCCCTACCCGCAGCCGCCGCAGAGACAGGCGCCGCGCATCTCGACGGCGCAAGCTTGGGCCCGCTCTGGGCGGTGCCGTTCGTGGGCTTGTTGCTCTCGATCGCGATCATGCCGCTTGCGACGCCGCACTTCTGGCACAAGAACTACGGCAAGGTGTCGCTGGCGTGGGCCATCGCCTTCCTCGTGCCGTTCACCGCGCTCTACGGCTTCGATCTTGCGCTCTACGAATTCCTGCACGTGATGCTGCTCGACTACGTGCCGTTCATTGTGCTGCTGTTCGCGCTCTACACGATCTCGGGCGGCGTGTTTCTCGAGGGGCACATCAAGGGCACGCCCTGGACGAACACCGGCATGCTGGCCGGCGGCACGGCGATTGCGAGCATCACAGGCACGACCGGCGCCTCCGTCCTCCTGATCCGCCCCATGCTGCGCGCGAACGCGGACCGCAGCTACAACGTCCACGTCTTCGTGTTCTTCATCTTTCTGGTGTCGAACATCGGCGGCTCGCTGACGCCGCTCGGCGACCCGCCGCTCTATCTCGGCTTCTTGAAGGGCGTCGATTTCTTCTGGCCGACGGTCTACCTGCTGAACAAGACTCTGCTTGTCGCCGCGATCCTGCTGGTCGTCTTTTTCTTCCTGGACAGCGCCATCTACGCCCGCGACCCGCGCAAGCAGGCTGCCCAACCGGCGCGCGACAAGACGCCGATCAAACTTAAGGGCTGGCTCAACATCTTCCTCCTCGGTGTCGTCATCGCGGTCATTCTGTTGTCGGCGATGTGGAAGACGGGCGAGCACGTCGACGTCGCCGGCGTCCATGTCGACTATCCCAACATCGTGCGCGTGCTCGCGCTTCTGGGCCTGGCTGGCTTATCGCTGTGGCTGACGCCGACCGCGTTCCGCGAAGGCAACGACTTCACCTGGGGCCCGATCGCGGAAGTCGCAAAACTCTTCGCCGGCATCTTCGTCACGATCGTGCCCGTACTCGCGATGCTGAAGGCGGGCTCCGAAGGCGCGTTCGCCCCGCTCCTCACGCTGCTGACCGGCCCCGACGGCCAGGCGAACAACGCCGCCTATTTCTGGCTGACGGGAGGCTTGTCGAGCTTCCTCGACAATGCGCCCACCTATCTCGTCTTCTTCAACGCCGCCGGCGGCGAACCGCAAGTGCTGATGACGACGCTCTCGACCACGCTCGTCGCGATTTCGGCCGGCGCCGTCTTCATGGGCGCGAACACCTATATCGGCAACGCGCCGAACTTCATGGTCAAGGCGATCTGCGAAGAAGCGGGCGTCAAAATGCCGAGCTTCTTTGGCTTCATGGGCTGGTCGATCGTCTTCCTGCTGCCCTGCTTCGCGCTGATCACCTGGCTCTACTTCTGAGGCTCAGCGGCCGTCCGACAGAACAACATCAAGCGCCCGCCGCCCGGCTTGCGCGATGATCTCATTCTTGCCTCGGTAATAGGACAGAGCCAGGACGCCTTCGATCAGCGCCCACGCCCGGCCTCGCGCCCAAGTCGCCTCGTCGACCGCGATCGCTTCGCGAAACGCAGCGCGCGCTCTTTGCCCAAACAACGTCCAAGCCAAACTGAGGTCACAAGCGGGATCGCCAACGCCAAGCGCGCTCCAATCAAGCACGCCGGCCAAGTGCCCATCGTTAACAAGAAGATTCCCGCGCTGGAGGTCGCCATGCGCCCAAACCGGCGCACGCGACCACGGCGGGAGTTCGAGCGCTGCATCCCACGCTGCAACAATTGCGGCGATATCCGAGATATCCGCAAGCCACTCGAAGCGCTGCCGCATATTCGCATCGCGCAACGCCAGCGGAACGCCGCGCCAGAAATTGTGCGCGCCGGGCTTCGGACCGTCGCCTAAGTCAACGGCATGCAACGCAACGACAAAGGACGCGACTTCCCGCGCGAGACCTGGATCGTCGACGTTCTGTGCCGGCAACGCGCCTTCGATCCATCTCACGACCGACCAAGCATAAGGATAGCCAAGGTCCGGCGCCCCTTTCGCGAGAGGCAGCGGCACCGACACGGGGAGGCACGAGGCGAGATGCGCAAGCCAGCGATGCTCCTTGTCCAAGGGCAAAGCTGCACTGGAGCGTCGCGGCAGCCGGACAGCCATGTCCGTGCCCAGACGATACATGTCATTGTCAGTCGACGCGGCGTGCACGCGCTCAAGCGGCAAATCCGCCCACGCGGGGAACTGCGCGGCAAGAAGGCCGCGCGCCAGAGCGACATCCGTCGCAACCTCCGGCTCGTGAACTGGCGTCTCGTTCGTCATCGCGAACGGAGTTTTGCTCCCTCGCCATACGCAATTCAACGGACGTTCCAGTGTTAGCCGCCGAACAGCACCTGCCACATCGTGCGCCCCGGGATGAACGCGAAGAGGCCTGCGATGATCAGCCCGCCGACATAGAGCCCCACCATCGATCCGGCATGCTGCTTGACGTTGCCGCGCCGGATGCCCGCCAACCCACCCCACAGCGAGAGCACGGTCATCGCCGTGAAGATGTGCAGCGCATTGATCCCGTTTTTGAGGTCGAAGATCATCACGACCGACGTCACCGCGACGACGCTCATCGCGCCGACCCAACTCCAGCCGAGCAGACGGTGAAACCCGGTGCCCTTCGGCAACAGGAAGATCAACGCGCCGATCGCGATCCCGGCAACCGCCGCCGCCACGTGAAGCTGCACCGACAGCGGCGTCGCCCACAGCGGCTGCAACGTCGGGGCAGGCGTCTTGAGCTCGACCCGCGACCAATAGCCGATCAGCGCCTCGCGCGTGGCCTCCGGCATCAGCGCGAGCCAAAGCCCCAAAACGCCAAGTGTGACGGCAAGCCCCAGCCAAAGCCGAAGCCCAAATCCCCGCCAAAACGCCCGGTCGGGCCAGCTCGAACTGTCGACGGCGTACTTCATCATGTCCTCTCGAGAAATCCGCGCTCCGGGACGCCATTGCCCCCTGCCGCGAGTTCCCGCAAAACTTGCGCGCATGAACGACGAACCGCACGCCCAAATCCGCGAAATGCAGGCAGCCGTTCGCGAAACGCAGCGCCCCGCAGCTGGCGAAGCGCGAACGGCGAACGGCTGGGCTGAGGCTGTGTGGGAAAACCCGTGGGTGGCGTTCGCCGTCATCGCGATCCTGCCCGGATTCGTCCTGAGCCTGTTGGGTCCGTTCGGCTCCTTCCAAGCCCCGGCGTGGATGCGCTTCGCCTATTGGATGCCGACCATGGCGATAGCCGCCTGCATCGGCGCGGGCCTTTCGATCTGGAGCGAGCGAACGCCGCTGTTCGATTGCCGCCCGATCCTGCGCGTCGCCGTAGTCACGACGCTGATGACGGCGGCAATGTCGGGCGTTGCCTACGGCATCGGCGTGCTCGTTTTCGGTCCCGGCCGCATGACGTACAGCCTGACCTTTGTCTTCTATGTCTGGATCGTGACGCTGGTCGTCGCCGCGATCAGCGCGATCCTGCGCGCGCGCCGAACGACGATCGCCGCAGCCCCGGTGCCGGCACCTGTCGCAGCCGGCGGCCCGTCCCCGCTTGCCGCACGTCTGCCGCCAAAGTTGAAAGACGGCGCGATCCTGGCGCTCCAAGGCGAAGACCACTATGTCCGCGTCCACACCGACAAGGGCTCGGACCTCGTCCTCATGCGCCTCGCCGACGCGATCGAAGCCATGGGCGCAACGCCCGGCGCGCGCACGCATCGCTCGTGGTGGGTGGCGAAAAGCGCCGTCGCCTCAGTCCGCCGCGACAACGGCCGCACCGCGCTCCTGCTCACCAACGCCACCGAAGCCCCCGTCAGCCGCGGCTACGCCCCCGAACTCCGCGAGGCGGGGTGGCTTTAGCTCGCAGCCCGCCCTACACCTCCGCTACGGGCTGGGCTTGATCATAAAGAACCTACCCAGGGTGGCCTTCACGAAGGAGCTGATCATGTCGGCCCGATCCGCCGCAGCCTCGATCGCCTGGCCGCCGCCAATTTTTTCCCGCCACTCGCCCGCCGTCCCCGTTTCGGTTTGCGTGTTCGTCACGTTGACGATGCCAAGCTCGAACCCAGTCTCGATCGTAATTCGAAGTTTCTCCTGACCGAGTAGGCTCGGTTCACGGTCCAACACCGCCTTTGCGACATCTCTGAAGATTGGTGCCGTATCTTCGATCCTTCTGCGCAGGCCAATCGTCACAACGAGATACCTTGTTGTGGCCGTTTCCCTGGTTGTTGCGAACGTCACCGTTTGCGTTGCAACGCTCACGCGACGAACATCCGGGAGCTTCAAGACTTCCGCCTCAAGGCCCTGAAGGGACTTGAACGCGTCGTCCGAAATCACTGCGCTCATCTGCTCCTGCAGAAGGGCGGGGGCTGCAAGCGCCGCGGCAAGAAGAGACAACGCAATTCCGAAGTGTATCGGCCAAATGCGCGCCGTAACATCCCCACTCTCGTCCGCGCGGACCACGAAACTCTCAACAAACAGATCGTGCAGCGACTGACGCGTTCGCCGATTGAAGATGAAGAGATAGACGATGGCTCCACCGAAGCCAAAGACGACCAACGATGCAAACACCGGCAACAACATCGTCGACTTGTCGTCAGTGGAAAACGGTGTGAGATCAAATCCATTCAGATAGAACGGCAAGCTCAGGATCAAACTGCGCGCTGCCGAGCGCAACAGACCGATGGGCTCGCCCGACGCGCCAACAACACGCACGCCCAGCAAGCGCTTGCCAAACGTCTGACCGTTGCCCAGCTTGCTGTTGAGAACTCCGAAATAAGCGAGAGATACAACCAAACCAATGAAGCGCCCATTCTGACCAAGTTCGGCCAGTTCGTCGAAGAACAAGTTCCCGACAAAGTAGGCGGGCACGGCTAGAATGAGCGAGTCAACAACCGCTGCAAGCAAGCGCCGCCAGAATCCAGCGATCTGCCTGACCTCCTTCGCGCTCTCTGCCGCCATCGCTTCTCCGCCCCCACGGAGAGGAGGACCTTAGCAAGAAACGCCCAGCGTCAAAAATCGCCCGACAAACGCAACCCGCAGGCGAAATGCGGACGCGTCAGACGTCGCGCGTCCACCCGATAACCACTATCGCCGTCCGCGCCGCGTTTGCGCGATGTAGGCGTCGACGCGCCGTTCGAGCACGGGCAACGTCACGCCGCCGCTTTCCAAGATCGCGTCGTGGAAGAGGCGCAGGTCGAACTTGTCGCCGAGCGCCGTCTTCGCCTTTTGCCGAAGCTCGATGATCTTCATCTCGCCGACCTTGTAGGCGAGCGCCTGCCCAGGCCAGGCGATGTAACGGTCGATCTCGGTGCGGATCTCGTGCTTCGAGAGCGCCGTGTTCTCGGACAGGAACGCCAGCGCCTGATCGCGCGTCCACCCCTTCGCATGCATGCCCGTGTCGACGACAAGCCGGCACGCCCGCCACATCTCATAGGTCAATCGGCCGAAGCGCTGATAGGGCGTGTGATAGACGCCCATCTCTTCGCCCAGCTTCTCTCCGTAAAGCGCCCACCCCTCGCCGAACGCGTGCGGATAGAAGTTGAGTCTGAACCTCGGCACCGCAGGCAACTCGCGCGCGATCGCGCCTTGCAGATGATGCCCGGGAACAGCCTCGTGCAGCGACAGCGACACCAGCACGTAAAGCGGCCGTGTGTTCAGCGCATAGGTGTTGACCCAGTACTCGCCCGCCGCCCCCAGCGGTCCCGGATTGTAGCGCCCGCCCGTGTAGTTCGGCGCCAGCGCCTCCGGCACCGGCTTCACCGTGTAGGGCATGCGCGGCAGATGACCGAAGAACTGCGGCAGCTTGCCGTCAATCTCCTTCGATATCCACGCCGCCTCGCGCAGAAGCTCCTCCGGCGTCTTCGCATAGAACTGCGGATCGGTGCGCAGGAACTCCAGGAACGATGCGAAGTCGCCGCGGTACTTCACTTGCTTGATGATCGCATCCATCTCGCCGCGAATACGCGCGACCTCGGCAAGGCCAGTCTTGTGAATCTCATCGGCCGTGGCACCCGGAAGCGTCGTGAAATAGCGCACCAACGCTGCGTAATACTCGCGCCCTTGCGGCAGGTCCGTCGCGCCGATCGTCTTGCGCGCGGCAGGACGATACTCGTCTTCGAAGAAGCGCTGGAGCTTCGAATAAGCCGGGATCACCGCTCCTTCGAGCGCAGCTTTCCCCGCCGCAGCCAGACGCGCACGATCGCGCGCGGCGATCTCTTCCGGAAACTTCGCGAACGGCTTCCACAGCGGAACATCCTCCGCCCGTTTGTACTGCGCGCCCGCGATCACGCGCGCGACGCCTTCGAGAATGACGGCAGGCACCGTGAACCCGTCGCGCATCCCTTGGCGCATGTTGGCGCTGTT
>CAZLRW010000040.1:0-2911 GCA_964561925.1 uncultured Flavobacteriaceae bacterium
GCTTACGCCAATCCGACGCGGCCGATGGCCAGGTACTTGTCCCAGCGGGTTTTGCGCAGGACTTCGGGCGTCATGCCGTCGAGTTCGGTCAGCGCCAGGTCGATGGCGTCGCCGGTGTCTTCCATGGCGCGGTTGCGGTTGCGGTGGGCGCCGCCGACCGGTTCGGCGATGATCGAATCGATGACGCGCAGCTGGAACAGGTCTTGCGCGGTCACCTTCATGGCGGCGGCGGCGTCCTGCGCCTTCGACGACGACTTCCAGAGGATCGACGAGCAACCTTCGGGCGAGATCACCGAATAGATCGAATGTTCCAACATGAGCACGCGATCGGCTGTCGCGATCGCGACCGCGCCGCCCGAGCCGCCTTCGCCGATGACGACGGAGACGATCGGCACGCCCAAAGTCAGACAGCGCTCCGTCGACCGGGCGATCGCTTCGGCTTGGCCGCGCTCCTCCGCGCTAATGCCGGGATAGGCGCCCGACGTGTCGACGAGCGTGATGACCGGCAGATTGAACTTCTCCGCCATCGTCATCAGACGGATCGCCTTGCGATAGCCGTCGGGCATCGCCATACCGAAATTGTGGCGCAGGCGGCTCTTCGTGTCGTTGCCCTTCTCGTGGCCGATCACCATGACGGGCCGGCCGCGGAACGAGCCCAGGCCGCCCAAGATCGCCTTGTCGTCGGCGTAGGCGCGGTCGCCCGCGAGCGGCGTGAAGTCTTGAATCAGCGCGTGAACGAAGTCGAGAAAGTGCGGCCGTTCGGGATGACGGGCGACGAGCGTCTTCTGCCAGGCGGTCAGGCGCGAATACGTCTCGGCGAGGAGTTCCTGCGCCTTGGCCTCAAGGCGCGAGACCTCTTCGTCGATCGATACGGGGTGTTCACCCTGGGCGGCGAGCCGGCGCAACTCCTCGACCCGGCCTTCGAGGTCGGCGATCGGTTTTTCGAAATCGAGATAGGTCGTCATACGTGTCGAACTCGGCGAAGTTTGAGGCCGGCCAATGGGTTAGAGACGCGTTGCGGCGTTCTGTCGCGACTGGTGCCCGATTGGGCCTAGGCTTGTCAACGCCGAGGCTGTCACAGGCAGAGGCACTGCCACGTCATATGGGGCAAGGAGGCCCTTCGATCCATGCGAATCCTCACCTTCATCTTGGCGGCGCTGATGGCCGCGAACGGCGTTTACATGTTCGTTGACCCGCCCGGCTGGTACGCGGCCGTGCCCGGCGTGCCGGCGACCGGGCCGCTTAACCTTCACTTCGTGCGCGACATCGGCATCGCCTATTTCACCGCAGGCGCCGCGCTTGCGTGGAGCGTTGCGGGCGCGGGCTGGCGGGCGAGCGCGTTGGCCGCGCTCTTTATCGGCGGGCACTCGCTGCTGCACGCGGGCGAGACGGTGCTCGGCCATCATCACGACGTGATCTTGAACGAACTCATCGCCGTGCACCTGCCCGCGGTGCTCGCGGTTGCGATTTCCATCTTTCAGAGGCGGGCGCAGATTTGAACAGGAGGCGCAGATGAATCGGTGGTTGCTTACGAAACTGCTCACGTGGGGCGAGAAGCAGATCGGCGGGGTCAGCATGGACTACGCCTATCACTTGCGCGACGTGGCGCCGGCGCGGTTGTGGCGATTCAGTTTGATCAAGACGGTGGAAGGCGGGCGAAAGTACACACCGGCCGATGTCTACCATGCTGCGGGGATGGCGGCGGCGATGGCCGAAGATTGCGGCCCGTGCGTGCAGATCCACGTGAACTTTGCGCTCAAGGACGGGATCGATCCCGATGTTCTTCGCGCGCTTGCCATGCGCAAGTTGGACAAGGTGCCGGCCGACGTCGCGCTCGGCTTCAAATACGGCGAGGCCATCGCGCAAGGCGTCATGGCGGACGAGATGCGCGATCAGATTCGAGCGAAGTGGGGCGAGAAGGGCTTGATCGAACTTGCCTTCACGATCGCGGCGGCGCGATTCTATCCGGCGGTGAAGCGCGGGATGGGTTTTGCGCACACCTGCGAGCGCATCGTCGTGCAGGACCGCGCGACGCCGACGGCGAAGGCTGCATGACCGCGGCCTCCGTCTTCGAAGCCGAACGCAAGCGGCTGACCGGCGTCGCCTACCGCATGCTCGGCCGATGGAGCGAGGCGGAAGATGCGGTGCAGGACGCCTATCTGCGCTGGCAGGCGGCCGATCACGGCGCGGTCGAGAAGCCGGCGGCGTGGCTGACGACCGTCGTCGTGCGGCTTTGTCTCGACCGGATGCGCCGCGCGAAGGCCGCGCGCGAGGTCTATGTCGGGCCGTGGCTGCCGGAGCCGGTGCTGACCATGGAAGGCGGGGAGCGCCGCGAGGATCGAGATATGGATTCGTTCGCGGACGACTTGTCGCTCGGGCTGATGGTGGTGCTGGAGCGGCTCGGGCCCGAGGAGCGCGCGGCGTTCATTCTGCGCGAGGCGTTCCACAGCTCGTATGCCGAGATCGCCGACGCTTTGGGCAAGAACGAACCGGCCGTGCGCCAACTCGTTTCGCGGGCGCGCGAGCGTGTGCGCGCGGAGCGGCCGCGGTTTCGCGCCGAGCCCGAGAAGCACCAGCGGCTGCTCGGCGAGTTCTTGACGGCGGTGGCCGCGAACGACACGTCGCGGTTGGTCGCGATGATGACGTCGGACGTGCGCTTCGTGAGCGACGGCGGCGGCAAGGCGCCGGCGGCGTTGCGCGTGGTGGACTCGCCGGCGGACGTCGCGCAACTGATCATGCATCTGGCAGGCGCCAAAGGCGGCCCGCGCGAGATGAAGTTCGTGACGCTGAACGGTGTGCCGTCGATCTGGTTTCTGGACGGACAAGGGCTCGAAAGCGTCGCGCAGTTCGACGTCGAGGGCGATTTGGTGCGGGCCATCTACATCGTGCGCAATCCGGAAAAGCTTGCGCA
>CAZLRW010000040.1:3011-32041 GCA_964561925.1 uncultured Flavobacteriaceae bacterium
AGGGCGATTTGGTGCGGGCCATCTACATCGTGCGCAATCCGGAAAAGCTTGCGCACTTGAAGCTGCACTGAGCGGCGGGCGTCAGGCCGGGGCGCGCAGGACACGGCCGGGTGTGGCGCCCGTCGGTTTGTCGCGTTCGAGGATCGGCTCGCCCGCGACGAGCGTGGCGATGTAGCCGCGCGCCTCTTGCACCAGCCGCTTGCCGCCCGCGGGAAGATCGTAGGCCATGCGCGGGGTGCGCAGGTTGAGGTTCGCCCAATCGACGACGTTGAGGTCGGCGACGGCGCCGACGGCGATGCGGCCGCGGTCGGCGAGACCCATGAACGCCGCGTGGTCGGCGGTGATCATCTTGATCGCCTTCTCCATCGGAACGCGCCGGCGGTCGCGGTCGCGCGCCCAGTGGTGCAGGAAGAACGTCGTCCAGGCCGCGTCGGCGATCGTGCCGACATGCGCGCCGCCGTCGCCGAGGCCCAAATGGGCCGCTTCGTGGCGCATCATCTCGCCCGTCGAATCCAGGTTGCCGGCGTTGTAGTTGAAGATCGGGAAGTAGATGACGCCCTCGCCGTTGTCCTTCAGGAACGTGTCGTACATCTCTTCGAGGATCGTGACCCCGCGCGCCTTTGCGCGCGCGCCGATCGAGGTCGACTCTGCGGGCTCGTAGTTCGGCGGGTCGCCGAGTTCGAACATGCGGAAGGCGATCATCTCCAGCATCCCGATCGCCTGGTCGATCTGCGGCGGCGCGGACGGGTCGACCTCGCGCATGTTGAGGAAGGGTTCGGCCAGGATGCGCGCCTTGACCTCCGGCTTCCTGAGTTCCGCGACGAGTGCGGCGTGCGGCAGCTTCATGATCGCGCGATAGCTGGGCTTGGCGACGAAGATGTTGATCGTGGTGCGCAGCGAATTCAGGATGCCGACGCCGCGCGGGGCGATCTGCATGCGCATGTCCAGGCCCGCGGCGCGCGCCTGCTCGACACGGCGCTGCACGTGTTTCCACTGGTCGGGGTTGCCGAGGCGCTCGAGCGTCGTCACCGTCATCGGCCGGCCGGCGGCGCGCGCCATCGCCTCGAGCACGTCGAACTCGGGGTCGAAGCGGTCGAGGCCCTTGAACATGTCGAAGTCCGACACCGCAGACAGGATGCGATAGGGCATGTCCTTCAGGGCCGAGGCGATGCCCGAAAGCTCGCGCAGCTCGGCGATGCAGGCGGGCGTGTCTTTGCCGTCCGAGGTGCGGTGCGTGTCCGAGCGCCCGGTCGAAAAGCCGAACGCGCCGGCCTTCAGCGCGTCGCGCACGATCGTCTTCATTGCGGCGACGTCGTCGTCGGTCGCCGGCTGCTGCGTCGCCGCGCGCTCGCCCATCACGTAGAGGCGGACCGGGTCGTGCGGGATTTGTGCGGCGATGTTGATCGCGTGCGGGGTTGCGGCGACGCGATCGAGATACTGCGCGAACGTCTCCCAGCGCCAGTCGAGGCCTTCATAGAGGACCGTTCCCGGAATCTCCTCGACGCCCTCCATCAGCTTGACGAGCCGGTCGGCGTCGCCGGGGCGGAGCGGCGCGAAACCGACGCCGCAATTGCCCATCATGATCGAGGTCACGCCGTGCCAGGACGAGGGCGCCAGCGCGCCGTCCCACACGGCCTGTCCGTCATAATGCGTATGGATGTCGATGAATCCCGGCGTCACCAGCGCGCCCGCGGCGTCGATCGTGCGGCGCGCAGGTTCGCTCACCTTGCCGACGGCGGCGAACCGTCCATCCTTGACGCCGACGTCGCCGGAAAAGGCGGGGGCGCCCGTGCCGTCCACGATCTTGGCGCCGGTGACTTTCAGATCGAGCATGGCTGGTCCTTCGCGCGCTTTCGACGGCGCGACTTAACCACACCGAAGGGGCCACCGGAAGCTAGTGCCAAAGGCCGATCAGATCGGCACATGCGAGCGCCGCGTCGGTATCCGCGTCGAGGGCGCGATGAACGGTGCGCTCGCAAGATTCGAAGGGAGACTCGCCCGGCGCTCGGACCGCCGACGGCGGCGTGGGGTGAGGTGCGCCGGCGCAGCCGCCGAGCGCGATAGCAAGTGCGATGACATGCCGCCGTTTCATCGGGCGAGCTTCCGGCATCGGGAGCGCTTGTGCCACCAGCGCCAGGTTGAACAGTCGGGTACGCGGGAACACGCGGCGCGAATTGACTTATAGTGTCACCGCAAAGGCGGCTAGGTTCTGGGCGGAGCCGCTAGGGGCGGCGGCCGACTTTGGGGACGCCGTGATGTCTGGGGTGATGCGCGCGGCCGCCGTTGCGGCGGCTTTGGGGTCGGCTGCGGCCGCCCTGGCGGAGGATCCGCCGCGCCCCGCCCAAGCCGCGCGCGGCGACGCGACGGTCTTCGAAGCCTCGGCGCGGCTGCGGACGAATTGGAGCGAGATCGCTTTTCGCGGCAACCGGCCGAAAGCGTGGGAGAACGTGATCAGTCCGGAGGTGCGCGCGAACGTGCGGGTTCTTGCCGGGCTGTTCGAGGGCAAGGCGGAAATCGGTTTCGCCTCCGATCACTTCGCGCAGTTCACGGCGAACGACGTCGACGTGCTGCGCGGCGAGGTGCAACTCGGGATCAACACCGGAGCGTGGAGCTATCTCGCCGAGTGGAAGACGCGGGACGTGTTCGAGCCGGGCATCGGCGACTTCGTCGTCGGATTGAACACCTACGATCTGCGGGTGCGGCACCGCTTCACGGCCGACCTGTTCGGCGGGTTACCGGTGGGGCTGATGCAGGCGTCGGCCGCGGCCGGCACCGTCGCCGCAACGCCGCAGCTCTTCGCCAAGACATTCGCGGAGTTCGAGCTCGAGGCGGTGCAGCGGTTCGGCGGCGGGTTCTCGGTGATGCTCGCGCCGAAGATAGAGCTTAGCGACTATCGCAACTTCGCCGGGACAGACCGCAAGGACATCGTGCTCAGCTTGCGCGTCGTTCCCGCTTATAATTTCGGGGACGGTTTGACGGTGAGCGTCGAGGGGCAAGCCTCGGCCGGGCTTTCGACTTTGGACAGCAAGACGGGCGAGAGTTGGGAACTCACGCCGATCCTGCGGCTGCAGAAGGCGCTGTAGCGCCGAAAGCTCTTGGCACGCAGAGCCACAGAGATCACGGAGAGCCGCCGCCTCGACGATCTCTCCGTGTCTCCGTTCGGTCGCTTACTGCGGCGTAGCCGGTGCGGCGGGCGACGGGGCCGCCGGCGCGGCGGGTACCGGTGCCGTGCCGTCGGCCGGTGCAGCGGGCGCCGTGGCGTCCGTCGCGGGGGCGGGGGCGGGCGGCGGCGGGGGCAAGTCGCTGGAGAACATGTCGGCCAGCACGAACCACTTGCCGTCGCGCTTGACCCACGTCACGAGGCCCTTGCCGGTGTCGGTGACTTGGGCCGCGCCTTCGCCGGTCGTGAATTTGTAGGTTTGAATCTCGACCGCGACGTCGGCGCTGCGGGCGACTTCGAACTTCTCGGTCTCGAACGTCAGCTGCATGCCCGGCAGGCCGAGAAAGCCTTCCCAGCCCTTCTTGATCGCCTCGCGGCCCACGGCCTTTGGCGCGTTCGGCGGCAACATGTGGCCGTCTTCGGCGTAGATTGCGGCAATCGCGTTCGCGTCCTTCGCGGCGATCGCTTCGAGCCACTTCTTGTTGATCTCGTCGATCGCGGCCTTCTCCGTCTCGGGCGCCGGGCCGCCGCAGGCAGCAACGAATACGACGCAAGCCGCCGCGGCAAACGCGACAGTGATACGTTTCATGGGATCAATCCTTCGAAAACCGGGACACGGAACGCCGGTCCCTGGAGGCCGCAGGAATTAATCCCGCAGGCCGCGCCGCGGAAGACCCACCGCCTGCGACCGAATGGCCGCGCGTCAACCCGGGGCCGTGACCGTCACCTCGCCTTTGCGGCCTTTGCGCGGTTTGCCGACCTTGATTTCGACTGTGTGGCCCAGCGCACTGAGGAACCGCATCAACCGCTCAAGCGACACCTCGGAGAACTTGCCCCGAAGAATTTTCGAGAGTTCGGGCTGCGAGGTGCCGATGCGGCGTGCGGCATCCTGCTGCGTGAGCTTCAACCGCTCGATCGTGCGCGACAGGCGCAGCACAAGTTGCGCCTTCAAGAAATGTTCTTCGGCGTCGGCAAAGCCGAGTTGAAGCCATACGTTGCGGGCGGGATCGCGGGCAGGGTTTTCGATTCGTTTCATTGTCTTTCGTGCTCCGCGATCAAGGACTTCAGTCGCTTTTCAATCAGCTGCAGATCCGGCTTCGGCGTCTTGGCGCCGGTCTTCGACTTCTTCTGGAATGCGTGGAGAACATAGACGGCATCGATGTAACGAACCGTGTACACGGCTCTGTAGGTTCCGGCATCGTCGCTCTCGCGCACTTCGACGGTGGCCGCACCACCGAAACCCGACAAGGTCTTGGCCATCGCCGGATGGCGACCGCCCCCTTGCGCCAAGAAAAGTGCGTATCCCATCTCGCGCTGCACATCGACCGGAAACGCCTGATAGCGCGCCTTGGAATCGCCCAACCAGACAAGCGGCCTTAGTTCGGCATCCTCTTCCATGAGGCATTATGATGATTTTCACATGGCGGCGCAAGCCGCCCGCAAGTGCGTCAAATCTCGACCTGGGTGCCCATTTCGACGACGCGGTTGGCGGGGATGCGGAAGAAGCGCGTGGCGGAGAGCGCGGTCGCCTGCAAGCCGATGAAGAGCGCCGCCTGCCAGCGCATGAGTTCGGAGCGACTGGCCGGGATCAGCGTTTCGCGGCCGAGGAAGAACGTCGTCTGCATCAGGTCGAACGACAGGCCGAACTGGCGGCAGAGTTCGAGCGCGCGCGGAACGTCGGGGCGCTCCATGAAGCCGTAGTGCACGGTCACCTGGTGGAAACCCTTGCCGAGCTTTTCGACTTCGATCCGGCTGGCGTCGGGCACGCGGGGGTAATCCTCGACGTTGACCTTCATGAGCACGACGCGTTCGTGGACGACGTGATTGTGCTTCAGATTGTGCAGGAACGCGGTCGGCACCACGCCCGGGTTCGAGGTCATGAACACTGCCGTGCCCGACACGCGCTCGGTCGTGCGGTCCCAATGCTCCAGGAACTCGCGCATCGGCATGGCGTCGCGGTAGAGTTTCGAGACCAGGATCTCGCGGCCGCGGTTCCACACCGTGAACATGATGAGGCACCCGATCGCGACCAGGATCGGCAGCCAGCCGCCGCTCGGGATCTTCAGCATGTTCGACGATAGGAACATGACGTCGACGAACAGGAAGACCGCGAACAGCGCGAAGACCTGCCAGCGCCGCCATCCCCAGAGCCAGCGCGCGACGATCATGGCGAGGATCGTGTCGATCGTCATCGCGCCGGTGACGGCCAAACCGTAGGCATGGGTCAGCGCACTCGACGTCTGGAACGACAGCACGATGATCGCGACGCCCGCCATCAGCAGCCAATTGATCTGCGGCAAGTAGATTTGGCCCATCTCCGTCGCCGAGGTGTGGCGGATGTCCATGCGCGGCAGATAGCCGAGCTGAATCGCCTGGCGGCTCAACGAGAAGACGCCCGAGATGACCGCCTGCGAGGCGATGACGGTCGCACAGGTCGCCAGCAGCACCATCGGATAGAGCGCCCAAGACGGCGCGAGATGGAAGAACGGATTTCCGCGCACGGTCTCGTCGCTCAAGAGCAGTGCGCCTTGCCCGAAATAGTTCAGCACGAGGCAAGTGCCGACGCCGACCCAGGCGGTGCGGATCGGACCTTTGCCGAAGTGGCCCATGTCGGCGTAGATCGCTTCGGCGCCGGTCACGCACAGCACGATCGAGCCCAAGGCCACGAACGTGACCCAGGGAGCGACGGCGATAAGTTCGACCGCGTAGGCCGGGTTGAGCGCAAGCAGGATGGACGGCCGCTCGAGGATCTCAAGGAAGCCCAAAAGCCCGATCGTCAAGAACCAGAGCGTCATGATCGGGCCGAAGAGCTTCGCCACCCGATGCGTGCCGCGGCTCTGGAACACGAAGAGCGCAACCAAAATGCAGGTCGCGAGCGGCACGACGAGGCTGTCGAAGGCGCTGGTCGCAACCTTCAAGCCCTCGACCGCCGAGAGCACAGAGACCGACGGCGTGATCAGCGCGTCGCCGTAGAACAGCGCGAGCCCCATCAGCGCGAGCAGCCAGATCGCCTGGCGCCTTCGCGGCGCCGCGTGGCCGGTGCGCAGCGCGAGCGAGGCCAGCGAGAGGACACCGCCTTCGCCCTTGTTGTCGGCGCGCATGATGAAAATGCAGTACTTGATCGAGACGATGATCATCAGCGACCAGAACACGATGGAGAGCACGCCCATGACCGTCGCTTCGCTGAGCGGCATGGAACTCGTGACGGCGAACGTCTCCTTCATCATGTAGAGCGGGCTGGTGCCGATGTCGCCGAAGACGACGCCGACCGCGGCGAACGCCAGCGCGCGGTGCCGTGCGGCCGTCAACTCGTCTTTGGCGCTTGCGTCCATGGCGCGAGGTCGGGAGCCTTAGCCTTTGGTCCGCTCGCGGATCAGCTGCATCTGCCGCACGATCACTTCGGCCTGACGGATCGAGGCGAGGTCGATGAGCTTGCCGTTCAAGGCGACCGCGCCCATGCCTTTGTCTTGCCCATCCTTCATCGCGGCAAGGATCGCCTCGGCGCGCGCAACCTCCTCAGCCGGCGGGGTGAAGACGCGGTTCGCGGGCGCGACCTGGCTCGGGTGGATCGCCCATTTACCTTCGCAGCCAAGCACCGCGGTGCGCTGAGCCTGCGCGACAAAGCCTGCCTCGTCGGAGTAGTCGCCGAACGGACCGTCGATCGGGCGAAGGCCGTGCGCGCGGGCGGCGGCCACCATGCGAAACGTCGCGTAGTGCCAGAGGTCGGACCAGTGTGTGTCGCGCTTGCCGGCGGCGTCCTTGTCGGTCAGCACGACGTAATCTTTGTTCGGGCCGCCGATGTTCGTCGTGCGCATGCCGGCGGAGGCCGCATAGTCGGCCGAACCGAAATGCAGCGATTCAAGGCGCTTCGAGGCGCCGGCGATCGCGTCGATGTTGTTCAGGCCCAGCACGCTCTCGATGATGACTTCGAGCTTGAGTTGTTTCTTGCGACGGACGGCGGTTTCGATCTGCGTGATCAGCATGTCGATCGCGTAGATGTCGGCGGCGACGCCCACTTTCGGGATCATGATCAGATCGAGCCGCTCGCCCGCCTGCTCCACGATGTCGACGACGTCGCGGTAGCAATAGGGCGTGTCCAAGCCGTTGATGCGGACCGAGATCGACTTCGTGCCGAAGTTCTGGGTCTTGAGCGCTTGAACGACGTTCGCGCGCGCCTGCGGTTTGTCGGCGGGGGCGACGCTGTCTTCGAGATCGAGGCAGATCACGTCGGCCTCGCCCGCGACAGCCTTCTCGATCAGCTGCGGGCGAACGCCCGGCACGAAGAGCTGCGACCGGTTCAGCCGCGGGGGTACGCGTTCGATGGTGGTGAAGCTCATGTCAATGCCCCGGCTTTCGACAGATCGGACACATCCGCTGCGGGGCCCCTCGCAAAAGAGGGCGGGAAGCTAGGCTTCGTTCCCCTGCCCCGTCAACCTGGCCTCATGCGCATTAACGCTTACGGCGCACAGCCAGTGGGTGCTTTTCGGAAACCAGCTTTTTCAGCCGTTCTTCCTGAACGTGCGTGTAAATCTGCGTCGTGGCGATGTCCGCATGACCCAACAATTGCTGCACGCTGCGCAAATCCGCGCCATGCGCAACCAAGTGGCTGGCGAAGGCGTGGCGTAGAACATGTGGAGAAAGCCGCTTGGGATCGACGCCGGCCTTCACGGCCAGATCCTTCAACAGCTGCGCAACGCGCCGGCGCGTCAGGTGACCTTCGATGCCCCGGGAGGGAAAGAGATAGCGCTGGGCGCGTTCGCTGCGCGGCAGGAAGCGGGCGCGCACCTTCAGGTAGGCCGCGATCGCTTCGCGCGCCGGCGCGCCCAACGGCACGAGCCGCTCACGGCCGCCCTTGCCCTTCACCAGAATCGTGCGCCGTTCGCCGGAGGCGGCCGCAAGCGGAAGCGTTACGAGTTCCGAGACGCGCAGGCCCGAAGCGTAGAGAAGTTCGACGATGCAGAGCAGGCGCACGGCCTCCGGACCCTCAAGCGCGGCGGCCGCATCGATCAGCGCTTGAGTCTGGTCCTCGCTGACGACTTTCGGCAGCGGGCGGGTGCGGCGGGGCGACTCGACCGCCGAGGTCGGATCGTCGCTGCGGATATCCTCGTCCAACAGGAAGCGGTGGAGCTGGCGCATCGCCGAGAGGCGGCGCGCCTGGGTCGAGGCCTTAAGGCCCGCTTCCGACAGCGTCGCCAAATAAGCGCGGACGTCGGCGGCGGTGCCGGTTGCGAGTGCGCGGCCGCGCCTCGACAGGAAGCCCGCGTAGTCGAGCAGGTCGCGCCGGTAGGCATCGAGAGTGTGCACCGCCGCGCCGCGCTCGGCGCTCAGCATCTCGAGGAAGGATTCGAGGTGGTGGATGTTCATACGCCTTCCCCCTCGTCCTTCCGGACGATTCGCTTCGCGGTCTTGAGCTTACGCTATTTCCGCAACTTCACCGGGGCGGCGAGGATCGCTTCCGTGGCGATGGCGCGCGCTTCTTCGCGCAGGCCCACCGCGTTCAGCGCCTTGACGACGCGCACGACCGTTTGGCCTTGCGCGCGCCCCGGGCCGCCTGGACCAAGCGCCACGAGCGCGTTCAGCACCGTCTCACCCACGCGGCCCTCTTGCGACGTGCGTGCGAGGGCGACGAGAGCCTCCGCGGCAGCGCCCGAGGGAACGATGCCGGCCGTCGACGCGCCGAGCGCCCATTGGGCGTCGGGCGGAAGGACGTAACCCAACGCTTCAAGCAACGGGATCTCGCGCGTCGCGCGGTCCATCAGCCAATCCTTGGCGCCGCCGGGCTTGAGCGCATTCTGCCCGAGCCAGGTCATCGCCCCTTGAAGGCGTGCGACGTTCTCGGTCGAGGGCCGAACCACGGCCAGGTGGATGTGGTAGGCGTTGACCGTCGGGCCGTCGGTCGGCGAGGTCAGTTTCGCGAGCCATTGCTCGGCCGCCCTGTCTTGCGCCGTGAACAACAGGACGCGGCCGACATAGGGTGCGAGCCATGCGGTTTCAGGGGTCGCCTGCAGGCGCAGCGCAACGTCTTTGCTCAGCGCGGCGAACAGCGCGAAGCGGTTCTGCGACTCGGCGCGTTGAAGCGCCGCTGCAAAAGCGGCGGCGCGCGCGGGCACCATCGTGCGCTTCTTGATCGATTGGAAATAGAGCGCGTTTGCGCGGGCGGGGGGAAGTTTCGCCGCGACCGCTTCCGGATCGTCGAGTTCGTCGGCAGTGAACTTCTCCGCATCGTAGGCGAGCGCGAGCTGATCGGCGGGCAAGAGACCTGCGGCCGTCGCGCGTTCGGCCGCGGCCAAGCGCAACAGCGGGTCGTTCGATTGCGCCAGCAGCGTTGTCGCGGGCACCCAGGCGGCGAGCGAGGCGGGCGCAGGCTTGCCGGCGCGCGCGAGCAACGCGATGTGGACGCCGGTCGGCTTCGGCAAGGCATTGACGGGCGGTGCGGCCCCGCCTTCGACCAACGCGGTCGCGAGCGCAAAGAACGGCTCGTCTTCGATCGCCCGCTCGCGCATCACGTCGAGCGTCAGGTTCGCCGCCGCGTTCTCGCCCTGCACGACGTAGCAGAGCGTGCGCAGCTTCAGCCAATAGGGATCGGCCCAGCTCTTGCCGCCGCCCGTCACTTCGCTGCAGCCGTCGGCCTCGCGGCCCTGCAGCAAGAATGCTTCGGCGGCGGCCATCCGGGCATGCATGTCGTCGCGCGCGCTTTGGGCGGCGAGCATGGCGCCTTCTTCAAGCCAGCCGCTGCCCACGATTTTCGCCAAACGCTGCGCGAGGAACGACGGTTCGCCGGCCGGCGTTTCGCCCGCGGGCGGCTGGGCCGAGGTCAGCAGCAGACGGCGCATCAGGCTTTGCATCGCGGGCGAGTTCGGCGCGACGGGCAGTTGGGCGATGCGGGCCGCGACGGGGCCGCGCGGACTGCCTTGCCACAGTGCCGGGGCAAAGCCGCCCGAGTTCGTCGTGATGAGGCCTGCGCCTGCCGGATCGATCGCGCTCAGGCCCGTCATCGTGACGCGCGGGCCCTTCGGCGCGCCGATCTTGTCGGGCAGTGTTTCCTCGGCGGGTTCTTGCGCGGCGGTGGGTTGCTCCTCCGCGGGGACTTGCGTCGGCGGCGGCGCCAAACCGCGCGGCGGCGCGCTTGCGGAGCCCGTTTGGGGCTCGGCTGCGGCGGTTATGGGCGAAAGCGAAAGGAGTGCGGCCGTCAGGTAGGCATTAACGCGGGAACCGGTCATCGGGCAGAACCTTTTCGACCTTGTGCTGCTGTGGCGTCAGGGTCGAGGCATAGTAAGCCAGGCCGCCGCCTGCCAAGGCCAGAAGAATCAATGCCGCGCCGAACAACCGCGCGAGCTGCACCAGACCGCCCGGGCGCTCAAAATCGCGGTATTGGCGGCGGCGGCGCATCTTCTAACCCCTCCCTGGCTGGTAGGTCAGGTCCGGTTCATGTACATGCTGATTCCGGAGCTGATAGACAATATGCAGGTGCAGGAACAGACGGAAACCCCGGAGTCGGGTCCGCCGCTGGCGGGCCGGTCGATCGTCCTGGTCGGGCTGATGGGTGCGGGCAAAAGTACGGTCGGACGTCGGCTGGCGAGCGCGTTGCGCCTGCCCTTTCACGACGCCGATCAGGAAATCGAGGCGGCGGCCGGCTGTTCCATCACGGATTTCTTCGAACGTTATGGGGAGCCCGCGTTCCGGGACGGCGAGCGCAAGGTGATCGCGCGACTGCTCGGCGGCCAGCGGCATGTGCTTGCGACCGGCGGGGGCGCCTTCATGGATCCCACGACGCGGGCGCTGATCAAAGCGCATGGGCTTTCGGTGTGGCTGCGCGCAGGGATCGACCTATTGATGGAGCGCGTGACGAAGCGCCCAACGCGGCCACTGCTGCAAAACGGCGATCCGCGCGGGACGATGGAGCGGCTGATGGCCGAGCGCTATCCGGTCTATGCGGAAGCGGACATCACCGTCGAATCGAACGGCGGCCCGCACGACACCATCGTGCAGCAAATCCTGAGCGAGATGCAGCTGCGCGGGGTGAAGATCACCTCATGAGCGAGCGGCTGCGCGTCGAACTCGCGGGACGAGGCTACGACATCGTTGCGGGGGCGGGCGTGCTCGCCGACGCGGGCCGCGAGATCGCCAAATTTACGAAGCGCAATCGCGTCTTCATCGTGAGCGACGACAATGTCGCGCGCAGGCATATGGCAACGCTGACCTCCTCGCTCGACAAGGCGGGTGTCGCGCATGCGAGCGCGGTGCTGCCGCCGGGCGAGGCCTCGAAGAGCTTTGCGATGCTGGAACAGCTGACCGGGCAGATGCTCGAGGCCAATCTGGAGCGCGGGGAACTCGTCGTCGCGTTCGGCGGCGGGGTGATCGGCGATCTGGCCGGGTTCGCGGCCGGAATCCTGAAACGCGGGCTCGACTACGTGCAGATTCCGACGACGCTGCTCGCGCAGGTCGATTCCTCGGTCGGCGGCAAGACCGCGATCGATACGGCGCACGGCAAGAACCTGATCGGGCTGTTCCACCAGCCGTGCCTCGTGCTTGCCGATACGGCCGTGCTCGACACCCTGCCCGCGCGCGAGATGCGCGCCGGGTTCGCGGAGGTGCTTAAGTACGGGCTGATCGGCGATGCGGCGTTCGCCGCGTGGGCGGGCGAGAACGCGCAGGCGATCCTCACGCAGCCCGGCCCGGCGCGGATGAAGGCGATCGTGAGTTCGTGCCGGATGAAAGCGCGCATCGTCGAGGCGGACGAGCGCGAGGCGGGGCAGCGGGCGCTGCTCAATCTCGGGCACACGTTCGCGCATGCGATCGAGGCGTGTGCCGGCTACTCCGGCAAGGTGCTGCACGGTGAGGCGGTGGCGGCGGGCTGCTGCCTTGCGTTCGATCTCTCGGCCCAGCTCAAGCTCTGTAATGCGGCCGATGCGAGCCGCGTGCGCGGCTGGTATCGCGGCGCGGGACTGCCCACGACGCTTAGCGAACTGCCCGAACTCGGCACGACCGACGACGATTTCGTCGAATTGATGCGCCAGGACAAGAAGGCCGAAGGCGGCAAGCTGGTCCTCATCCTCGCGCGCGGGATCGGCAAGGCGTTCGTCGCGCGCGACATCGACGAACGGGACATCAGAACCTTCGTGCGCCAGGCCCTCGGCGCGCAAACCTCAAGAGCCTGAAACCATGGAAGATACATTGTCGACGGGAGACCTCATCTTCTCCTTCGGTCTGACGCTGTTGCTGCTTGTCTGTTCCGCGTTCTTCTCGGGATCGGAGACGGCGATGACGGCCGCGTCGCGGGCGCGCATGCACCAGCTCGAGAAGGAGGGCGAAAAGCGCGCGAAGGCCGTGAACTGGCTGCTCAGGCACCGCGAGAAGATGGTGGGCTCGGTTCTGCTCGGCAACACGTTCGTGAACATCGCCTCGTCCGCCTTGGTGACGAGCGTGCTGCTCACGCTGTTCGGCAATGCGGGCGTCGCGGCGGCGACTGTGATCACGACCGCGCTGATCCTGATTTTCTGCGAGGTTTTGCCGAAGACCTATGCGATCACGAACGCCGACAACACGGCGCTTTGGTTGGGGCGGCCGGTCAAGTTCGTCGTCGCCGCGTTCGCGCCGGTCGTCACCGTCGTCGCCTGGATCGTCGACATCATCCTCAGGGCGATGGGCGTCAGGAGCCAGGGCCTGGTCGAGGACCGGCAGGAAGCGGAAGACGCCGCGCACGAAGAACTTCGCGGGGCGATCGACCTGCACCACATCCAAGGCGCCGTGCAGACGTCCGACCGGAATATGCTGGGCGGCATCCTCGATCTCAAAGACCTGCAGGTCGCCGACATCATGATCCACCGCAAGAGCATGGTGATGATCGACGGCGACCTTTCGGCCGAGGAGATGCTCGACCGCGTGCTGTCGCAGCCGCACACGCGGCTGCCCGTGTTCAAGGGCGATCCCGACAACATCGTGGGCGTCCTGCATGCGAAGGACGTGCTGCGGGCGCTCGTACGCGCCGGGGGCAACGTCAAGGCGGTCAACGTCATGTCGCTGGCCGCCAAGCCGTGGTTCATCCCGGACACCACGCTGCTGGCCGATCAGTTGCGCGCGTTTCTGCAGCGGCGAATGCACTTTGCGGTCGTCGTCGACGAGTACGGCGCGCTGCAGGGCATGATCACGCTCGAGGACATCCTCGAGGAGATCGTCGGCGAAATCCGCGACGAGCACGACTTGCCGGTCTCGGGCGTGCGCCCGCAGCCGGACGGCACGATCAACGTCGACGGGTGGGTGACGATCCGCGAACTGAACCGCGTGATGAATTGGAACCTGCCGGACGAAGAGGCGACGACGATCGCGGGGCTCGTCATTCACGAGGCGCAGACGATCCCGGACGTGGGCCAGGTGTTTTCGTTCCACGGCTTCAAGTTCGAGGTGCTGCGCCGGCAGAAGAACCAGATCATGGCGCTGCGCGTGACGCCGGCGGCGGAAGCGGTCGCGGCGGGCGGCAGAGCTTAGAGGAGCGTCGCCGTGTCGACGCGCAGGGACGGATAGGCGCGCGAAGCGATCGTCGCCCCAAAGGCGAACGGAATACGCTCCGCGTATGTGCCGGCGGTGGGCCGAACATGCTGCAGTATCTGTCGACCCTTCACGTCGACGACCCAATACTCCGCGACACCGGCGCCGGCATAGTCTTCGAGCTTCTCACCGACGTCGTCGGACAGCGTCGAGTCGGAGACTTCGACGATCAGCCTTACAGCGCTCGCCGGGATCGGGCCGTCGAAGTCGGATGGGACCGATGCCGGGTCCCAAACGAGAATGTCCGGCATCGGGCGAAAGTCGCCGCCGAAGGCCACCGAGACCGCCTGATACGCAACCCAACTCAAGCACGCGGCCTCCGTCGCCGCGTCAAGGGCATTGGCAAGAAGTGACTTGGCGCGTGCTTGTCTGACGTGTTGGGTGCTCCATGTGCGGATCAGGCCGCGGCGGAGTTCGACCCGAGCGCCGCGAAAGGCGCCACATCGAGCGAACCGATCAAACTCAATGCCCGTCATTGCATTCGGAAAACTGCGATCGATGGCCATGATGCATGATGTGCCTGTTTCTCACCCGGCCAAAACGCGACGCGGATCAATTGGAACTACCGCCCCCTCTGTGGGGCGGTCGGACCTTCGGAGCGTAGCGGAGAAGGTTCGGGTGGGGGACCCGCTCTAAATTTGAGGCCCCGTCGCTCTTGCAGCACGGCGACGATCTCAGACATCACTGCGTCGAGTGATTGAAGAACCGCATAGTTGGAGTATCGGAGGACGCGGTAACCCTCTGCTTCGATTACCCTAGTGCGCAGTTCATCATACAAACGATGCGCTTCTTCGTAGTGTTGTGCGCCATCGACCTCGATCACCAGGCGCTCGCGGTGGGAAACGAAGTCGAGGACAAATCCGCGGAATGGAACTTGGCGACGGAGGTGAAAGCCATCTTCGCGGAGACGGCGCAATGCGGACCAGAGCTTTCGCTCCGGCCCTGTGGCGTTCTTGCGAAGGTGCTGCGCGTGTCCATCGGCCATCGCCGAACATATCACGTGCGCGACCGGCGAGGAGGTCCCCCACCCGATCCTTCTCGCCCTGCGGGCTCGAACGATCGACCGCCCCACAGAGGGGGCGGTCGCTTTTTACAACTCGATCGTTCGTTACATCCGCTTCGCGGCTTCGGCGGGGGTGAGGAGGGTCAGGGCGAGGGCGTGGACGCGGCCGGCGAGTTCGGCGTCGAGCGCGTCGTGGACGCGGCGGTGACGCGCGATGCGTGTCAAGCCTTCAAATTGCGATGACACGATTGTCACACGAAAGTGCGTTTCGCCGCCCTCGCGCCAGCCGGCGTGACCGCGGTGGCCGTGGGACTCGTCGCGCACGTCGAGCGTTTGCGGTGCAAACGCCGCTTCGAGCTTCGTCCTTATGGTTTCCGCCACCGTCATCGCACCCGTTCGTGGAGCCATGTTCCGCACGATGTCAAGCGAGAGGTTTTCTTGTCTTCTTTACTTCTCGTTCCCATACTTGGGTTCGCAATGGGCGACGGCGCGAAACACGCATCGAAATGGGCTCAGGATCTGCGCGTGAAGCGCAATCCGGTGATCAAGCCGACGCGCAAGTGCGACAAGCCGGGATGCGACGGGTTCGGCGAGCACAAGGCGCCGAAGAGCCGGCAGACGCTCAACGACTATTACTGGTTCTGTCTCGACCATGTGCGCGAGTACAATCAGTCGTGGGACTTCTTCAAAGGCATGACGCCGGACCAGATCGAGGCCTATCAGCGGGCGACGATCGTGGGCTTGCGCCCCACGTGGAAGATGCACGACGGGGCCAAGGGGCCGAACCCGCAATTGCGCTTCTACTTCCGCGGCGCGTTCGTCGATCCGTTCGTCATCTTCGACGACGGGCCCGGCGGGGCTGCGGCGGCGGATGCGACAAACCGTAACGGAACGGCCGAGCGCAAGCTCTCGAAAATGCAACGCGCGAGCCTCGAAACACTGAATCTTGAGACCACCGCTACCTTGCAGGACGTGAAAGCGCGCTTTAAGGAATTGGTTAAACGCTACCACCCCGACGCCAACGGCGGCGATCGCGGCGCGGAAGAACGGCTGGGCCAAGTCATCAAAGCCTACGGGCAATTGCGCTCGTCCGGCTTTTCCTGAAATGATTTGAGCGAACGCGCTTTCTCTCCGCACCTTCCGGGCGGTATGAGGATGCGAAGCCATTACCACACGAAAGCCTCGAGGTCATGACCACGACTCCCAACGGACTGGCGTCCGATAGCCAGCCCGACACCACCGTCGACGCAAAGAAGACGTTCGGCATCGACGTCGCGATGAAGGTGCCCGCCTTCTCGAAGCCGAACGAGTATGTGCCGGACCTCGATCCTGCGTACCGGTTCGACCGCGAGACGACGCTCGCCATTTTGGCCGGGTTCGCGTTCAACCGGCGCGTGATGATCCAGGGCTATCACGGCACCGGCAAGTCGACGCACATCGAGCAGGTGGCGGCGCGGCTTCACTGGCCTTGCATTCGCATCAACCTCGACAGCCATATCTCGCGCATCGACCTCGTCGGCAAAGACGCGATCGTGCTCAAGGACGGCAAGCAGGTGACGGAGTTCCGTGAGGGGATTTTGCCCTGGGCGCTGCAGCATCCCGTCGCGCTCGTGTTCGACGAGTACGACGCGGGGCGGCCGGATGTGATGTTCGTCATTCAGCGCGTGCTGGAGCAGTCGGGCAAGCTGACCCTGCTCGATCAGAACCGCGTGATCCGGGCGCATCCGGCGTTCCGGCTGTTCTCGACCACGAACACAATCGGGCTCGGCGATACGACGGGCCTCTATCACGGCACGCAGCAGATCAATCAGGGCCAGATGGACCGCTGGAACATCGTGACGACGCTGAACTATCTCGCGCACGACAAAGAGGTCGACATCATCCTGTCGAAGGCGCCGCATTATCAAACGACGGAAGGCAAGAAGAAGGTGGCGGCCATGGTGCGCGTCGCCGACTTGACGCGCAACGCCTTCATCAACGGCGACATCTCGACCGTGATGAGCCCGCGCACGGTGCTGACGTGGGCGGAGAACGCGGAGATCTTCCATGACGTCGGCTTCGGTTTCCGCGTGACGTTCCTGAACAAGTGCGACGAGCTGGAGCGGGCGACGGTGGCGGAGTTCTATCAACGCTGCTTCGGCGAGGAGTTGCCGGAGTCGGCGGCGAAGGTGATGGTGGCGTGAGCAAAGCGGTAAGAACGCTGGTGGCGTTCGCGCTGCTCGCGATATCTACACTCACGCTCACCGAACTCGGTCACGCGACCAGCGTGTCTTATCCCAAACCTGAGGCTAAGGATGTCTCCGTACGCAAGTGGGTCGATGCCGCCCACGAAATCTTGCTTGCGCGCGTGGTGGCCGTTGAGCGACTTGTCGATCCTTCACCGCCCCTGTCGTACGACATGCCGACGGAGTACAAGTTCAAGTTCGAGACGATCGAGCGAATCAAGGGCAATTCTCCAGCCACCTTCACTTTGGTCAGCCACGCTGCTTCGGAATGGCCCAGCGAGGAATCCGTCGCAACCGCACACAATTCGCTTGGCCTGTTTTGGCTTGCGTTCATCGGAGGTGACTGGCACGCCGGATTCAAGATCGACCGCACTTACCTGCTGTTCCGAACGCAGCAGGGTGACCTTTCGCTGATGCGCGGACGCGAGGCCCAACTCATTAGTTCGGCCGGCGATGCATGGCTCCTCGCCGTGAAACGGCTTGTCGCAAATCGCCAAGAGCCGTTCGGGCGAAGCGCTTCGATAGTTGAACTTCTAACGATGTCGCACGCGGTCATGCTTGTGGGTCAAAGTCCCTGCGTAGCGGCGCCAAATGATGGCGATGGGACTCATCAGCTTCAAGTGAAGGAGCAACTCTGGGGTCTCCCGATTTCGGACGCTCAGGCACGACGCTTCGAGGGCCTCGGCTATGAGAGGTCGTGTGACCAACGAAAGTTGAGATTGGTCATCCTACTCAAGACCGGGTCGGATTATGGGGAGGCGATCCGTCTCCGGGTGGAGGGCGATTCTCAAACCGTCGATTTCACCGGGCTCGTAAACGGGACCGGAACGGGTCTGATTGAGTCATGGAATAACGTACTTTGGTTGTCGCAGGTGCGGCTAACCGGCCCGCTCAAATGGACGCTGGCTGACCTGCGAGTGGCATTGCGAAATGCGGCCGCGGGGCGAACGTTGCTACCGGAGGCGCAGTAACGATGGCGACGAAATCCGATAGTCCGATCGAGCCGTTCAAGCGCGCGGTGGCGAACACGATGCGGGCGATGGGGGCTGAGCCGGAGTTGGAGATTTCGTTCGGGACGGAGCCGCCGCAGCTGAAAGGCTTGAAGGCGCGTATTCCCCTGCCCGGCCGCGATCTGGCCAAGAGCGACGTGGCGCAGACGCGTGGGGCGGCGGATGCGTTTGCGCTGCGCCTTGCGTTCCACGACGACAAGACGCACTCGACCTATGCGCCGCCCGGATCGTCGGCGCGTTCGATCTTCGAGGCGGCCGAGCAGGCGCGCGTCGAGTCCATCGGCGCGAACGCGATGAAGGGTGTCGCGAAGAACGTCGAGGCGGCGCTTGAGGCGCGGTTGAAGCAGAAGGGTTACGCCCAGGCGCGCGGACGCGATGAGGCGCCGCTCGCCGAGGCTGTCGGTCTCGTCGTGCGCGAGCGCTTGACGGGGCGACCGATCCCCACCGCCGGCAAGGCGGTCGTGGAGGCTTGGCGCGAGCATATCGAGGCGAAGGCGGGTGGCGACCTCGAGAAGCTGTTCGACAGCATCAAAGATCAGGCGGGGTTTGCGAAGCTGACACGGCGCATCCTGAGCGACCTCGGGCTTGGCGACGAATTGGGCGAGGATCCGGACGGGTCGGACGAGGACAGCCAAGACGAGGCGACGCAAGAGCAATCCGAGAACGCGGATTCGGACGCGAGCGAAAGCAGCGAACCGCAGGGTGCCTCCGCCGAAGACACTGAAATGTCGGAGAGCGACGGCGAGGATGGCGAGCAGCAAGCCGTCGAGGTCGAGACCGAAGAGCGCGCGTCGCGTTCGGAGGCCGACGACACGGCCGACGGCAAACAGCCTTGGCGGCCGGACCTTCCGTTCTCGGGGCAGAACGAGCCGAACTACAAGGTCTTCACGCAGCAATTCGACGAGATGATCACGGCCGAGGAGCTGTGCGACGCGGAAGAGTTGACGCGGCTGCGCGCCTATCTCGATCAGCAACTGCAGGCGTTGCAGGGCGTCGTCGCGCGGTTGGCCAACCGGCTGCAGCGCAAGTTGATGGCGAAGCAGAACCGCACCTGGGAGTTCGATCTCGAGGAAGGCATTTTGGATGCGGCGCGGCTCTCGCGCATCGTCGTCGATCCGATGTCGCCGCTGTCCTACAAAGTCGAGAAGGACATGAAGTTCCGCGACACGGTCGTGACGCTGCTGCTCGACAATTCGGGGTCGATGCGCGGGCGGCCGATCATGGTCGCGGCCATGTGCGCCGACATCCTTGCGCGCACGCTCGAGCGCTGCAACGTCAAGGTCGAAATTCTGGGCTTTACGACGAAGGCGTGGAAGGGCGGGCAGTCGCGCGACAAGTGGCTTTCCGAGAACAAGCCGCCGGCGCCGGGGCGGCTGAACGATCTTCGCCACATCATCTACAAGCAGGCGGATGCGCCGTGGCGGCGGGCGCGGCGCAATCTGGGCCTTATGATGCGCGAGGGGCTGCTCAAGGAGAACATCGACGGCGAGGCGTTGATGTGGGCGCACAACCGGTTGATCGCGCGGCAGGAGCAGCGGCGCATTCTGATGGTGATTTCGGACGGCGCGCCGGTCGACGATTCGACGCTGTCGGTCAACGCGGGCAATTATCTCGAACGGCATTTGCGCGACGTGATCGAGGCGATCGAGACGCGCTCGCCCATCGAGGTGATCGCGATCGGGATCGGGCACGACGTGACGCGCTATTACAAGCGCGCGGTGACCATTGTTGACGCGGAACAGCTGGGCGGGGCGATGACGGAGAAGTTGGCCGAGTTGTTCGACGAGGACACGAAGAAGACGCCGGGCGGCGCCCTGCCCCGCCATCTGTCGCGTGCGGCGCGCGGAAAGCCGGCGCAGGCGGCGGCGCGGTGATCGGCATGACGACGCGTTCGGTGCTGGCGGCGGCGGCCGCCGCCGTTCTTGCGGTTGCGGCGTGCGCGGATGAGCGGGCCCGGCCGCTCGACATCAAGTCCACGTCGATCCCTTTCAGCACGGGCGAGGATGCGAAGTCGACCGCGGGCAAGCTCGTGCATCGCGGGTCGCTCCGGCTGACTTCGACGGAGCGCGAATTCGGCGGGATTTCGGGGCTGATCGTTTCCGACGACGGCGCGCGGTTTCTGGCGATCACGGATTCGAGTCATTGGCTGACCGGCACGTTGCGCTATCGCGAGGGTAAGCTCGCGGGCGCGGCAGGGGTCGAGATCGCGCCGCTGCTGTCGCCTGACGGCGTGCCGCTTTCGGGCAAGGACGGCGACGCGGAGGGGCTCAGCGGATCGCTCGACGGCGACGTTTTCGTCAGCTTCGAGCGCGAGCACCGGATCTGGCGCTATCCGTTCGGCAAGGCGGGCCTCGGCGCGAAGCCTTCGGAGGTCGCGACGCCGGCCGCGCTGAAGCGGGCGCCGGTGAACGGCGGGCTTGAAGGGATCGCGACGCTTTCCGACGGGCGGCTGCTCGCGCTCAGCGAGTCGTTTCACGACGATGCGGGCGACATTCGCGGCTGGCTGCTCCAGCCGGGGAGCGATCCAGCCGCGCTCACGCTCAAGCGGCGGATGCCGTTCGACCTGACCGACGTGCGACAGCTTCCCGGCGGCGACGTGTTGACGCTGGAGCGGCGGTTCAGCCGCGCGGGCGGCATCGGTTTTCAGATGCGGCGCGTGCCGGGAGCGAGCATCGCCGCGGACGCCGTGCTCGACGGCGAGATCGTCGCCGATGTCGGCATGAACTTCATCATCGACAACATGGAAGGGCTCTCCGTCCGCAAGGGCGACGACGGAGAGACGATCGTCTATTTGATCGCGGACGACAATTTCAACACGCCGCTGCAACAGACGCTCTTGATGATGTTCGAGCTCAAGGATTGAAGCGTTGAGCGAAATCTTGCTGTTCGCGATGCTGGCGGCGGTGAATATCGTCACACCGGGGCCGGGCGTCATGTTGACGCTCACGAACGCGATTCGCCATCCATTGAAAGACGCGCTGGCCGGCATTCTGGGCGTCGCGTCGGGGACGTTTCTGGTCGCGGCTTTGTCCGTGATCGGGGTTGGGGCGGTGCTGCTTGCTTCGTCGTTCGCGTTCGCGGTGATGAAGTATGCGGGTGCGGCCTATCTCATCTATCTCGGCATCAAGCTTTGGCGGGCGCCGCCGCGGGCCTTCGTCGAGATGCCGACGACGCGGGCGAGCCTGACGCGGCGATTCGTCGAGGGCTTCGTGCTGCAAGTCTCGAACCCGAACGCGATCCTGTTCTTCCTCGCGCTGTTTCCACAGTTCATCGATCAGAGCGTGCACGGGCTCGAGCGGGCGGCGGCGTTGGTCGCCGGCTATGCGGCGATGGTGGTTGCGATCCACTCGCTCTATGCGGGCGCGGCGCGGCAGACGCGGCTGTTGTTGCGTTCGGCCGGCGGCGGGCGGCTCATCAATCGCATCGGCGGGACGGCGTTCATCCTGAGCGGCCTTGCGCTTGCGGCCGCGAGCCCGCGCTTGCCCCGGTGAGGGGCGATCCGTAACTTCCCCCCGATCACGGAGGGGGCATGACGACCGACATCGAAATTGCGCGCGCGGCGCACATGAAGCCGATCGCAGAGGTCGGCCAGAAGATCGGCATTCCGGCCGAGGCGATGCTGCAATACGGGCGCACGAAGGCGAAGGTCGCGTTCGATTTCATCGAGGGGCTGAAGGCAAAGCCCGACGGCAAGCTCGTTCTCGTGACCGCGATCACGCCGACGCCGGCGGGTGAGGGCAAAACCACGACCACGGTCGGTTTGACCGACGGGCTTGCGCACATCGGCAAGCGCGCCATGGGTTGCATTCGCGAGCCGTCGTTGGGGCCGTGCTTCGGCATGAAGGGCGGGGCTGCCGGCGGCGGCTATGCGCAGGTCGTGCCGATGGAGGAGATCAACCTTCACTTCACGGGCGACTTTCACGCGATCACGACGGCGAACAATCTGCTCGCCGCGATGATCGACAATCACATCTATTGGGGCAATGCGCTGGGCATCGATCCCCGGCGCGTGTTCTGGCGGCGCGTGATCGACATGAACGACCGCGCGCTTCGCGAGATCGTGAGTTCGCTCGGCGGCGTCTCGAACGGGTTCCCGCGCGAAGACGGGTTCGACATCACGGTCGCCTCCGAGGTGATGGCGATTTTCTGTCTGGCGCGCGATCTTGCCGACCTCGAGCGGCGGCTCGGCAACATCGTCGTGGCGCATACGCGTGAGCGCAAGAACGTCACTGCGCGCGACATCGGTGCGCACGGGGCGATGACGGTGCTTCTGAAAGACGCGCTGATGCCGAATTTGGTGCAGACGCTCGAGAACAATCCGGTGTTCGTGCATGGCGGGCCGTTCGGCAACATCGCGCATGGCTGCAACTCGGTGCTTGCGACGTCGACGGCGCTGAAGCTTGCCGACTATGTGGTGACGGAGGCGGGGTTCGGCGCGGATCTGGGTGCCGAGAAATTCTTCAACATCAAGTGCCGCAAGGCCGGGCTTTCGCCCGCAGCCGCGGTGATCGTCGCAACCGTGCGGGCGCTCAAGATGCATGGCGGGATCGCGAAGGAGCATTTGGCGGAAGAGAACGTTGCTGCGATGACCAAGGGCTGTTCCAACCTTGCGCGGCACATCGCGAATGTGAAGTCGTTCGGCGTGCCGGCCGTCGTCGCGATCAATCGCTTCGTCACCGACACCGACGCGGAACTCGAGGCGGTGAAGCAGGCGGCGCGCGCGCAAGGCGTGACCGCGGTCGTCTGCACGCATTGGAGCGACGGCGGCAAGGGATGCGCGGAACTCGCGCGACAGGTCGTCGAGCTTTGCGACAAGGGTTCGGCGCAGTTCGCGACGCTCTATCCCGACGAGATGCCGCTTTGGGACAAGGTGCACACGATCGCGACCAAACTCTACGGGGCGAGCGAGATCGCGGCGGACACGAACGTGCGTCAGCGTTTTCGCGAGCTGCAGGCCGAAGGCTTCGGCCATCTGCCGATCTGCATGGCGAAGACGCAGTACTCGTTCTCGACCGACCCGCTACTGAAAGGCGCGCCGTCGGGACATGTGGTTGCAATTCGCGAGGTCAGGTTGTCCGCCGGTGCGGAGTTCCTGGTCGTGATCACCGGTGATATCATGACGATGCCGGGACTGCCCAAGGCGCCGGCCGCGAACAAGATCCGCCTGAACGAAAAGGGCGAGACCGAGGGGTTGTTCTGACGGCGCGTTTGACCTCGATCATTTGATCCGGGCGGGCTTCGGCATATCCGTTCCCTTCACGGAGGTGCCTCATGAAAGAGATCGACATCGCGAACTATGCGCGGCGGCTGTTCGAGGAGCACGGCGCCAAGGCGATCGCATTCGCGGCGCAACGCTTGCGCGGCGCCGAGGATAAGCACGATCCGACCGAAGCCGACACGTGGCGGCGCATCGAGATCGCGCTGAAAGAAATGCGCGGGCCGCGCGAGACGTGACGCTGCTTCAGAATCCGCCGAGGCCGCCGGCGGGGCGGACGATGGGGCGGAGCGCGTAGTACGGCAAGAGCAGCGCGAACGACATCGCGGCCTTGACGCCCGCGTCGACCGACATGCGGTTCAGCCACACCCAATCGTGGCCGAGATAGGCAATCGGGTAGAAGAGGAACATCGCGACGAACGAGCTGGTGAGCGCGCCGTAGAGCGGCGCTTGCCACCAGACGGGCCCACGCGTGCGGTCGAAGACGAAGGCGCCGGCAAGCTGGCCCAAGACCATCGCCCCAAGGAACGCCGCCGCGACGCGCACGCCCGGCACGTCGCCTGCCGCCGGCAGCGCGTCGACGCCCGAGAGCGCGGCCAACGCGACGATCATCGCAAGCACCCACGCCGACAAGATGTGCGCGATCGTGTAGTCGTCGCCCAAACGACGGTTCACCAAATTGGCGATGAGAAAGATCACCGGTACGACCGCGTGGCCCACGGTGAGCCAATTCGACGGATAGAGTTCCGGCACGCCGCGCGGGCTCAAGATGCCGTCGAAGATCGCGAGCGGGACCGCGCGCAACTCCCACGCCAGCGCCAACGTGACGACGGCGGCGACGGCTGGGCCGCTTAGAATCGCGACGTCGCGTACAAACAGAACCAGCCAGTGCTTGCGGGGCGGCGCGTGCGAAACGACGATGCCGCCTTGCACGGCGAGGCGGCCCGCTTGTCCGGTCGTCATGAGGGCTCAGCGCAGCAAATCGTCATCATCGCGCGCAGCCTGGTGCGATCGATGCGGCGATGCAAGTGTTCGCGGTTACGCGGAGGCTTGGGCGGCCTTTGTGGCGCGCTTGATCTCGCGCTTCACGCGCAGCGCGCGGTCGGACAACTTGTCGTCGTCCTGCTTGACGATGAAGGCGTCGAGGCCGCCGTTGTGGTCGATCGAGCGCAGCGCGTGCTTGGAAATGCGCAGGCGAATCGTGCGGTCGAGCTTGTCCGACATCAGCGCCACTTCCGAGACGTTCGGACGGAACTTGCGCTTCGTCTTGTTGTTCGCGTGGCTGACATTGTGTCCGCTCAACACGCCCTTGCCCGTCAATTCGCAGCGCCGCGCCATGGTCGTTCCAGTCCCGTCGATTCCAAGATGAAAAGAGAACCCGCGCGGGCGATGGACATCCGCGCGGGAGGGGCGGACCTATAGTCGAGGGGCGGATTTGCGTCAAGTTTGGCCGCGAAACCGCGCCAAAATGGCCCGGGCGGCAGCCGGTGCCGCAAGGTCGCCCTTGGCGACGCGAGCCTCGGCGCGCGCGAGTTCGGTCTTAAGCGCCGGGCTTTCGCCCAGGAGTGCCAGCAGGCCTTCGCGAAGTTCGGCCCATAACCATGCGACGTTCTGTTCGCGGCGCTGCGCGTCCCAGGCGCCGGCCGCCTTCAGGCCGTCGCGGAAAGACTCGATATCGCGCCAGACGTCCTCGAGGCCTCTGCCCTCCACGCTCGAAACGAGGCGGACGGCGGGGGACCAGCTTGCGAATTTCGGGCGCATGAGGTGAAGCGCGGCCGCATACTCGGCGGCGGCGCGGTTTGCTGCGGCGGCAAGATCGCCGTCGGCCTTCGTCACGACCACGAGGTCGGCGAGTTCCATGATCCCACGCTTGATGCCTTGCAGCTCGTCGCCGCCGCCGGGCGACACGAGCACGACGAACATGTCGACCATGTCGGCCACCGCGGTTTCCGATTGGCCGACGCCGACGGTTTCGACGAGCACGACATCGAAGCCCGCCGCTTCGACGAGCAGCATCGTCTCGCGCGTGCGGCGGGCGACGCCGCCCAACGTCGCGCCGGCCGGGGACGGGCGAATGAATGCGTTCGGGTCCTGCGCAAGCTTCACCATGCGCGTCTTGTCGCCCAAGATCGAACCGCCCGAGCGGCGCGACGACGGATCGACGGCCAAGACGGCGACGCGATGGCCGCGCGCGGTCAACCAGGTCCCGAACGCTTCGATGAACGTCGACTTGCCGACACCCGGCGCTCCCGACAGGCCGATGCGCAACGACTTGCCCGACCGGCCAAGCGCCGCGTTCACCAGTGCGGCGGCGGCCGCTTCGTCCTTGGGACGGCTCGATTCGACGAGCGTGATCGCCTTGGCCAAGGCCCTGCGGTCGCCCGCCGCCAAAAGCGGCGCCAAATCTTCGATCTTTTGATCGGCGGATGAATTGGCGTTCATCATGTTCGTGACGATTGCAGCTTGAAGAGACCCGGAGAATTCCGCCACAATTCAACCATCGTGGCCGACCATATAGGCGGCCCCCATCGAACGCCACGCCCCTTTCGGCATTCATAAGAGGTTCGACGTCCCATGTTGAAGCGACTGTTCGTTGCGACCACGCTCGCGCTTGTTCCGGCCGCAGCTCTGGCGGCCGATCCGGCACCGGCATCGGAGCCGGGCACGATCAAAGTCGCACAGGCGAACACCTCCTCCAGCACGGTGCAGCTCGTGTGGCAGGTCTATTTGGGCGGCATCAATCTCGGGAATATCGGCATCAAGTCGAGCTTCACCGGCAATTCCTATGCGGCGGTGTCGCGGTTGAAGACGGCGGGCGTCGTCAACTCGTTCTACGAGGCGGTGATCGACGCGGAGTCCGTGGGCCTCGTCGCCGGCAGCGGGCTGCAGCCGCAGAAGTACAATTCGAACACGAACAACGAGAAGCAGAACCAGAAGGTCGACCTGACCTACACGGCCGGCGGCATTCAGCTGTTCTCAGATCCGCCGTACAACACGGAGCGCTTTCCGGTGACGGAGGAGCAGAAGCGCGGCACGCTCGACCCGCTGTCGGGGCTCGTGTATTCGCTTTCGGGCGTTTCGCACTCGTCCGCGAAACCCTGCGGCGACACCGTGCGCGTGTTCGACGGGCGGCGGCGCTACGACATCGAACTCACGTTCCAGGGACAGGACAAGGTCAAGACGGACGGCGGCTACAGCGGCCCCGCGATCAAGTGCACCGTCGTCTACAAGCAGATCGCGGGCTTCAAGCCGAACTTGAACAAGGGCAAGCCGCTGCCCGTCATCACCGCGTGGTTCGCCTCGCTCGAAAGCACGAGCGGCGGGCCGGTGAAGCGCTTCGTCGTGCCGGTCAAGATCATGACGGAAACGCCCTACGGCGTCGCGCTTGCCCACGCGCGCAAGGTCACGGTCGACGGCGCGGTGAAATCGAACTGACGGCCTGCCGTTCGTCAGAACACCGGTTCGGGCGCGTCGACGCCGGCGAGTTCGAGGAACAAGATGCCTGTGCGCTCCAAGGCGTAGCCGCCCCAACGGCTCGCCACGTGGTATCGTCCTGCGCGGCGGCCTTCCATGATCCACTCCGTGCCGTCGATGCCGATCATGTCGTCCGTGGTCGTTCTCATTTGCCAGAAGCGCACGCGATCAAGCTCGCGGACAACGCGTTGCCACTCGGCTTGGGAAAGCACCTTGGCGATGCGCTTCTTGATGTTGCCGGGTTCGTATCCACCTCGGCCGTCTAGGATCACGGCCTCGAGCCCGTGATCGCGTCCGCGTCGATAGACCCTCACCGCCACCGGTTCATCGAACGTGCGCAACCAGAGAAAGCGATAAACTTCGCTGTCCGGCGACGCCCCGCAAAAGAGAGGCGCCTCCTGCATGGCAAAGAGGTGGGAGGAAAACCAGTCGCGGCCAAGCGCAGGGTTGTGGGGATGGGGATAGCGCTCGCTGGGATAGCCGCGGAACGATCCCCTTGGGAAGTATTCCAGGCGTTGTTCGTCGTTGCAGGTGTTCGCCACCGGCACACTCAAGTCGACCGGCACGGCAACCGCGATCGCCATCGCGACATACGTCGCCAAGAGTCCCCACGCCACGAGCGGCAGCCGCGCGCGCCAATGGCGAAAGCCTGCCCAAACGGCGAGGAGGACAAGACCTGTGGCCACCCAGACCATCGTCTCGAAGATCAGGCTGCTGTACGGCCACCGCAGCGAGAGGTCTTGTGCATAGTGGATCGAAAGGGCCGGCATCGCGACGGGGAAGCGCGCCAACTCGACCGTGCCCCACCATGCCGTGTCGGCGACTTTGCTTTCGCAGAACGTCTCGTACACGTAGATGACCGAATGCTGAGGCCAACACGTGATTTCTGGGCTGTACGGCGTCGCAATCGCAAAGCCGATGGCGCCGAACAGCGCCACGAAGGTAAGGAAGGCGGCGCAGAATCCGCCGGCCACCTCCCCCAGCCAAGTGAAGAACCTCCACACCATGGTCACCGCGAGCCTCGGCTTGCTCGCCGGACGATATCATGGATCGGTTTGAATACGGGCTCCACAGACCCAGCACTTTTCGTCCGAGCTGGTTGCGGCGCGTTGATGTTACCTAGCAGTCCTCGGGCTTGAATATCGAAGACCGCTCCCAATCTCTGATGGCCATATGGCGGTTCACGGCAACAGAGTCTCGTTCATCTCGGGCGCATGGCGGCGGTCCGCCGAGGGCAGCGTGCGCGCTTCCGACAGCGACGGGCACTTGCTTGATGCCTACTCGCAGGCCGTTTCGGGCGTCGCGGAGGCGGTGGGGCCCGCGGTCGTGCGGGTCGAGGCGCTCGGCACGAAGCGCGGCGGGACGGGGTCGGGCGTCATCATTTCGTCCGACGGGTTGGTGCTGACGAACAGCCACGTCGTTCAGGGCGCATCGGCGGCGCGGCTGACCACCAGCGAGCAGCAGAGTTTCGAGGCGCGCGTGTTGGGCGACGATCCGCATAGTGATCTTGCGCTTCTCCACGCGCATGCGCATGGAAAGTTGCCGACGGCGGCGATCGGCGATTCCAAGATGCTGAAGCCCGGACATCTCGTGGTCGCGATCGGCAATCCGCTCGGCTTCGAGTCGACGGTGACCGCGGGCGTCGTGTCGGCGCTGGGGCGGAGTTTGCGCGCGCAGTCCGGGCGTTTGATCGACGACGTGATTCAAACGGATGCGGCGCTCAACCCCGGTAATTCGGGCGGGCCGCTCGTCAATTCGCGGGGCGAGGTCGTCGGCATCAACACCGCCGTGATCATGGGCGCGCAGGGCATTTGCTTTGCGGTCGCAAGCAACACGGCGAGCTATGTCTTGAGCGAGATCGTGCGGCACGGGCGCGTGCGGCGCGCCTTTGTCGGCATCGCGGCGCAAACGATCGCCATTCCACGGCGGCTGCAGCTGGCCGCGGGGACGGGCGCGTCGGGGGCGATGATCAACGTCGTCGAACCGGCAAGTCCCGCGGACCGCGCGGGATTGCTTTCGCGCGACATCCTGGTCGCGCTCGACGGTCAGCCGGTCGAGGGCGTCGACGAGCTTCTGCGGCGGCTCGGTGCGGACAAGATCGGCCGCGAGGTCACAGTGTCTCTGCTGCGCGGCGGCAAGCGCATTGAGGTCTTGCTTACGCCCAGTGAACGAGCCGTCTGAAGCTACTCCTCCGCGGCCGCGCGGAAGCGGGCCATCGCCATGCGCACGGCTTCCGTCATGATCGGATCCACGATCGGGTTCGACCACTGCGCCTTGAGGCGCGCGAAGCGGGCGTCGAGATCGGCCTTTGTGTAGAGGCGGCCGTCGGCGATCACGGCCTCCAGCGTTGCGAGGTTCGCCAAATTCTTCGTCGGGTCTTCGCGGAAGATGAGGAAGT
>CAZLRW010000041.1:0-30822 GCA_964561925.1 uncultured Flavobacteriaceae bacterium
CGCATTGGGCCATTCGAAGGGCCTCCGCCACGAGCCATTGTGGTGTGATGCGTATCGGCCACTATATCTATTTCTTTTTGTTCTATATTTGTTCTATTTTTGAACATCGACGATCATGAGCCACCTTGGACTGTTGAACGAAGTCTAAATCATTGAATTTCCAAGTAATGCGTTGACGCCCACGAGTACCCATGCTATCCCATGAACGTCCTGGAGGCGGCATTTTTCCGCCCCCGATGGGTAGGCCTCGGTCCGGGGCAATGTTGCGGTCCGGACACGCGGTTTTGGGGACCAGGTTGTGGCGAACGTCATTTCTCCTTCGTTAAGGCACGGGGTCGCGCGATGAGGCTTGCGCGCCCGTTCCTGTCGACGTTCGTGAACCGGATCGACGCCAAGGGGCGCGTCTCGGTGCCGGCGAAGTTCCGCGAGATATTGGAGTCGCAAGGGGCGCGTACGATCTGGGCACGCACGTCGACCGCCGAGCGGGCGATCGTGGCCGGCGGGCCCGAGTGGATCGCGCATCTGCACAGCCTTGTCGAAGAACACGATCCGTCGAGCGAGATGCACGACGACTTCGCCTATTCGTTTCTCGGGGACACGGTGGAGCTTTCCCTCGATTCGGAAGGGCGCGTGATGTTTCCAGAGATGCTGCTCAGGCATGCGGGCATCGAGGACTCCGCGGCGTTCATCGGGGTCGGCAATTGTTTCGAGGTGTGGGAGCCCAAGGCGCTCGACGTGCGCATGCTGCGCGCGCGGCGCGCGACGGCGGAACGGCGCGGCCTGCTGCGCGCGCCGAAGCCGAACGGCGGGGCCGGCTCATGAGCGAGACGACGCATGTTTCGGTGATGCTGCAGGAAGTCGCCGCGGCGCTCAGTCCGCGCGACGGCGAGACCATGGTCGACGGCACGTTCGGCGGCGGCGGCTATGCGCGCGCATTGTTGAAGGCCGCGCGTTGTTCGGTGATCGGGATCGACCGCGATCCGCAGGCGATCGCGCGGGCGGCTTCGATCGTGCGCGAGTTTCCGGGGCGGCTCACGCTGGTGCAAGGACCGTTCGGCGCGATGCAGGAACTGCTCACGGGCAAAGGCGTCGAGGCTGTCGACGGCATCGCGCTCGATCTCGGCGTGTCGTCGGATCAGCTCGAGACGGCCGAACGCGGATTCTCGTTCCAGCTCGACGGGCCGCTCGACATGCGCATGGGTTCGACCGGCATTTCGGCCGAAGGCATCGTCAACACCTATAGCGAGCAGGCGCTCGCCGGCATCTTCTACGGCTACGGCGAGGAAGAGCGCAGCCACGCGATCGCGCGCGCGATCGTCGCCGCGCGGGCGAAGGCGCCGATCACGCGCACGCTCGAGCTTGCCAACATTTGCGCGAAGGCGATCGGGCGCGCGGCGAACGGCATTCACCCGGCGACGCGCACGTTTCAGGCGCTGCGCATCTATGTGAACGACGAATTGGGCGAGCTTGCGCGCGGGCTTGCCGCGGCCGAGCAGTTGCTGAAACCTGGCGGGCGGCTGGCTATCGTGTCGTTTCATTCGCTCGAAGACCGCATGGTGAAGCGGTTTCTGCAGGAGCGGTCGGGCCGCGTGGTTCACGCGTCGCGCCATCTGCCGCCGAAGCTTTCGAACGGGCCGCAGGCGTCGTTCGAGGTGACGACGAAGCGCGCGATCGTGGCTTCGAAGCAAGAGATCTTGCGCAACCCGCGCGCGCGTTCGGCGAAATTGCGCGCGGCGATCCGCACCTCCGCGCCTGCGATTCCGTTCGACGCGATCAAGGCGGGCGTGCTGCCGGAGATGCGCGTATGATCCGGTTCGTCAGCGCCGTCAGCGTCACGTTGCTCGTGCTCGTGAGTTTCGAGCTCTACAACGGCGTGCAGCGCGGCAAGGCGCAAGAACAAACGCTTTCCGATCTCGGCACGCAGATCGCGCGCGAGCGCGAAGCGATCCGCGTTTTGAAGGCGGAGTGGAGTTTTCTCAATCAGCCGGAACGGTTGCAGGCGCTGGCGCGGCGCCACTTGCCGCTGACGCAAACGGGCGCGTCGCAAATCGTGGTGCCCGCCTCGCTGCCGCTGCGCGACGGCGGACCCCAAGCGGCGTCGCCGGTGATCGAGGCGGCCGAGCTGCCACAGCGCATCGTGCGCGATGCGCCGTTGCCGCGTCCAAAACCGATCGAGCAGGGGAACGCACCGTGACGCGCGACGAACGGATCACGCTCGACGGTGCGGCAAAGGCCGCGATGGAGCGTACGCGCAGCCGTCTCAACATCGCCGCGATCGCGTTCGGCGTCGTGTTCGCGGTGCTGTTCGGCCGGCTCGTGGAGGTGACGATGCTGCGCGAAGGCATGGCGCGCAAGATCGTGCGGGCGGAGAACGACATCTCGTTCTTTCGCGCCGACATCGTCGACCGCAACGGCGAGATTCTCGCGACCGACTTACAGGCGGCGTCGCTCTATGCGGATGCGCGGGTGATTTGGGATCCGGCCGAAGCCGCACATGCACTTGCGGGCGAGCTGCCGGGACTGAATGCCGAAGCGCTGACGAAGCGGCTCGCCTCGCGCCAAGCGTTCGTGTGGGTCCGGCGGAACGTGACGCCGCGCCAACAGGAGGCGGTGAACAAGCTCGGCATTCCGGGGCTGGCGTTTCGGGCCGAGCCCCGGCGCGTTTATCCGAACGGGCGCACGGCGGCGCATGCGCTCGGCTACGTCAATGTCGACAATCACGGGCTTGCCGGCGTCGAGCGCGGCGCGGAAGAGTTGATCCTCGAAAAGCGCAACAAAGGCGGGGTCGTCGAGTTGTCGCTCGATCTGCGCGTGCAACACGCGCTTCAGGACGAGCTTGCGGGTGCGGTCGCCGCATTCCAGGCGAAGGGGGCGGCGGGCATCGTGCTCGACGTCACCAGCGGCGAGGTGCTCGCGCTGGCGTCGCTGCCCGACTTCGATCCGAACGAGCCGGGCGAAGCGGCGAAGGACGCGCTGTTCAACCGCGCGACCTTGGGCGTCTTCGAGATGGGCTCGACCTTCAAGATTTTCTCAACCGCGATGGCGCTCGACACGCAGAAGGTAACGTTCGCAAGCCAGTTCGACGCAACCAGTCCCATCACGCACGGACGCTTCACGATTTCGGACTTCCATCCGGAGAACCGCGTGCTGAGCGTGCCGGAAGTCTTCGTCCACTCCTCGAACATCGGCACGGCGAAGATGGCGCTCGAGGTGGGGACGAACGTGCAGAAGGCCTATCTCGCGAAGATGGGGCTCTTGATGCCGGTCGCGAGCGAGATCAAAGAGACGGGTACGCCGATCGCTCCCAAGACGTGGGGCGAGCTCGAGACGATGACGGTGTCCTACGGGCACGGGATCGCGATCACGCCGATGCATGTGGCGACGGCGAGTGCGGCGCTCGTCAACGGCGGCAAGCTGGTGAAGCCGACGTTCGTCAAACGCGAGGCGGGCACCGTAGTGCCGTTCACACGCGTGGTGAGCGAGCAGACGAGCGCCCAGATGCGCGATCTTTTGCGCCTGGCCGTGACGCAGGGCACTGGATCGAAGGCCGATGTGCCGGGCTATCCTGTGGGCGGCAAGACGGGCACGGCGGAAAAGGCGACCGGCGGCGACTATGCGCCCAAGAGGCTGTTGTCTTCGTTCGTCGGCGTGTTTCCGGCACGTGCGCCGTCCTATTTGGTGCTGATCATGCTCGACGAACCACAGGGCAATGAGACGACGGAAGGCTTCGCCACGGCGGGCTGGACCGCGGCCCCGACGGCAGGCAAAGTGATCGCGCGCATTGCGCCGATGCTGAACGTTCCCGTTACCCCCGCCGGCAACGAGCCGCGGCCTCCCACCACCATGGCATCGTACGAGGATCTGCATTGAGCCCATGCGTCTCAGCGCGCTCGCCAACGTTGCCGCGACCGGACCCGATCCGGAGATCACAGGGATTACCGCCGACAGCCGCGCGGTGAAGCCCGGCTATCTGTTCGCGGCGTTGCCCGGCGCGAAGGCGGACGGGGCGGCGTTCGTCGCCGATGCGATCGCCAAGGGTGCGATCGCGGTGCTTGGCGGGGAAGCGTTGCGCGACCGCACCGGAGCAACCGCAAGCGTCATCGACTTCAATCCGCGCCAGCGCCTTGCGCAGATGGCTGCGCGATTTCATGCGCCGCAGCCTGCGAACGTCGTCGCGGTGACGGGAACGAACGGCAAGACGTCGGTGGCCTCGTTCGTGCGCCAGATTTGGGCGGCGCTCGGGTACAAGGCCGCAAGCTTCGGGACGGTGGGTGTCGTGGCGCCTTCGGGCACGAAGGCGCTTAGCCTGACGACACCCGATCCGGTAGAGATTCATCGGCTGCTTGCCGAACTTGCGACGGAAGGCGTCGATCATGTTGCATTCGAGGCGTCGAGCATCGGCCTTGCTCAGTATCGCACCGACGGCGTCGCCCTGAAGGCGGCGGCTTTCACGAACCTGACGCGCGATCATCTCGACTATCACGAGACGTTCGAGGCGTACGAGCAAGCGAAATTGCGTCTGTTCGCCGAAGTTGTGCCGCCCGGCGGCGTCGCCGTGATCAATGCGGACTCGCCGTCGGCGCCCGCGTTTGTCGAGGTCGCAAAGGCGCGCGCGCAGCGTTTGATCACGACAGGCGAGTCCGAAACTGCGGCCTTGCGCATCGTTTCGCGCGCGCCGCGCGGCGACGGGCAGGTTCTGTCGGTCGCGTGGGATGGGCGCGGGTACGACGTGGTGCTGCCGCTGGCCGGTGCGTTTCAGGCGTCGAATGCGATTGTGGCTGCCGGTTTGGTGCTTGGGCTCGATGCGAATCCCGGGCGCGTGTTCGAAACGCTTGCGCAGTTGCGCGGTGCGCCGGGACGGCTCGAGAAAATCGGAACCAACGTGCACGGTGCGCCGGTCTACGTGGACTATGCGCACACGCCGGATGCTCTGGAGACGGTGCTGAAGGCGCTGAGGCCGCATACGGACGGGCGACTGTGGGTCGTGTTCGGCTGCGGTGGCGACCGCGATCCGGGCAAGCGGCCGCTGATGGGCGAGGCGGCTGCGACGTTCGCGGATCGGGTGATCGTGACCGACGACAATCCGCGTACGGAGGATGCGGCGGCGATCCGCGCGGCGGTGATGAAGGGCGCGGCCGGCGCTGCCGAGATCGGCGACCGTGCGCGCGCCATCGAGACGGCCGTCGCGTCGGCGCTGGCAGGTGACGTCGTCGTCATTGCCGGCAAGGGACACGAGAGCGGGCAGATCGTCGGGCGCGAGGTGCGGCCCTTCAACGACGCCGAAGAAGCGCGGACCGCGATTGCGCGCACGCGGGGAGGCGGGTGATGAACGCGCTTTGGACGGTCAAGGAGGTTGCGGCGGCGACCGGCGGCCAGGCTGCCGGCGACGGCGAGATCAAGGGCGTCTCGATCGACACGCGGACGCTGCAGCCGGGCGATTTGTTCGTCGCGCTCAAAGACGTGCGCGACGGGCACGAGTTCGTGGGCGATGCCGTCGCGAAGGGAGCCACTGCGGCGCTCGTCGCGCGCGATGTCACGGGCGTTTCCGGCGACAAGCTCATTCATGTGCGCGACGTGCAGGCGGGGCTGGAAGCGTTGGGCCGCGCGCGGCGCGCGGCGGTGGGCGCGCGCGTTGCCGCCGTCACGGGCAGTGTCGGCAAGACGAGCACGAAAGAGGCGTTGCGCCATCTCCTGGAGCTGCAGGGGCGCACGCATGCGTCGGCGGCGTCCTACAACAATCTGTGGGGTGTGCCGCTGTCGTTGGCACGGATGCCGCGCGATGCGCAGTACGGCGTCTTCGAAATCGGCATGAACCATGCGGGCGAGATCACGCCGCTGACGGCGCAGGTGCGCCCGCACGTGGCGATCGTGACCATGGTGGCGGCGGTCCACCTTGAGCATTTCGATTCCATCGCGGGCATCGCCGACGCGAAGGGGGAGATTTTCTCCGGCCTCGAGCCAGGCGGCATTGCCGTGATCAACGGCGATCTCGAATGGACGGAGCGGCTCAGAGGTCACGCAGCGAAGGCCAAGCCCCAGCGCGTGGTGACGTATGGGCGTGCCGCCGGCGCCGATTTCAGGCTTCTGCACGCGGATTTGGGCGAGCAGTCGTCAGAGGTGCGCGCGGAATTGTTCGGCAAACCGGTGACCTATCGCGTCGGTGCGCCGGGCGAGCATTGGGTTACGAACAGCCTCGGCGTGCTGGCGGTGATCGCGATGTTGGGCGGCGACGTCGAACGTGCGGCGCACGACATGACTTCGCTGAGTGCGCTCGCGGGGCGCGGGGCGCGCGAGCGAATTACCTTGCGCAACGGTGCGTTCGAATTGATCGACGAGAGCTACAACGCCAATCCGCTGTCCATGGCGGCCGCGATCGCGACGTTGGGCCGGGCCGTTCCTGGGGCGGGCGGCCGGCGCATCGCGGTTCTGGGCGACATGCTGGAACTCGGGCCCACGGCGGGCGCCTTGCACGCGGGTCTTGCCGCGCCGCTCGCCGAACACAAGATCGATGCCGTTTTCGCCAGCGGTCCGTTGATGCACCAATTGTGGGAGGCGATTGCAGCGGAGCGGCGCGGCGGCTATGCAGCGACATCGGCGGAGATCGCCGAGGCCGTCGCGCGCGAGATCAAAAGCGGGGACATCGTGATGATCAAGGGTTCCTACGGTTCCAAGATGCGCGTCGTGGTCGAGGCGCTTCGCCGCCTCGACAGCGCGAAAGCATAAGGCCAGCGATCCCCATGCTCTATTACTTCCTCGTTCCGCTCGCCAACGACTTCCAGATCTTCAACGTGTTCCGGTACATCACGTTCCGCACGGGCGGGGCGATCATGACCGCGCTCATCATCGCGTTCGTCATCGGTCCGCCGCTGATCCGCTGGCTCAAGGTCAAACAGGGCAAGGGTCAGCCGATCCGCGAAGACGGGCCGCAGCGCCACATCCTGGAGAAGAAGGGCACGCCCACGATGGGCGGGTTCATGATCCTGATCGCGCTCACAGTCTCGACGCTTCTTTGGGCGGACTTGCGCAATCTCTATGTGTGGGTCGTACTCGGCGTCACGCTCGGGTTCGGCTTGCTGGGCTTTTGGGACGATTTTCTGAAGGTGACGAAGCGTTCGCCCGACGGCGTGTCGGGACGCTTCAAGCTGATCGTTCAGGCGGCGATTTCGATCGTGGCCGTGCTCACGATCATGGAGCTGCATCGCACGCTGCCCGGCGGCGTCGGCCTTTCGGGTTCGGTCGCCGTGCCGTTCATCAAGGATTTCCTGCTGCCGCTCGGGCCGGTGTTCGTTCTCTTCGGCGCGTTCATCATCGTGGGAGCGTCGAATGCGGTGAACCTGACCGACGGACTCGACGGGCTGGCGATCGTGCCGGTGATGATCGCGGCGCTCACGTTCGGCGTCTTCGCCTACATCGTCGGGCGCATCGACTATACGACCTATCTGCAGATTCACTTCGTGCCGGGCACCGGCGAACTTGCGATCCTGTGCGGGGCGATGCTGGGCGCGGGGCTGGGGTTTCTTTGGTACAACGCGCCGCCGGCGATGGTGTTCATGGGCGACACCGGATCGCTTGCGCTGGGCGGCATGCTCGGGACCATGGCGGTCGCGATCAAGCATGAGATCGTGCTCGGCATCGTGGGCGGGCTCTTCGTGCTCGAAGCCGTCTCCGTCATGATCCAGGTAATTTCGTTCAAGCTGACCGGCAAGCGCGTCTTCAAGATGGCGCCGATCCATCATCACTTCGAACAGATGGGTTGGCGCGAACCTACGATCGTCATTCGCTTTTGGATCATCGCGGTCATCCTCGCCCTGATCGGGCTTGCAACGCTCAAGATCAGGTGACGCGCCGGTGATTCCCGTTCCGCATTTCAAAGGCAAGACGGTCGCGGTGTTCGGTCTTGCGCGCTCGGGCATCTCGGCGGCGCGCGCGCTGATCGCGGGCGGGGCCGACGTCGTCGGCTGGGACGACAAGGCGGACGCGCGCGAGGCGGCGAAGGCTGCGGGCGTGCGGGTCGGCGATCTCGGCGCGGTCGATTGGCACACGATCGCGGCGCTGGTGCTGAGTCCGGGCGTACCGCTCACGCATCCGAAGCCGCATCCCTTCGTCGTCGCGGCGCAGGCCGCGCGGAGCGAAGTCATCGGCGACGTCGAACTCTTCTTCCGCACCGTGCGCGGCGGCGACGGTGCGCAGGCCAAGATCGTCTGCGTCACCGGCACGAACGGCAAGTCGACGACGACGGCCTTGATCGGGCATTTGCTGGCGCGGCTCGGCTACGACGCGGAAGTGGGCGGCAACATCGGCAAGCCCGTGCTCGAACTTGCGCCGCCGACGCCGCGGCGGGCCTACGTGCTCGAGGTGTCGTCGTTCCAGATCGATCTCACGCCTTCGATCAAGCCGGACGTGGCGGTGCTGATCAACATCACACCCGACCACCTCGACCGGCACGGTACGCTCGAACACTACGCGGCGGTGAAGGCGAACATTTTCGGCGCTCAAGGGCGCGGCGACGTGGCGGTCGTCGGCGTCGACAATGCGCACTCGTCCGAAATCTGCACGCGGGTTTCGGCGCGCGGAGTCGCGACGACTCCCGTTTCGGTCGGCAAAGTTTTGGGGCGCGGGATATTCGTGGTCGACGGCAAGCTTTATGACGCGACTGGCGCGACGTCGCGAGAAGTGCGCGATCTTCGGACGTTGACGCGGATGCCCGGCGCGCACAATTGGCAGAACGCGGCGATCGCCTACGCCGCGGTCCGGCCGCTGGTGAAGGACCCGGGCGAGATCGCGAACGTGATGGCTTCGTTTCCCGGACTGCCGCATCGGATCGAGCATGTGGGTCAGATCGGGCGCGTGCGGTTCGTCAACGACTCCAAGGCGACGAACGCCGATGCTGCCGCGCGCGCGCTCGCCTGTTTCGACGACATCTATTGGATCGCGGGCGGCAAGGCGAAGGCAGGCGGAATCGAGAGTCTCGGCGCGTTCTTTCCGCGGATCAAGCGCGCCTATCTGATCGGCGATGCGGCAGAGGCGTTTGCCGCAACGCTCGAGGGCAAAGTCGCCGTCACGAAGGCGGGCACGCTCGACGCCGCCATGCGGGCCGCCGCGAAAGACGCGGAGAGCGAGCGCGGCGAGCCGGTGGTTCTGCTTTCGCCGGCCTGCGCGTCGTTCGATCAGTTTCGCGACTTCGAGCATCGCGGGGCCGAGTTCCATCGCATCTTCAAACTGATCGCCGACGAGGCACGCCTGAAGGGAGCCGCTTGATGGCGTTGTTGTCGCGTACCGACCGCAGCATGCTTGCGAACTGGTGGTGGACGGTCGACCGCTGGTCGCTGGCCGCGATCACGGCGCTCATCCTGTGCGGCATTCTTCTGACGCTGGCGGCCAGTCCCGCGGTTGCGGGGCGCATCGGGCTCGAACCGTTCTACTTCGTCTACCGGCAGCTTTCGTTCGTGGCGCCTTCGCTACTCGTGATCTTCATCATTTCGCTTTTGGGCCCGCGCGACGTGCGCCGGCTCGCGCTCGGCGTCTACGGCGTTGCGCTGGCGCTTATGGTCGCGACGCTGTTCGTTGGGCCTGAGATCAAGGGCGCGCAGCGCTGGCTGACGTTCGGGCCGTTCTCGCTGCAACCGTCGGAATTCGCCAAGCCGGCGCTCGTCGTTCTTGCGGCGGCCGCGCTCGCCGAGAGCAACCGCACGCCCGGGTTTCCGGGACTCGCGGTCGCGATCGCGCTTTATGCGGCGGTCGCCGGCGTGCTCGTCCTTCAGCCCGACTTCGGGCAGACGCTTCTGATCACGATCGTTTGTGCTGCGCTTTTCTTTCTCGCGGGCTTGCGCTGGCAATGGCTCGCCGCGTTCGGCGGGCTTGGGGTTGCGGGCGGCATCGGCGCCTATTTCTTCGTGCCGCATGTGGCGAGCCGCATCGACCGCTTCATGAACCCCGACCGCGGGGACACGTTTCAAGTCGACACGGCGCTGAACGCATTCGCGCACGGCGGAGTCTCGGGCGTGGGACCGGGCGAAGGCTCGGTCAAGTTCGTGCTGCCTGACGCGCATACCGATTTCATCTTTGCGGTCGCGGGCGAGGAGTTCGGGCTCTTCGCATGCAGCGTGCTGTTGGTGCTCTTCGGCGTCATCGTTTGGCGGGCGCTGCGCCATGCGATCGAGGAGCGCGACCATTTCGTTCAACTCGCTGCGTCGGGGCTGGCGGTCATGTTCGGCCTGCAGGCGGCGATCAACATCGCGGTCACCTTGAGTTTGCTTCCGGCCAAGGGGATGACGCTGCCGTTCGTGTCCTACGGCGGCTCGTCGATGCTGGCGCTTTCGCTCACCGTCGGGATGCTGCTTGCGCTCACGCGCTATCGCCCGATCTCGTACCGGAGGCGGTGATGGCCGGGCCCGTCGTGATCGCCGCGGGCGGGACCGGCGGACATATCTTTCCCGCCCAGTCGCTGGCGCAGGAGTTGGCGAAGCGCGGGCGGCGGGTCGTGCTGATGACCGACGACCGCGGTCACAACTACGCGCAGTCGTTTCCGCAGGCCGAGATCGTCACCGTTCCGTCCGCGACGTTCGCCGGCCGCGGGGCGGTGGGGAAGGCTATGGCGGTGCTTCGCCTCGCGCGCGGGGCGCTGGCCGCCTATGTCGCGCTTGGGCGGGTAAAGCCTTCCGTCGTCGTCGGCTTCGGCGGTTACCCGGCGCTGCCGACGATGTTCGCTGCGGCGCGGCGGGGGGTGCCCAGCGTCATCCACGAGCAGAATGCGATCCTGGGGCGGGTGAACCGGTGGCTCGCCCCGGCGGTGACGCGGATTGCGTCGTCCTTCGGAAAGCTTGCGCATCTGGACCCGGTGCTTGCGGATCGCGTGACGATGACGGGCAATCCCGTCCGGCCCGCCGTTCTGGCGAACGCGCGTGCGTTTGGGCGGCCCGGCGGGACGTTAAATTTGCTCGTGTTCGGCGGCAGTCAGGGGGCGCGCGTGTTCGCGACGCTGGTGCCGGAGGCGATTGCAAAGTTACCGTCCGATTTGCGCGGGCGGCTTCAGCTGGTTCAGCAGTGCCGACCGGAGGACCTCGAGGCGGCCAGGGCGCGCTATGCGGGGATCGGACTGCAGCCGACTCTGTCGTCTTTTTTCGGCGACATGGGCGAGCGGCTGGCGGCAGCGCACTTGGTGATCAGCCGGGCCGGCGCCTCGACGGTGACGGAGCTTTGCGCGGTGGGCCGGCCTGCGATCCTGATTCCCTATCCCTTCGCCATGGACGACCATCAGACGGCGAACGCCCGCGAAATGGCCGAGGCGGGCGCCGCCTGGATGTTCGCAGAAGCGGGGCTTTCCGCAGATGTTTTGGCGGCGAAGATCACAGAATTGGCGCAAAGCCCGGTTCTGCTTGAGGCGGCGGCGGCGAAAGCGCTAAGCCTAGGGCGAAGCGATGCCGCGTCTAGGCTTGCCGATCTCGTGGACGAGGTCGGCGGACTGTAGGGATACGCGTGCTGTCCCGTTGGAGTCGAACTCGTTGAACGACAACTTCAATTTCGGAGCTGCGAAATGAGCCGGCTCTCACTGCAGATCGGGCCGTTGCACTTCATCGGCATCGGCGGCATCGGAATGAGCGGCATCGCCGAGGTGATGCACAATCTCGGCTACAAGATTCAGGGTTCGGATGCGGCCGACAGCGGCAACGTCAAGCGGCTGCGCGGCTTGGGCATCGACGTCCATATCGGTCATGCGGCGGAAAACCTGAAGAATGCGGCGGTCGTCGTCTATTCGTCGGCGGTCAAGGCGGACAATCCGGAGCTTGCGGCCGCGCGGGCGCGCCACACGCCGACCGTCAAGCGGGCGGAGATGCTTGCCGAACTCATGCGCCTGAAGAGCGCGGTGGCGATCGCAGGCACGCACGGCAAGACCACGACGACGACGATGGTGGCGGCGCTGCTCGAAGCGGGCGGGTTCGATCCGACCGTCATCAACGGCGGCATCATCAACAAATACGGCACGAACGCGCGCCTCGGGCAAGGCGACTGGATGGTCGTCGAGGCCGACGAAAGCGACGGCACGTTCGTCAAGCTGCCGGCGACGATCGCGATCGTGACGAACATCGATCCCGAGCATCTCGACCACTACAGGGGCTTTGAGGGGTTGAAGCGGGCGTTCGACACGTTCGTCGAGAATATTCCCTTCTACGGCTTCGCGGTGCTCTGCATCGACCATCCGGAAGTGCAGTCGATGATCGGACGCGTAAGCGACCGGCGGCTGATCACCTACGGTTATGGGCCGCAGGCGGACGTGCGTGCGGTCAATGTGCGTTTCGAGGGCGGCGTGTCGCATTACGACGTGCTGCTGTCCGATCGCGTCAAGGGTGGGCCGCGCACCTTGGCGGGGCTCACGCTGCCGATGCCGGGCGAGCACAATGTGCAGAACTCGCTCTCGGCGATTGCGGTCGCGCGCGAACTCGGCGTGCCGGATGTGACGGTGCGCGAGGCCTTGGCGCAGTTCGAAGGCGTGAAGCGGCGCTTCACGAAGACGGGCGTGTGGAACGGGGTCACGATCATCGACGACTACGCGCACCATCCCGTCGAGATTCTCTCCGCGATGAAGGCCGCGCGGCAGGTGGCGATGGGGCGCGTGATCGCCGTCGTGCAGCCGCATCGCTACACGCGGCTCAAGGAACTGTTCAAAGAGTTTTCGACGTGCTTGCACGGCGCGGATGCGGTGATCGTGTCCGACGTCTATCCCGCGGGCGAGCAGCCGATTGCCGGCGTCTCGCGCGATGCGCTGGTCGAATCGATGCGCGCGCACGGACACCGCAACGTGATGCCTCTGGGTTCGCCCGACGATCTGGCGAAGCTGATCGCGGAGACGGCGCGGCCGGGCGACTATGTCGTCTGTCTCGGCGCCGGCTCGATCACGAATTGGGCGAACGCATTGCCCGGCCAGCTGAACGCGCAGCACGAAAGGTAAGACGCATGGCCACGGCATCGGGCGCGGGCCTGATCGCCCGCCTTCCGCACGTGAAGGGTCCCTATCAACCGGGGGCCGCGATCAAGGATCTGACCTGGTTTCGCGCCGGCGGGCCTGCGGAGGTGCTCTACATCCCGCCCGACGCCGACGATTTGGCGCAGTTTCTGAAAGCTCTGCCCGAGGACGTGCCGGTGACGGTGATCGGGGTCGGGTCGAATCTGCTGGTCCGCGACGGCGGCGTCGAGGGCGTGGTCGTCCGGTTGGGACGCGGCTTCATGAACGTCACGGCCGATCCGATGCATCGTTTGCGCGCGGGCGCGGCGGCGCTCGACGTGGCGGTGGCGAAGGCGGCGCTCGAAGCGGGGCTCTCCGGTCTCGAGTTCATGCGCGGCATTCCGGGGACGGTCGGCGGCGGCTTGCGGATGAACGCGGGCGCTTACGGACGCGAGTTCAAGGACGTGCTGGTCGAGGCAATCGCGCTCGACCGGCGCGGCGGGCGCGTCAGGCTGTCGAACGGGCAGATGGGCTTCGAATACCGGCGGGCGAACGTGGCGGCCGATCTCATCTTCGTCGAAGCGGTGTTTCAGGGAACGACCGGCGACAAGGGCGCCATCGAGGCGCGGATGAACGAGATCACGGACGCGCGTTCGGCGACACAGCCCGTCAAGAGCCGCACCGGCGGTTCGACGTTCAAGAATCCCGACGGGCACAAGGCTTGGCAGCTGATCGACAAGGCGGGTTGCCGGGGCTTGCGGCGCGGCGACGCCGAAGTCTCGACGCTGCATTGCAATTTCCTGATCAACCACGGCAAGGCCTCGGGCGACGAGATCGAAGCGCTCGGCGAAGAGGTGCGGTCGCGCGTGAAAGCCGCGACGGGCGTCGAACTCGAGTGGGAAATCAAGCGCATCGGGAAGAAGTCGTAGGCGTACTTCTGATTGCTTGCGCTTGCCCCCTTGAGGGGGAAGAAGGCTGGTTGCGATTTCGAATGGAGGTGAGCAGATGTCCGAAACACGGCACGTCGCGGTTTTGATGGGCGGGTGGTCGGCGGAGCGGCCGGTCAGTCTGGTCACGGGGCAGGGCGTTGCGAAGGCGCTGCGGGACGAAGGCTTCAAGGTCAGCGAGGTCGACGCCGGGCGCGATATCGCCGACGTGCTGGCCAAGCTCAAGCCCGACGTGTGTTTCAACGCGCTGCACGGCCAATGGGGCGAGGACGGCTGTGTGCAGGGTTTGCTCGAGGTGATGGGTATTCCCTACACGCATTCCGGCGTTCTGGCGTCGGCGGTGGCGATGCACAAGGAGCGGGCGAAGGCCGTGTTCCGGGCAGCCGGCATTCCGGTCGTTCAGGACATCGTCGTGTCGCGCCACGAGGTCGCGAAACAAACCGCGATCAAACCGCCTTTCGTGATCAAGCCCGTTAATCAGGGGTCAAGCGTTGGCGTCTTCATAATCCGCCCGGGCGACAATCGTCCGCCGGAGCAGCTGACGAGCCCGGATTGGAATCTCGGTGAAGAGGTCATGGTCGAAGAATTCGTGCCCGGTCGCGAACTGACGGTGGCGGTGATGGACGGCAAGGCGCTTGCCGTCACCGACATCGTGCCGCGCACGACGTTCTACGATTTCGAGTCGAAGTATGCCGCGGGCGGGTCCGAGCACGTGATCCCCGCGCGCATTCATCGCCAGGCCTACGACCAAGCAATGCAGATGGCGGAGCGGGCGCATGCGGCGCTCGGCTGCCGCGGCGTGAGCCGGACGGACTTCCGCTACGACGACACGAACGGCGAGCCCGGACGCATGATCATTCTCGAAACGAACACGCAACCCGGCATGACGCCGACGTCGCTCGTGCCGGAGCAGGCGGCATACAAAGGCACGTCCTACGGCGCGCTGTGCCGTTGGATGATCGACGACGCGTCGTGCGAACGGTGACGCGAAGAGGAGGGCGCGCATGAGATCTCTTGTTGGCGCGGCTGCGCCCGCCGACGATTTCGACGACGACGACGTTCCGCCGGCGCCGAAGAAGCGGGCGAGAACGGCACGCGCTCGGCCGAAGGTCGCGCGCGGCGGCAAGCGCGCACGAGGCGGCGGTTTCTTCGGCCGTTGGGCCGACGGGATGCGATCGACGGCCAGGCGCATGGCGTTCTGGTCGGCGGCGCTCGCGCTGTTCTTTGTCGTCGTGATCCTGGCGGGCCTCTTCTCCGGCGGTCATGTGTCCGGTGCGCTTGCGGAGGCGAAGTCCGGCGCGAACGCCTTGATGGCGTCGGCCGGACTTACGGTGCAGAGCGTCACGTTGGACGGACGGACGAAGACCGCTCCGACCGAGGTCGTTCGGATGCTGGGCATCAAGCGTGGCGATCTGATGCTCTATGTCGACGTGGACGAAGCGCGGGCGCGGCTCGAAGCACTGCCTTGGGTCAAGTCCGCGGAGGTTCGCCGCGTTTGGCCGAACCGCATCCATGTGCTGATCCGAGAGCGGGTGCCGGTCGCGCTTTGGCAAAAGGACGGGGCGCTTGCCGTCATCGACATCGAGGGCAAGCCGATCGCGGGCGAAGACCCGGCGCGCTTCGCTTCGCTGCCGCTGGTCGTGGGCAAGGGGGCGGAAACGTCCGCGGGCGCACTGCTTGCGCTTATCGCAACGCAACCGAACTTAAAGTCGCGTGTGAAGGCCGCCGTGCGAGTGGGCGAAAGACGTTGGAATTTACGCCTTGCTAACGGTGTTGACGTACGACTGCCTGAGGAAGGCGCGGAAGCCGCTTTGGCTGAACTCGTCCGGCTCGAACGCGAAGAGAACATCTTCGCGCGCGACATCAAAGCGATCGACCTTCGCTTTGCGGACCGGTTCATCGTCAAGCTGCCTCCGGGATCGCCGTTGCTCACACCGGCGCGGCCCACGGGCGGCAGGGAAACGTGAATGGTCATCGGTCTTGGCAAAGGGCGTCGGCATTCCGGGCCGAAGAGCGGGGTCGTCGCCGCGCTCGACGTCGGTTCGACCAAGACCGCCTGCATCATTGCCAAGATCGCGCCGGCCAAGCCTTCAGAGCGCGCGCCGCAGATTAAGGTTTTGGGCGTGGGTCACCACGCCAGCCGGGGCGTGCGCTCCGGCACCGTGGTCGACATCCACGCGGCCGAGGATTCCATCCGTGCCGCGGTCGAGCAGGCCGAGCACCAGGCCGGCGTCACCGTCAAGGACGTGATCGTCGGTATCTCCTGCGGCCAGCCGCAGAGCCGTACCATCAACGTCGAAGTCTCGATCGCGGGCCATGAAGTCGGTGAGGAGGATCTGCGGCGCGCTTTTGCGACCGCGCAAGCCCGCGTGCCGCACCAGGAGCGCGAAATCATTCACTGCATGCCCGGCGGCTATGCCATCGACGGCGCCAAGGGCATCCGCAACCCGCGCGGCATGGTGGGCGATGCGTTGGGCGTGTCGATGCTCGCCATTACCGCGGCCGGCGGACCGATCCGCAATCTGGAGACCTGCGTCGCGCGCTGCCATTTGAGCGTCGCCGGGCGGGCGGCCACGGCCTATGCGGCGGGACTTGCGACGCTGGTTCCCGACGAGATGGAGCTTGGGGCGACCGTCGTCGACCTCGGCGGCGGAACGACCTCGATTTCGGTGTTCTTCGACGGCGGGATCGTTTTCGCGGACACGCTTCCCATCGGCGGAAACCACGTGACGAGCGACATCGCACGCGGGCTTTCGACGTCGCTTGCCAATGCCGAGCGGCTGAAGACCCTGCACGGCAGCGCTCTCTCCGGCCCCAATGACGGGCGCGAGATGGTACAAGTCGTTCAACTCGGCGACGACGAAGGCGACGCCGACAACGAGATTCCGCGCTCGATGCTGACCGGCGTGATTGCGCCCAGGCTCGAAGAGACGTTCGAACTGGTGCGCGACCGGCTCGTCGATTGCGGTCTTTCGTCGATTTCGGGACGGCGCGTCGTGCTGACCGGCGGCGGTTCGCAGATGAACGGCGCGCGCGAGATCGCGACGCGCGTTCTGTCGAAGCAAGTCCGGCTCGGCCGCGCGTCGCGATTGACGGGACATGCGGAACTCGCGTCGGCGCCGGCGTTCGCCGCGTGCGCGGGCTTGAGCGTGTGGGCCGCGCAACGGCCCGGCGAAATTCAACACTTGCGCGACGACAGCGATCACCTCAACCTCGCTTATGGTACGACTGGTTCTGCGTCGCAGGGGTTCAAGGGACTAACACGCTGGATCAAAGAGAATTTTTAACTCTTTGCGGCGCAAAACTAGACGGCGACAGCGCGAAAAACGCGCGCGCAGTGGTGGACGTGTCTGAAGCAGGGGAGATGGCGCCCATGGAGAATACCAAATGGCCATCAACCTTTCGTCGCCCGACTTCACGGAACTGAAACCCCGCATTCTCGTATTCGGGGTGGGCGGCGCCGGCGGCAATGCCGTCAACAACATGGTCGCCTCGAAGCTCGAAGGCGTCGAGTTCCTGGTTGCGAACACCGACGCGCAAGCGCTCGTTCATTCGAAGGCCGAATACCGGCTGCAGCTCGGCACCGAACTCACCCAAGGCCTGGGCGCCGGGTCGCGTCCCGATATCGGCGAAGCGGCGGCCGAGGAAAGCGCCACCGACATCAAGCGCCAGCTCGAAGGCAGCCACATGATCTTCATTACCGCCGGCATGGGCGGCGGCACGGGCACGGGTGCGGCACCGGTCATCGCGAAGCTTGCGCGCGAGCTCGGCATTCTCACCGTCGGCGTGGTCACCAAGCCGTTCGCGTTCGAAGGTGCGCGGCGCATGCGCATCGCGGAAGAGGGGATCGACAAGCTCAAGAACATCGTCGACACGCTGATCGTCATTCCGAACCAGAATTTGTTCCGTATCGCCAACGAGAAGACGACGTTCGCCAAGGCGTTCGAGCAGGCGGACGAAGTGCTTTATGCGGGCGTGCGCGGCGTCACCGATCTCATGGTCATGCCGGGCCTCATCAATCTCGACTTCGCCGACGTGCGCACGGTCATGTCCGAAATGGGCACGGCGATGATGGGCATGGGCGAAGCGGAGGGCGAGCGGCGCGCGATCGAGGCGGCGGAGGCCGCGATTTCGAACCCGCTTCTCGATGTGTCGACGATGAAGGGCGCGAAAGGCGTGCTCATCAACATCACGGGTGGTATGGACTTGACGCTCTACGAGGTCGACGAGGCGGCGAACAAAATCCGTCAAGAGGTCGATCCGGAGGCGAACATCATCGTCGGTTCGACATTCGACGAACGCTTGAATGGGCGCATGCGCGTGTCGGTCGTGGCGACCGGCATCAGCGCCGAGGTGCGGGCGCAAACTTCGCCGGCGCGCAGCTCCATCAGCGAAACGGCGCGCCGCGCGGCGACGGTCGAAACGCGCGCCGAAACGCGTCATCAATCGCTCGCGGTTACGCCGATGGCTGCGCCGCCGATCACGGCCGGCGCATCGTCGTCGCCCATCTGTTCACATCCCGTGCATTCGATGCAGAGCGAAATCGTGCAGTCGGGCCTGGCGGCCGGGCTCGACGACGAGGCGCTGGACGGCGACGGCACGCCCGGCTCGGCGCATGTCGAGAGCCATGTGTTCGACCGCACGATGATCGAAGCGGCGATCAGCGCCGCCGAGCGGACGCCGCAGCGCGAGGCACCGCGTACGCGCGCGCTGCCGCCGCAGCTTCAACCGGAGCCCAAGAAGACGGGCTTTTCGATGTTCGGGATCACGATCGGTGCGTCCGCCTCGAAGAAACCCTCCTTACAGCGGCCGAGTTCGATGCGGTTGAGCCCCGAACGCGGTTCACCGTCGATGTCGGAGCCACCGAGCCAACTGCCGGGAACGCAGCGTGCGGCCACGGGCAAGTCGCGCGCCGACGAAGTGTTCACGCCGGCCGACGACGAGCTTGAGATCCCGGCGTTCCTGCGCCGGCAGGTGAACTGACGCTGGCGCCACGTCAGTCGATCCGATTGACGATCCGCACCTGGACGCACTTCGCCAGATTGTGGATGCCGCCGTAGATCGTGTGGCCGACGAGATAGACCGCGTCGGCGGGTACGACCGTGCCTTGGGGAATTTCCATTTTTAGTTCGGCCTCGCCGGTCGGGTGGGCCATGACGACGTGGTTCGTGTCGCGGAAGCCCTTGCAGCTGCCGCCGTGATCGCCCTTGCCCGTATCGTCTTCGACGCCGGGGTTCGCGACTTCAAGGCCCCAATGGACCATGTACATGTCGACGCCTTTTTCATCCGGGGCGCGGCCCAACGTAACGGTGCCGCCGATCGTCGGACCCGGGTCGGTGTCGACGAAGGCGATCGAGGCGGGGCCGAAGTTCGGTTCTGCGACACGGGGGTAGATCAGGTCCGGACCGCCGATCTTCAGCGCGGCGTAGGCTCCGGCCAGAACTACGCCAATCGCGATGACGCCGATCAAAAACCATCTGGCCATGTAAATCCCTCCGTTTCACGCGCCGGTCCTTGTCGCGCGAAACGCCTCCAGCCGCCACCCCTATGCTTTGAACGCGGTTCAATGCTGCGCTGCGGAATCAGTTGTGCGCGCGATCACAACGGCGGGCTGCCAAGCCGCCGCATTTGAGCTTCTCTGGGAGGCAAATAATGGCTGATTTCTGCGGTAATAATCGGAAACAAGAAGTTATTTCGAGCGATTCGGCCACACTGCTACTTATTTCACCGGCGATGGAGCCACCTGCCCGGGTACTGGGTTCACCATACAACACCTGGGCGGGCGGTTTCACGGGGTAGTGCCGACTTTGAGGGGGGCGGTGCTGTCTGAAGCCGTAGGGAACGGCCTTGCAGGTCGCTTACCCACGGTGTGGTCGCGGCAGTCGTTCAACAATGCCCTGGTTCTCAGGGTGCTGCGCCGATCAGGCAGTGCGAATGGAGTTTGTGAGGGGTAATGGCACTTCAAACGACGATTAAGAACCGCGTGGTTTGCCAAGGCGTAGGCGTTCACACCGGCCAGCAGACGACAATTACCCTTCTTCCGGCACCCGAAAATTCCGGCATCGTGTTCCGCCGTACGGATCAGCGCGGCTTTGCGGCCATGATTCCCGCGCGGTTCGACCGCGTCACGGACACGAAACTCGGTACGACCATCGGCAACGCGTTCGGCGTCAAAGTTCACACGATCGAGCATCTGTTGGCGGCGGTCGTGGGTTGCGGCGTCACGAACCTCACGATCGAAATCGACGGCGCGGAAGTGCCGATCATGGACGGCAGCGCGGCGCCGTTCGTCTTCCTGATCGAATGCGCGGGCGTTGTTAAGCAGTCGGTGGCGCAGCGGGCGATCCGCGTGCGCGAAACCGTGCGTGTCGAAGACGGCGACAAGTATGCCGAACTCGCGCCGGGCGTCGGCTTTTCGGCCGAACTTGAGATTCAATTCGACAACTGCCCGGTCATCGACCGGCAGTTCTATGCGTTCGATCTCGACGCGCCGTCGTTCAAGGCGGAACTCGCGCGGGCGCGGACTTTCGGCTTCCGTCATGAAGTCGAGTACCTGCAGAAGAACGGTCTTGCGCGCGGCGGCTCGCTGCAGAACTCGATCGTGCTCGACGGTTCGCGGATCATGAACGAAGAAGGCCTGCGCTATGCCGACGAATTCGTGCGGCACAAGCTGCTCGACGTCGTGGGCGACATGGCGCTGGCCGGTGCGCCGCTGTTCGCGCAGTTCCGCGGCTACAAGACGGGTCATGCGCTGAACAACAAACTGTTGCACGCGCTGTTCCAACGCCGTCATGCGTGGGAATACGTCACGCTGCACACGCGCCGCCAGGCGGAGCGTCCGGTGTACGTGGCCGCGGCCGAGTAGGGCGTTTCCCCGTGGGGCTGATGGAAGCACTCGGCGCGCAACCGCCGCCGCTTTCGTATTGGCTCAATTGGATGGGGTTCGTAAATCTCCTCCTGCCGTTGGTCTTCGTGTGGCGACACCTCGAGGCGCGCGTCATCCTTGCCGCGTTCATCGCCAACGCGCTGTTCATGGCGTTCCTTTTCGAACAGATGGGCTACGGCAAGCATCTCGGGCTCGCGCATGTGGTGTTCTGGACGCCGCTGGTCTTTTGGCTGGCGCATCGTTTCGAAGGCGCGCGCGAGCGGGGCGGCTTGCCACTCGCGTTCTATCTTCTTGTGGTCATTGCGACGAACTCTGCGTCGCTCGGGCTCGACTTCGTCGACGTGATCCAGGCCTTCGCGGTGCCCTCATGACCCGTGCGCTGTCGCATGCACGCGGGAGTGGTGTGGGTTTGAACAGCCGTGGCGTTCGTGCTTGACGGCGATGTTCTTGCTCAGCGGTGCAGTTCAGCCACCACAAGTCCTAGGGTGAACGGGCCCGTCCGCGTACTAGCTGGCCGATTTAGCTTAACACCCGGTGTGTTGTTTAAGCATCGATCGATGCGCCTCTTGCGTGCTCAACCACCGATAGATTGAAGCTTTGGGCGAACTCTGTGCGATATTTTCGCGTGGGGAAAGGCAAAAGGCCCTTCACGGGGTCTTTCTGTCAGGCGGTGGTTGGGAGCCGCCTACAACTGGGGGATGAGATGGGGGGCGCACGTGCCGACCGCTTCAACGCGGTTTGGTCCATTGGCGAACTTGTGCATCGCAGCCGCGGCCGAGCGAACGCGACGATTTGGGGGATCGTCGCGCTTTCGCTCGGCATGCCGGCTGCCGCGTTTGCCGCGCCGCCTCCGAACAACGAAACCGCACCCGGCAAGGTCGAGCGGCAATACGAAAACGACCCGCGCGCGCCGCGTCCGCAGTCGACGATCAAAGTGCCGATGCTCGACAGGCAAGGACCGCCCGCCAACGCCGAACAGATTCGCTTCGTTCTGAAGGGTGTCGACATCGACGGCAACAGCGTCATCGGCGACGAGCGCTTGATGCAGCCGTTCGCGTCGCTGATCGGGCAAGACGTGTCTCTGGCACAGATGTTCGCGGCGTCGAACGAAGTCACGCGCATCTACGTCAACGCGGGCTACGCGCTGTCGCTCGCCTTCGTGCCGGCGCAGGAAGTCAAAGACGGCATCGTGCGGGTGCGCGTCGTCGAAGGTTACATCGGCGAGGTCGAGTTCCAGGACCCGCGCACGTTCCACAGCAAGTTGTGGAACGGGTTCGCAAAACGGCTGATGGCGTCAAGGCCGCTGCGTACGGCCGATCTTGAGCGTTACCTGCTGCTCGCGAACGACCTTGCGGGCGTCGAGGTGAAGAGCGTGTTCGAGCGCATGGAGGGCGACCCCGGCGCGACGAAACTCGTCATGATGATCGAGCGCAAATGGGCGGACGCTTCGATCGAAGCGAACAACCGCGGCTCGAAGGCGATCGGGCCCTATCGCGTGCAGCTGCAGGCGGCGTTGAACAACGCCCTCGGCGCGGAGGAACGGTTCTCGATCTTCGGCGTGCGGGTGCCGGACGGCGAAGAACTCGCCTACATGGCGGCGCGCTTCGACCTGCCGCTGACCAGCGACGGACTTGCATTCGGTTTCGACGTGTCGCGTTCGAGCGGTAAGCCGGGCGCGCCGTCGCTCATTATTCTCGACTACCAGACGGACGGCTGGACGGGGAATTTCTCGTTCACGTACCCTTGGAAGCGCTCGCGGCACGAGAACCTCTATTTCTCGGCGGGCGTCGCCTATAAAGATCTGATGGCCGACGTCGGTATCGTCAACGAGTTCACGCACGACACGATGACGGCGATCGTGCTGGGCGCCGATTACGACACGCATGACCGGTGGGGCGGGCTGTTGCAGGCGGCCGCGACGCTGCGCGTCGGGCTCGACGTGTTCGATGCGACGCAGGAGAACGACGTGCGAGCGAGCCGCTTCGGCGCCTCGGGCGAGTTCATCCGGCTTGAGGGTTACGTCTCGCGGCTGCAGTCGCTCGAGCGCTGGCCGTGGCTGCAGATTTACGGCGAGCTTGCGGCGCAGGTCGCGGACGGGGCGCTGCTGGTTTCCGAGCAATGCGGTTATGGCGGCGGCCATATCGGGCGCGCCTTCGATCCGTTCGAGATCGCAGGCGATCACTGTATCAAGGGTCTTGCCGAGATTCGCTACGACGTGCCGCTGAACGGTTTCGGCAAACGGTGGTGGATCAACACCGCGCAGGTCTACGGCATGGCCGACTTCGGCTACGTGTTCCGTGCGGGAAATCTGCTTCCGGGCGAGAGCCGCAACGATGGCGGCGGATCTGTGGGCCTCGGCGTGCGCTGGCGCGCGCTCGACCACGTGTCCGGACTCGTCGAGGTGGCACAGCCGATCGGACTTGGCGTGTCGTTCGAAGACGGAGAAAAGACCGCACGCGTCTTCTTCGGCGTGTCGGTCGACTACTGACGTGACGTGAATAGGGGGGGCGCCTGCCGGTGGGGACCGGCAGAGGCCTTCGAGGGGTAAGTTGGGGGGCTTGAGAATGAAGCGCGCTGCGCTCGGCGGGCGAGTTGCGTCCGTTGCTCGAGGATCGGGCAGCGGCCTGAAGGCGCTTCTGCTCGGCACCGTGGGCGCGCTCACTGTTGCGAGCTTCGCCGTCGCAGGTCCCGAAGGCGGCACGGTCGTTCACGGCAACGCCACGATCACGACGCCCACGAGCACGACGACGCAGATCGATCAGTCGAGCGACAAAGCCGTCATCAACTGGCAGAGCTTCAACGTCGGCAAAGACGAGAAGGCGATCTTCAACCAGCCGAACGCGGCCTCGGTCACGCTGAACCGCATTTTCGACAAGGACCCCTCGATCATCGCGGGCCTGGTCAGCGCGAACGGGCGGCTCGTCCTCATCAATGCAAACGGCATGGTGTTCGAGAACGGCGCGACCGTGAATACGGCGGGGCTGATCGCCACGACCGCCGACATCTCGAACAGCAATTTCATGGCCGGCGACTACCGGTTCGAGACGCCCGGCAATCCGCAAGCGCAGATCGTCAACAAGGGCACGATCACGGCCGAACAGGGAGGCGTCGTCGCCTTCGTCGCGCCGTCGGTCAAGAACCAAGGCGTGATCACGGCCAAGCTCGGGCGGGTCGCGCTGGGCGCCGGCAAGACGTTCGTGCTCGACCTCTACGGCGACGAATTGATCTCGTTTCCGATTTCGGCCGAAATCGCCGAACAACTGATCGACGCCGACGGCAAGCCGCTGTCGAGCCTCGTCGACGTGTCCGGCAAGATCGACGCGGGGCAGGTGCAGCTGACGGCGCGGGCGGCGCGCGGGCTTATCGACAACGTGATCAACGTCGACGGCGAGATCATCGCCTCGGGCGCCATGCAAGCGCCAGGCGGCGTGGCATTCACGGGCGAGATGCGCGATGGGCGTGCGATCGGCGGGGCGACAGGCGCCGAGGCGACGGCGGGGCGCAGCTACGGACGCTACGGCGATGCGATCGTGATCGACGGCGGAGCCAACGGCGTGCGCGTCGCGGGGCGGCTCGACGCATCGGGCGCACAGGGCGGCTCGGTCTCGATCAAGGGCGAGACGGTCGCGCTGCGCGGCACGATCGCTGCGACTGGCAGCAGCGGCAAAGGCGGCGACATCACGGTCGGCGGACGCCACATCAGCCTGGTCGACGCAAAGCTCGACGCGTCGGGCGCCACGGGCGGCGGTTCGATCGCCGTCGGCCACTCGGGCGCGGGCGCGAACCGGCTCATCAACGCCGACACGGTTTACGTTTCGCAAGGATCGAGTCTGAAAGCGGACGCGACCGACGCCGGCAACGGCGGCAGCGTCGTCTTCTGGTCGAATCTCGCCACCGATTTCCGCGGCACGATGAGCGCGCGCGGCGGCGCCACGGGCGGCAACGGCGGCTTTCTCGAAGTTTCGTCGAAAGAGCAGATCGGGTTCTGGGGCACGGCCGACGCATCGGCCGCGGCCGGCAAGGACGGGTTGCTGCTTCTCGACCCCAAGAACATCATCATTTCGGTTCTCGGGCTTCCGCTTGCCGGACTGACGGATCCCAACCAGCTCGTCTTCGCCTACCAACAAGGCCAGACGCTGACCGTCAATCCGGCATTTCTTACGACGTCGCTCAATCTGGGCACGAACGTCCGGCTTCAGGCGAACAACGACCTGACGGTCGACTCCGACATCATCGTCAACCGCAATTTCGGGGACGGCGGCGATCTTACGCTGCAGGCCGGGCGCAGCATCTTCCTGAACGCCGACATCTTCACCGACAACGGAAGCCTCACGCTGATCGCGAACGAACTCCTGTCGGCCGGCGTCGTCGACGCCGAGCGCGATCCGGGCGCGGCCGTGATCACGATGGCGGCAGGCGCCTCGATCGATGCAGGAACCGGGCTCGTGCGGATCACGCTTGCCTCCGGCGCGGGCAAGACGCACACAACGAGCGGCGACATCACGCTGCGCGACATCACCGCCGACCGCATCATTGCCGAGAATCTCGGGCCGTCGAACGGCGACGTCGTGATCGCGAGCGGAACGCTGACGGGCACTCGCACCGGATCGGCGATTATCCTTGCGTCGCAGGGCGGCGACTTCGTCAACAATGCCGGGGCCGGCGCTCTTTCCGTGCCGAACGGGCGTTTCCTCGTCTATTCGCAGTCGCCTCTGTCGAGCACGCTTGGCGGTTTGGCGGGTTCGCCCTACTACAACACGACGTACGATCCGGCCAATCCCACCGCGTTTCCCGCGGACGGCGATAGGTTCGCCTACACGCTCGCGCCCGTCTTGACCGTCAAAGCGGACGACATGTCCCGCGAGTACGGCAACTTCAATCCCGACTTGACCTACACGATCACGGGCTTCATCGCCGGGGACGATCCGGCGCTCGCGCTCGAAGGGTTCCCGTTCTTGTCGACGATTGCGACGAACACGAGCAATGCGGGCACCTATGCGATCAATGTCGGTCTGCAGACGCTACAGTCCGATTACAATTACGGCATCTCGTTGGTCGCGGGGACCCTGAACGTCATCCCGGCACAGCTTTTCTACAACGCGCTGGGCGCGATCCGGGAGTACGGCGAGGCAAATCCCGATTTCGGCGGCGACGTGTCGGGGTTCAGGCTCAACGACGATTTCGACGACGTACTCGCGGGCACGCTCGTGTTCCTTTCGCCGGCAAGTCCCGGCGCGAACGTGGGGCAGCACGCGATCAACGGCACTGGGCTCACGGTCGTCAATTCGAACTATCAGCCGGTGATCCTGCAGGACCCGGGCAACGCGACCGCGCTCACCATCACGCAGGCGCAACTGACCTATGTGGCCAACGCGGTTACACGCGAGTACGGCGACGCGAATGTGCTGAGCGGCGTCGTCGAGGGGTTGAAAAACGGCGAAACGCTCGAATCGGTGACGGACGGCGTTCTGACGTGGACGACGTCGGCGACGGTGTTGTCGGGGCAGGGCATCTATGAAGTTCTGGGCGGCGGGCTTACCGTCACGAGCGGCAATTACTTCGTCAACATTCTGCAGGCGCCTGCGAATCTGACCGCACTGACGATTACGCCCGCACAACTCATCTATCGGGCCGACAGCAAGACGAAGCGATATGGGGATGCGAACCCGATATTCACGGGGTCGATCCTAGGTCTGAAGAACGGCGACACGCTGGACGGCGTGACGGACGGCACGGCGGTGTGGGTATCGAACGGGCTCGATTTCTCCGACGCGGGCGCATACGGAATCTTCGGCGAAGGCCTGACAGTCACGAGCGGCAACTACTTCGTCGACATCATCCAGGCCGATACGAACGAAACCGCGTTCACGGTCGAAAGAGTTCAGCTCACCTACGTCGCCGACAAGAAGGTGCGAATCTACGGCTTTCCGGATCCCGTGTTCACCGGGGTCGTCGAAGGGCTGACGAACGGCGACAGCATCGAGAACGTGACCGACGGCGATCTCGTGTTCACCGTGACAACGACGCCGACGACCCTCGGGGGTATCTATCCGATCACCGGCGGCGGCCTGACCGTCGTCAGCGACAACTACTTCCTGAACATCCTGCAAGATCCGGGCAACGCGACCGCGTTCCAGATCGTTCCGCTGCCGGTCACGATCTTGCAGGCGATGGACGAGGTTTCGAACGGCGGTCAGAGCACGACGCATCAGCCACAGAACGACATGTCTTCGCGCTCGAACGATCTGGCCGTCGAAGGCACGGTGTCGGGCGACATGGCCGACGGCAAGAACGACAAGATGACGGAGCAACTTTGCGCACTCGGTGCACGGGAGGTCGGGCCGGAGCAAGGCTGCAGCGCGAAGAAACCGTAGTCCGTCTCAAACGCAACGTGGCGTTCGGAGGCGTCTCCGTTTTGTTCCGATTTCGAGCATCGAGTTGGTGGCAAAAATCAGGGTGCAACTTGTCGGACGTGTTTTGCGAATAGTTCGAGAACGAAGATAAAACCTGCAACGGACGAGAAATATTTGCGATTTTCAGGAAATGATTTCCACCTCTTCCGGTTGCCGTCCGAAGGGGCGGAGCAGCTATTTCGGTGACATAATAAATCGCAAACGGCACGTCGACGACCGTTCGTTTCGTTGAACGGCGTTCAATCGGCGAGGGGCCCTCGGACCGGTTCGAGGCGCGGCTCTCTTTCGCGTTCAAGTTGAGGGCGCCGTCCAACGGCGCGGTTCCTGCCGGCGCCGGCCGCCCTTGGCGCCTGCGTCTTGCCTTACGGTTCTGTCAGAAATCGCGAGGTACGGGCCTGTGTCAGGCGGCCTAGCGGCGGCGGGCGCCTTACGGTAAAGAGGGGGTTCGTCAGTGCGGTCCGGCGGCCGGTCCGTGCGCTTTCGACCACCAACCTCGCTCGGTACCCATGTCGTTTGCAGATTTGAGACTGCGCATTGTTCGTTTCGGCGCCGCGCTTGCGCTCGCCGCTCCGCTTGCCGCCTGTGCCGGGGACGATGGTCCGGCGCCGCGTGCCGAAATGCCCGAGACCCCGCCGGAGCAAATCTACGCGGTGGCGCTGACGCAACTCGACAAAGGCAACTGGCCGCAATGCGCGGCCGCGTTCGACGAGGTCGAGCGGCAGCACCCCTATTCCGTGTGGGCGCGGCGCGCGATCTTGATGTCGGCCTACTGCCACTACCAGGGCAACAAGTACAACGACGCGATCCTGGCGGCGGACCGGTTCATCACGCTGCATCCCGGCAACAAGGACGCGCCGTACGCTTATTACCTGAAGGCGGTATCGCTCTATGAGCAGATCGTCGACGTCGGTCGCGATCAGCGGCGGACGGAGCAAGCGATGGCCGCGCTCGGCGAACTCGTCCGGCGTTTCCCGCAGACGGACTACGCGCGCGACGCGCGCCTCAAGCTCGACCTGACGAAGGATCATCTCGCCGGCAAGGAAATGGCGATCGGGCGCTGGTATCTGCGGCGCGGCGAACAGCTGGCGGCGATCACACGCTTCCGCACCGTCGTCGAGAAGTACCAAACGACCAGCCACGCGCCGGAAGCGCTGCACCGCTTGGTCGAGGCCTATCTCGCGCTCGGCGTCATCAAGGAGGCGCAGACGGCCGCTGCGGTGCTGGGGCACAACTATCCGGGCAGCGAGTGGTACGAGGATTCGTTCACACTGATGCAGGAGTACGGGAAGGAACCGCGCGGCAAGAGATATGTGCCGACGGCGGTACCTGCGGACGCGATGCCCACCGCGGCGCCTGCCGCCGCCGTCGCCCCGCGCGAGCCGACCCCCGTGCCGCCGCCGCCCGAAGTCTCCGAGAAGCCCGCCGAGCCCGCGCCGAAAAGCGAAGAGGCGGAGGCCGAGAAGAAGTCGGACGGCGAGGACGGCGGCTGGTTCGACTGGTTCTGAGCGGCAACTCTAGCCGCATTTCCATTGCCGGGCTTGACCCGGCCGTCCCGAGCGCGCACCTCTGTGCGCGCTCGCCGGGCGTTCGCCCGTTCATCAGCGGTGCTTCCTCATGCTGACGTCGCTTTCGATTCGCGATTTCGTGTTGATCGAGCGGCTGGACTTGGAGTTCGGGCCGCATCTCTCGGTGCTGACCGGCGAGACTGGTGCGGGCAAGTCCATTTTGCTCGACGCGTTGGGTTTGGCGACCGGCGGGCGCGCGGAACGCGGCTTCATTCGGTCGGGCGCGGCGCAAGCGGGGGTCACGGCGGTGTTCGATCCGCCGGGCCGGCATCCGGTGCGCGCGGTGCTCGCCGGCAACGGGCTCGAGTGCGACGGGGCGCTCATCTTCCGCAGGTCGGTCGCGACGGACGGGCGGAGCCGGGCTTTCATCAACGATCAGGCTGTCTCGATCGGGCTCATGCGCGAAGCGGGCACGATGCTGCTTGAGATTCATGGACAGCACGACGATCGCGGCCTGCTTGACGCGGCGGGTCACCGGCAATTGCTCGATGCGTTCGGTGCCTTGAGCGACGACGTCACGAATGTCGAGGCTGCCTGGCGGACGCTCGCCGCCGCCGAAGAGGCGGTCAGGAGCGAAGCCGAGATCCAGGCGCGCGCGACGCAGGATGTCGAGTACCTGAAGCACATGGCCGAAGAGCTGCGCGCGCTCGATCCGCGGCCGGGCGAGGAAGCCGAGCTTGCGAGTTCGCGTGCCGTGATGATGGCGGCGGAGAAGATTTCGAGCGATCTCACCGAAGCGGTCGAGGCGTTATCGGGGCAGGGTGGGGTCGAAGCGCGCATGAGCCTCGCGTTCCGTCGCTTGAGCCGGGCGCAGAGCGTTGCGCAGGGCCGGCTCGACACGGCGGTCGGGGCGCTGGACCGCGCCGTCATCGAGGCGGCCGAGGCGCGCCGGGCCGTCGAGGCGGCGGCGCGTGGGCTCGCGTTCGATGCGAACACGCTTGAGAAAGCCGAGACGCGGCTCTTTGCGCTCAGGGCGGCGGCGCGCAAGTACGGTGGGACGTGCGATGCGCTCGCGGCGAAGCGCGCGGATGCGGAGGCGAAGCTCGCGGTGCTGGCCGGCGGTCTGAGCCGCGCGGCCGAACTCGAACGGATGAAGGCGGCGGCGCGCAAGGCCTATGATGCGGCGGCGGCGGCGCTGTCGGCGGCGCGCGGGCGGGCGGCGACGCAGCTCGATCAACGCGTGGCGAAGGAACTGGCCCCGCTCAAGCTCGCGAATGCGCTGTTCCGCACGCAGATCGACCGTGCGGATGCGGGACCTTTGGGGCACGACCGCGTGGAGTTCATGGTGGCGACGAACCCGGGCGCGCCGTTCGGGGCTCTGACCAGGATCGCTTCCGGCGGCGAGCTGGCGCGGTTCATCTTGGCGTTGAAGGTGGCGCTTGCGGACGAAGGGTCGGCGTCCACGCTGATCTTCGACGAGGTCGACCGCGGCGTGGGCGGGGCGGTCGCGGATGCGGTCGGCGAACGCTTGGCGCGGTTGGCCAAGGGCGAGCAGGTGCTGGTCGTGACGCATTCGCCCCAGGTGGCGGCGCGCGGGACGCATCATCTGCGCGTCGCCAAGGCGATGGCTGCGGGCGCGATGACCACGCGCGTCGAGACGCTTGACGCCGCCGGGCGGCGCGAGGAGATCGCGCGCATGCTGGCCGGTGCCAAGGTGACGGACGAGGCGCGCGCCGCAGCCGACCGGCTCATCGGCGGCGCGGCGGAGGGCGTGCCCAAGCGGCGGCGGGCGACGTGAGCAAGGCTCCGCCGGTTGCGAAGCTGACGGAAAAGGAAGCGGCGGCGGAGCTGGAGCGGCTCGCGCGCGAGATCGCCGAGCACGACAAGCGCTACTTCGCCGAGGATGCGCCGACGATTTCGGACGCCGATTACGACGCGCTGAAGAAGCGCAACACGGCGATCGAGGCGCGCTTTCCCGAACTCATCCGTTCCGACAGTCCGTCGCGGCGCGTCGGGTATGCGGCGATGGGCAAGTTCGGCAAGGTCAAGCACGGCGTGCCGATGCTCTCGCTCGAGAATGCGTTCGACGATGAGGACGTCACCGACTTCGTCGACCGGGTGCGGCGGTTTC